>CANMLK010000090.1 GCA_947498445.1 Beijerinckiaceae bacterium
GAGCGCGTTGATCTCGTTGTCTTCGGCAAGCAGGATTTCTGCGGTTTCGCTGGCGGGCGGGCCGCACCCCGATGACGGTCCGACGCCTGCTGGCGCGGCGTCCGCGAGTCTGGCCACAAGTGTTGAGGAGCGTACCGGCTTGACCAGCCAGCCGTCGAAATGTCCAAGCGTGGACGGCGCCAGAGCGCGACGTTCGAACGGGGAAAAAAGTATGAGGCTACGCGCCACCCCGGCGACGCGCGCGGCGTCAGCCACTTGCGCCGCTTCGCCAGCTCCCAAGGCGCAATCGACGATAACGATGTCCGGCGGGTCGCCTGCGGCCAGCAATTCCACAGCGCGCGCAGCGCCTTCCACCTGGGCGGCGCGGGCGCCAAAGGCGGCAAGCCGCTCGCCCAGAAACGGCGCCTCGAAAGGCGAGCGCCCGACGATGAGCGCGCGCCGCCCCGCCAGAGAGCTGACGCCCTCGCCGGTTTCCCCCTCGCTTGTAAGTAATGGAAACTCAAACGCGAACGTCGATCCCTTTTCGCCGCTTTGCGCGAGGGTGAGCGCCCCGCCCATGCCCTCTGCAAGGCGGCGCGAAATCGCCAGGCCAAGCCCGGACCCGCCCTGCGCTCGCGACGACGTCTGGTCGCCTTGCGCGAAATCTTCGAAAATCGTGTCGCGTTGCGATTGCGGGACGCCGGCGCCCGTGTCGATCACTTCAATTCGCACGAAAGCGCCAGCGCGCTGCGCCCGGATTCCGACCCCGCCTGTTTGCGTAAACTTGATCGCGTTGCTCGCCATATTGAGCACGACCTGGCGAATGCGCGCAGCGTCTCCGGCAAGCGCGCGCGGCAACCCGGGCGCAACGCTTGTTGCAATCTCCAGCCCCTTGTCCTGCGCGCGCGGGGCAAGCAGTTCGGCGGCGCTTTCCAGAAGCGTCACGAGATCGAACGGCGCCTCAACCAGCTCAAGCCGCCCCGATTCGATGCGCGACAAATCGAGGATTTCGTCGATGAGCGAGGCGAGCGCCTGGCCTGAACTGCGGATCGCCTCGACGTAATTGCGCTGCTCGGGATCGAGCGGGGTGTCGGCCAGCAGATCCGCCATGCCCAGGACGCCATTGAGCGGCGTGCGGATTTCGTGACTCATCGTCGCCAGAAAGCGCGACTTCGCCACGCTGGCGGCCTGCGCTTTGGCCACAGCATCTGCCGCGCTCTCAAGCTCGGCCACGCCGGGAGCCAGCGCGGCCAAGTCGGGACCGCCGGGATCGCCGGGCGCAGCGTTCTGTTGCGACGGGTAGGCGGCGCGCCGCGCGTGCAAAAGCCAGCCGACAGCCGCGCCCGTGGCGGCGAAGATCAGCAAGACGACTGCATAAATTGCCAATTCCAACAGCTATAGTCCCCGTGGCTCGCGCAATGTTTCACCTTGCCTGCTCAGGGTTGAGGAAATCTTGCCAACTTGACGCAGTCGCCTTCGCCACTCAAAAGTGCCCGCGAAATCGCCGAACCACAGGCGACAGGAAGACGTCTCCGCAGGAAGACGTCTTCCACAAGACCCGGCAGGAGTTTTTTACATGAGCATGCATCGCGCCATGGCGCCCTTCCGCGCCGATCATGTTGGCAGCCTTCTGCGCCCGCCCGCCTTGCTCGCCGAGCGCGAGCGGTTCCGCAAGGGCGAAATCGCCGCACAGGACCTGCGCGCGCTGGAAGACGCGGCGATCCGCGAGGTGGTGAAACTGCAGGAAGACATCGGCCTGCAGTCCGTGACCGACGGCGAGTTCCGCCGCACGCTGTGGCACTCGGACTTCCTGCTGTCGTTTGACAACGTCGTGTCGGTGAAGACCGGCGCGAACGCGACGTTTCGTACGGCCGAAGGCGATATAGAGCGCCCACTCTCGGCGTTTCACATTGCGGGCAAGCTCTCGCGGCCCAAACCCATTTTCGTCGAGCATTTCAAGTTCGTGAAATCGGTAGCCCGCCAGACGCCCAAGCAGACGATACCCTCGCCCTCGATCCTGCATTTTCGCGCCGGGCGCGGCGGCGTGGATTCCAAGGCTTACCCCGACATGCAGGAATTCTACGCCGATCTTTCGCGCGTTTACGCCGAAGAGATCGCCGATCTTGCGGCGGCCGGCTGCCGTTATCTGCAAATCGATGAGACGAATTTCGCTTATCTCTGCGACCCCGCCATGCGCAAGGAAGCGCAGAACATCGGCGAGGACCCGGACGCTTTGCCGCGCACTTACGCAAAGATCATCAACGACGCCGTTGCAAGCGCGCCTGCCGACATGGTGAAGGCGATCCATTTGTGCCGTGGCAATTTTGAAGGCGCATGGGTTGCCGAAGGCGGTTACGAGCCCGTCGCTGACGTGCTGTTCAACCAGATCAACGTGGATGCGTATTTCCTGGAATACGACAGCGACCGCGCTGGCGATTTCCGTCCGCTGCGTCATGTACCCAAGGGCAAGACAGTCGTGCTTGGCCTCGTGACAACCAAGTCAGGTAAGCTTGAATCGAAGGACGATCTCAAACGCCGCATCGACGAGGCCGCAAAACATTGCCCAATCGAACAGCTTGCGCTGTCGCCGCAATGCGGGTTTGCAAGCGGCGAACGCGGCAACAAGCTCAGCGTTGAGGAAGAGGTGCGCAAGTTGCAACTCGTGGTCGATGTTGCGCGCGAGGTGTGGGGCTGATCGCCCCGCTTCGCATACTCAGCGCCGGCTCGACAGTGCGCGGCGTTCGCGCGCTGCAGGCAGCGCTTGAAGCGCGCCTGAATTGCCCGCTGGAAATCGAAACGGACCACGGCCACAACATCATCATGCGCATGGGCATGGGCATGGGGCTTGGCGAGCCGCCCGCAGACGCGGTGCTTTTGCCGCGTGACATGATTGACGCGCTGATCTTTGCGGGGCGCCTCGCGCCGCGCGTTGTTGATCTTGGCGAAGTGGCCACCAGCGCTGTCGTGTGGGCGGGCGGGGCGGCGCCTGATGTTTCATCAATGGACGCGTTGCGCGAGGCGCTTGTGCGCGCAAGCCGCGTGCTGCTGACCACTGCCCCGTCAGGCAAACATATGGGGCACGCGATAGAAGCGCTTGGAATTGCGCGCGAAGTGGCGCCAAAAATCCAGCGCTTCGACAAATCCAGCCAGATCAACGAATGGCTTTCGAGCGAAAGCGATATGGGCGCCATCGGCTTTGGTCCGACAACTGAAATCGTCGGCGTCGAAGGCGTGACCCACGCCGGGCTCATCGCGCGCGAGGCGCAAATGGTTTTGCCTTACGCAGCAGCCATCACCACATATGTGGCGGGGGACCCTGCAGCGCAGCAGTTTCTGGACTTTTTGCAAACTGATGAAGCGTGCGCGGCGTTCGCGCAAACGGGCGTGCGTTTCTAGCGCCCGTCGCCTGCTGCGAACAGCTGATCCATGCCCTCGCGATAGGTGGGGCAGGCGAGACGCACGCCCAATTCCTCGCGCATGGCGCGGTTCGAGCAGCGTTTGCATTCCGAGTAAAAGCTGCGCGCCATGGGCGAAAGGTCCGCCGTCTCGAACGCGATCTTGGCGGGCGGCGCGACGCCAAGCAAGTTCGCTGCATAGGTCACCACATCCTGCGGCGGTGCGGGCTCATCATCACACACGTTCCACACACGATCCGCATGCGGATCAGCGAACGCGAACGCGGCATCGGTGGCGCGTGCAATATCTTCAACATGGATGCGGTTGAATACCTGTCCGGCTTTGATAATGCGTTTGGCGTTTCCCGCGCGCAGGTTGACGAGCGCGTTCTGTCCCGGGCCGTAAATGCCGGCAAGGCGCAGCACATGCGCGGCTATCCCCTTGTCGCGCGCAAGTTTGCGCCATCCATCCTCGGCGGCAAGACGCCACACGCTGCGCTCGCTTGAAGGCACAGGCTGTGTCGACTCGTCGATCCACGCGCCGGCATGATCGCCATAAACGCCGATGGTCGACAGGTAAACGATGGAGCGAAGGCGCGGCGCGGACTTGATCACGTCCGCAAACTGCGCAAGCGCAGGATCGCCCTGTGCGCCAGGTGGAATTGACACCAGAAGATGGTCGGTTGCCGCCAGCGCGTCGCGCAAACCCTGATCTTCCACGCCCGGGGAAAAGTCAAACGCCGCTATTCCCTCGCGCGCCAACGCTGCGCGTTTTTCCGCGCTACGGGCTGTTGCGGCGATCCGTGCATAGCCGTCGCGGCGTGTGCGCGCGAAATGCGACGCTGAATATCCAAAGCCGAGGACGAACAAATTCATGCACGCTCTCCCAACGTGAGTTCATGCGTCCACTCGGCGCGCACGTCCTCATCTTCTTCTCGTGTCAGTCGTTCGCGCGCGAGTTCCATGAAAGACGTCCCGTCCATCAGGCGCGCGCAGGCCCAAACCGCCATCCCGCGCACAAGCGCGGACTCATGATCCAGCGCAGAGAGGGCCTGCGGCAGAAGGGCTTTGTCGCCACTATTGCCAATGCCAATCAGCACGTTTCGCAAAAACCGGGCATGGCCGACGCGCTTGACGGGAGAGCCGGAGAACAGGGCGCGAAATCCTGCGTCGTCCAGCGTGGCCAGCGCGCCAAGGCCCGGCGCCTTGAGGTCTTCGCGCGCGACAAGCTTGATCTCGCGCGCGGCGCTCGCAAACTTGTTCCAGGGGCAGGCGGCCAGACAATCGTCGCATCCATAAATGCGATTGCCGATGGCGGCGCGAAACTCGCGTGCGATCTGTCCCTTGTGCTCGATGGTCAGATACGAAATGCAGCGTCGCGCATCCAGCGTGTAAGGCGCGGGAAAAGCCGCTGTGGGGCAGGCGTCAAGACACGCGCGGCAAGATCCGCAATGATCGACCTCAGCCGCATCGGTTTCGATGTCCAGCGTCGTGAAGATCGTGGCGAGAAACAGCCATGATCCGTGCTCGCGCGAAACGAGGTTGCTGTGCTTGCCCTGCCAGCCTAATCCAGCCGCTTGCGCCAACGGCTTTTCCATCACCGGCGCCGTATCCACGAACACTTTCACACCCGCGGCGTGACCTTGCGCCCCTTCTTTCATTAGCCATTGGGCCAGCGTTTTCAGCTTGCCCTTGATGACGTCATGATAATCGCGATGGCGCGCGTATACCGAGATTTCCCCTGCGTCCCGTGGGGCGCTCTTGCGCGCATCGAAGGGATTTTCCTCAGGGCCGTAGTTCATCGCAAGCACGATGATCGAGCGCACCTCTGGCCACAAGACTCGCGGATCGGCCCGCCGTTCCGCCGTCTGCGCCATCCAGTCCATATCGCCGTGCGCGCCCTGCGCGAGCCAGTCCATCAGTCGTTCGCGCGCGTTCGGCATGGAATGCGGCGCGGCGACGCCGCAGGCCTCAAAGCCGAGGTCGTTCGCCTTCGCTAGAAGTCTGGCTTTGAAGGGCGCGTCTAGAAGTCGAGGTCCGCGTAGACCCGATCCGGCGTCATGCCCGGCAGCCGGTCGCTCAGCAAGCTGCGGAAGGACGGGCGCGATTTCATGCGCATGTACCATTCCTTCGCCTCTGCGTTTTCGCTCCATGGCACGTCGCCTACGAAATCCGCGCACGACAGGTGCGCAGCGGCGGCGAGGTCCGCCTGGGTCATATTGTCCCCCGCCAGCCATTTACGCGTCGCCGTCAGGTGACCGATATAGCGCAAATGGTAGCGAATGTTACTGCGCGCTGCGCGTACGACGCCCATTTCTGGTCCGCCGCCGCCAAGTTCCGGCCGCATGTAGCGCTTGTAGACCTTCTCGTTCACCAGTGGTTCGCTGACTTCCTGGTAGAACTTCGTGTTGAACCAGTCGGCAAGGCGACGCGTTTCCACGCGCTCGGCCGGCCCCTCCGGCAGCAGCCGACGGTCCAGCCCGAGGCCGCGCGTTTCATCGAGATATTCAGCGATGGTGCAGGCGCCGGGCACGACGAAATCGTTTGAGTCGATCATGACGGGCAGGTCGCCTGCGGGATTTGCGATGAGAAAATCCTGTCGGCGCTCGAAGGGGCGCTCCTCAATCAGCTCGATATCCATGCCGTATTCGGCGAGAAGGAGGCGGATGTAACGGGAGCGCGGGCAGAGCGGATGGTGGAAAAGAATCGCCATCGTGAAGTCTTCAACCCTGTGACGCGGAAACTGGAACAGCCGGAGCGCGGGCTCGGCGACCTTCAAAAACACCGGTGCGGATTAACGAATGGTTTACGCAGCGGAAAATCGACGCGAAACCCACCAGTTCTGCGCTCATTCTAAGACTGGTTACTTTCCTGAAAGTGACCAGGGTGTATGCAGGCTCACGCTTAGCCTCCCCAAACGGACCCCGGATTTTACATCATGGACATTTTGAAGGCGCTCATTCTCGGCGCTGTTGAAGGCCTGACCGAGTTTTTGCCGGTGTCTTCGACGGGGCATCTGTTGCTGGTCGGTCATTTTCTGGGGTTTGAATCGACGGGCAAGTCGTTCGAGGTTCTGGTCCAGCTCGGCGCGATTCTGGCCATCCTGCTTGTTTACTTCAACAAGCTTCTGGCCATTGCCAAGGGTCTGCCGTCCGATCCCAAGGCGCGCCGCTTCGTGCTGTGCGTGCTGGTGGCGTTCCTGCCGGCGGCGATCATTGGCGCCTTCGCTCATTCCTTCATCAAGGGCGTGTTGTTCAATCCGTGGATTGTTTGCACCATGCTGGTCTCGGGCGGGCTTGTGCTGCTTGCGGTCGACGACATGAAGTTTAAGAACACCCACAAGGACGTGATGGATTTCTCCCTCCCCATGTGCGTCAAGATCGGCTTGTGGCAATGCCTTGCGATGGTCCCCGGCGTCTCGCGTTCGGGCGCGACGATTGTCGGCGCGATGCTATCTGGCGCAGACAAGCGCACGGCGGCGGAGTTCTCTTTCTGGCTGGCGATGCCCACGATGGCGGGCGCCTTCACCTACGACCTGATGAAGAATTACAAGATACTCACGGCCGATGATCTGGCGTCGATTGGCGTCGGTTTCGTCGCCGCGTTCTTTGCCGCGCTCATTGTCGTGCGCGGGTTCCTCGGCTTCGTAGCGGCGCGGGGCTTCGCGCCATTTGCGTGGTGGCGCATTATTGTGGGCAGCGTCGGCTTTGTGGGGCTGTGGCTGACGAGCTGACGAGACCCCGAGCGTCAATCGCGGCATTTATGATAAAAACTCTTCCAGTTGACTGGTAGTCGTTCAAACAGAGGGGAAAATTGTGTGGATTATTTATCTTCTTTCCGCCGCTCTCTCAATTGCAGCTTTCGAAAACCAGCGCTGGGTAAGAGCGAGAATACGCGGCGTTCGGGGATCCAGCCAGATGGTTGGCCTGTTCGCCGATGGCACCGGGGCTGTACTGATGGTATTTCGCCTCGCGTTTGTGGTCGCAATTTTCTATTTTTTCGGATGGATCGAAGCATTAGCGATTATCGCGATCAGTTTCGGGGCTAGTCTTGCTTGGGCGGCAATAGCGCGCGACAGCGCGATGACTTGGATCATAGGCACAGTCGCAGCTTGGCCGCTAATGGGAGCCCTTGGCTACCTCCTTTGGGCGGCGAGAAAAACAGCATTTTAGTAAAAGATTAAAACCCACTACGGCACGCGCTTGTCGGCGGACGTGCAAAGGTCAGACACGACGCAGCGTTCGCATTCAGGACGCAGCGCCTTGCACGTATAGCGTCCGTGCAAAATGAGCCAGTGGTGTGCGTGCAGGCGAAAATGCTTTGGCACGCGCTTTTCCAGACCGGCCTCCACCTGTTCGGGCGTTTTCCCCGGCGCGAGCTTCAAGCGGTTCGCCAGTCGAAAGATATGCGTATCGACCGCCATGGTTTCGTACCCGAACGCCATGTTGAGCACGACGTTGGCGGTCTTGCGCCCGACGCCGGGCAGCGTCACGAGAGCGTCGCGATCGGCCGGCACTTGCCCGCAGAACCGTTCGATCAGCTGGCGTGACAGTTCGACCACGTTCTTCGCCTTGGTGCGAAACAGCCCGATTGTCTTCACATGCTCGCGCACTTTTTCTTCCCCGAGCGCCAGCATTTTCTGCGGCGTGTCAGCGATGGCGAACAGGGGCCGCGTCGCCTTGTTGACGCCCACGTCCGTGGCCTGCGCCGACAGCACAACGGCGACAAGCAGCGTGAAGGCGTTGACGTATTCCAGCTCGCCCTTGGGCTCGGGCATCGCCTTGTGGAAGCGCGAAAAAATTTCCTCAATGATCTGCGGCCCAATTGCGCGCGGCATGCTCTTGCGGGCCAAAACAGCCTGAACGGCCTTGGGCAAGGGGCGCTTGGGCGTTGAACGGGACACGATCCCGGCGGGCGCCGGGTTAATCGCAGGCGCCTCAGGGCGCGCCTTCGCGCGTTTGCTGGCGGGGACGGCGCGACGAGTGGGCGCGGGGGCAGTGGGCTTTTTTAAGGGCATGGCGCTGCTATAATAGCGAGGACCGCTGGAGCGTCACGGTTTGAACACCACCAATTCCTGCAACGCACAGATATTCGCGGCGCGCATCAGGCCGCATCGCTCCTTGAGCCAGCAGAACTTCAGGCTTCTGCTGATCATTTTCTGTGGCGCGGCCTTTTTCACCACCTTGCCCTTCCTCATTCTGGGCGCATGGCCGGTCGTCGGCTTCATGGGGCTCGACGTTCTGCTCTTCTGGTGGGCGTTCCGGGTGAACTTCCGTGACGCCCGCGCCTACGAGGATGTGTCCGTCACTGCGCTGGAGCTGAAGCTCGCCAAAGTCTCCCCTGGCGGTGAACGCGCCGAGTGGTGCTGGAACCCCATCTGGGTGCGCCTCGTGCGCGAGGAGGACGAAGATTTTGGGCTAACCCGCGTGGCGCTCGTCTCGAGAAATCGCGAAGTGGAAGTCGCTGGCTTTCTGGGTCCAGCCGCCCGCGCCGAGTTCGCCGGTGGGCTGTCGCGCGCGCTGGCGGAGGCAAAGCGCGGCCCGCGCTACTCGTGAGCCGCGCTTTCTATCGTCGATCCTTTAGACGAGCCGCAGCTGCGGAATGTCCGTGAGCCGTGCGATGGATGGCTTGTTCCGGCGCAGCCAAAGCAGTTTTACCGTTACGAACGTCAGGACGGCTTCCGCCGCAAACACCGGCAGATAATAAACCGCCCAGCGCGGCCAGTCCGCAAGTGGCGCAGGGTCGTTGGAGATCATCAGCCAGAACCCGACCATGCCGACGACGCCCGCGTAATAAACGGCGTCGAGCCGAAACACGCGACCCAACGTCAGTCTTTCCGCAAAGTTTCCCTTCAGCTTCCGGCCAAAAGTCGTGTGCATCACGATCAGCGGGAGCATCAACGAGAGCGCGTTGACGCCCCAGTGCAGGAGGTCTTTCTGCTCGAACAGAACCGCCTGAAGAAACAGGCCAACCCCAAAACCCAGCAGCGACGGCGCAAAGCCGAATAAAAGATAAATGCTGGTGGCGCCGATGATGTGCAGTTCGGAGGGGCCAACGGGCGCGTGCCAAATTTGCATGAGCACAGAAAACGTCATGCCTGCGAGCACGGTTTTCGCCAGCTCGACCGGGTTCAAAAGATGCCGGGACTGGGCGGCCATCACGCCAGCTGCAGCCGCATGGGCCGCGTTCATTCGCACCGTATCGATGACGCCAACTTCGATATGCATGGGTGTGTCCTCCCGGCTCGGCGCGTATCTGCATCCGCCACGCTCGTAGACTGGACCCGCCGCGCCGGGCTGTAAACCGGGCGTCTGCACTATCAGCGTTTTCGGGTGGCGCGGGACGCTTGCCGGGCGCATCTTCGCCACATGAGTCAAGAAGCCAACATTCTGAACCGTGCTGCGTCCGGCTCGAAAGGGCCTGCCGCAAAACCTGACGCGAGCGATTACGCGCACGTGCGCGGCGCCATCGAATTCGTGTCCGCCCAGTTGAAGCGCCAGCCCTCCATCGAGGACATCGCCGCCCATGTGGGCCTGTCGCCGCAGCATCTGACAGCGCTGGTCCGGCGCTGGGCGGGGCTGACGCCCAAGGACTTCCTGCAAGCGATCACCCTTGACCGGGCGCGCGGACTTTTGCGTGACTCGGCCTCCGTTCTGGATGTGGCTTACGAACTGGGGCTGTCCGGCCCCGGACGGCTGCACGACCTGTTTGTCGTCCACGAGGCCATGAGCCCGGGCGAATTTCGTCGCGGCGGGGAGGGGCTGCAAATGCGCTTTGGCTTCCACGCCTCACCCTTCGGCGAGGCGCTCGCGATCATCGCCCCGCGCGGGCTGGCTGGATTGGGCTTTGTTGACGAAGGGGGGCAGGCGGCGGCGCTCGACGACATGCGTCGGCGCTGGCCGCGCGCGAGCTTCGTCGAGGATCAGGCTGCGGCTGCGCCCTACGTCGCCCGGGCGTTCGATCCGGCTGAATGGCGCGCCGACAGGCCGCTGCGTGTTGTGATGATCGGGTCCGATTTCGAGGTCCGTGTCTGGGAAACGCTGTTGCGGATTCCGCTGGGCCGCGCCGCGACATATGCGGACGTCGCCCGTAGCGTCGGCTCTCCCAAGGCCGCCCGCGCCGTGGGCGCGGCTGTCGGGCGCAATCCGATTTCTTTTGTTGTGCCTTGCCACCGGGTGATTGGCTCTGGCGGCGCCCTGACGGGCTATCACTGGGGCCTCACGCGCAAGCGCGCCTTGCTTGGCTGGGAGGCAGGGCGGACGGCGCCGGACTAAGAAAATTACCGGCCAAACGAAAGAGGCGCGCCGGGGGGCTGCGCGTTCTGTTGCTGGCTTTGCGCTGCTGGCCGTGGCCGTGGGCGTGGCGCGGGTTTACGCTCCGGCGCGTTGCTTTCGGTCTCGAAAGCGGTTGGATTGAGTTCGGTGCGCAGCGCTACGGCCCGCGCTTCCGTAACCCGCGCCGAGCAAAATCCGTGAACTTCCTCGCGGTCGTAATCGGTGCATTGTTCGGCGCGCTTTGAGGAAAAGCTGGCCTGTTCCGCCGCAATCGCGCGGATTTTCTGGCGGTCGCCCTTCGCCTGCGAGATCAGCGCGCGGTAGTTCGCGAGCGCATTCTTTTCTGCGGCGGAACGGGCCTTCAGAACCTGATCGACTTCACCCTTGGAGATTGAAGAGCCAGCGGGGCCCCAGACGCCGCCGATATGAACCACGCAATCAGCCTGCGTGAAGGCGCACATTCCGGCGGTGTTGCCAGCTCGATTGTCGGGGCGGGCGGAGGCGGCCGGCTGAACCGGGGCGGCGCCCTCTGAAACGGTGGCGAGGATCGCAGCGTCCAGCACCACGAAGGTGAATGGACAGGCGGGAATCTTGATGGCGTAACGCTTCAGTCCGCCAAGCCTGCTTTGCGGCGACGCCATGAAGGGACCGCCTTCGACCTCTATACGGCAAACTTCCCGACGGTTCGAAATCCGCTCGCCACTGAGAACCAGACGCGAAATCGCCAGTTCGCCCTGCCTCTGAAAGTTGATGAGCCCATTTACGCCGTTTTGGCGAAGCTCCCGCCCCATGAGGCCGGTTTCAACTGGCGCACGCACCGCGACGCCAGTGGGCGCGGCCTGTGGCACGCGGTCGACAGGGGCGCTTGGCGCGTGGCCCTGCACCGCGCCCGGCAGCTGCAATTGCGCGCACAAAGGCGAGGCGCTGGCGAGCGCCGCAAGTGCAACAGCGAATATGGAGGCGAAAACGGTGCGCATCAGTCAGTCCCTGACCCTTCCAAACCATTCCTGACACAATTTGTAAACGACTGGTGTGGGTGTCGGGGAGGCCTTGAGCGGTTTTCATAAACGTCCGCCAAGAAGCTTTCCGCCGCTTGCGACGTAAAATCACGCCTCCTATATGTCGGTTAGCCTTGCGGTTCGCCGCGGCGATCACAATCTCGGGAACATCGGGGACCGGCGGGCCAGCTCTTCAAAAGGGCCCGGGCCTGCCCTCGACCGGACCGCTTCGGGGTCCGGGGTCCTGCGTCGAAAAGGAAATGAGTATGGCTAAAGTCATTGGCATCGATCTGGGCACCACCAACAGCTGCGTCGCAGTGATGGAGGGGTCAACTCCCAAGGTTATCGAAAATTCGGAAGGCGCACGCACCACGCCTTCGATCGTCGCGTTCACTGACGACGGCGAGCGGCTGGTCGGCCAGCCCGCAAAGCGTCAGGCTGTCACCAACCCCGAGCGCACGTTCTTTGCGATCAAGCGCCTCATCGGGCGCACGTTCGAAGATCCGATGACCCAGAAGGACATGAATCTCGTCCCGTACCACATCATCAAGGGCGGAAACGGCGACGCATGGGTCGGCGCGGACGGCAAGCAATATTCCCCCTCGCAGATTTCCGCCTTCACGCTCCAGAAGATGAAGGAAACGGCGGAGGCCTATCTCGGCCAGACCGTGACGCAGGCCGTCATCACCGTGCCGGCTTACTTCAACGACGCCCAGCGTCAGGCCACCAAGGACGCCGGCAAGATCGCCGGTCTTGAAGTGCTGCGCATCATCAACGAGCCCACGGCGGCCGCGCTCGCCTATGGCCTCGACAAGAAGGGCGCCGGCACCATCGCGGTCTACGATCTTGGCGGCGGCACGTTCGACGTGTCGATCCTCGAGATCGGCGACGGCGTGTTCGAGGTGAAGTCCACCAACGGCGACACATTCCTCGGCGGTGAAGACTTCGACATGCGCCTCGTCGAATATTTCGCGGCGGAATTCAAGAAAGAGCAGGGCATTGACCTGACGAAGGACAAGCTCGCCCTGCAGCGCCTCAAGGAAGCCGCTGAGAAGGCGAAGATCGAACTGTCCTCCGCAGCGCAGACCGACATCAACCTGCCCTACATCACGGCGGATGCGTCGGGCCCCAAGCATCTGGCGCTGAAGCTCACCCGCGCCAAGTTCGAGGCGCTGGTGGACGACCTCATCCAGCGCACCATCGAGCCTTGCCGCAAGGCGCTCAAGGACGCCGGCCTAACACCGGGCGAGATCGACGAAGTCGTGCTCGTCGGCGGCATGACGCGCATGCCCAAGGTGCAGGAAGTCGTGAAGTCCTTCTTCGGCAAGGAGCCTCACAAGGGCGTCAACCCTGACGAAGTGGTCGCCATTGGCGCCGCCGTGCAGGCTGGCGTGCTTCAGGGCGACGTGAAGGACGTGCTGCTGCTCGACGTCACTCCGCTGTCGCTGGGCATCGAGACGCTGGGCGGCGTGTTTACGCGCCTCATCGACCGCAACACAACCATCCCGACCAAGAAGGGCCAGGTCTTCTCCACCGCTGAGGACAATCAGACAGCCGTGACGATCCGGGTGTTCCAGGGTGAGCGCGAGATGGCGGCTGACAACAAGATGCTCGGCCAGTTCGATCTTGTCGGCATCCCGCCCGCGCCGCGCGGCGTGCCGCAGGTCGAGGTGACTTTCGACATCGACGCCAACGGCATCGTGTCGGTGACGGCGAAGGACAAGGCCACCAGCAAGGAGCAGCAGATTCGCATCCAGGCCTCGGGCGGTCTTAGCGATTCCGACATCGACAAGATGGTGAAGGACGCCGAGGAGCACGCCTCCGAGGACAAGAAGCGCCGCGAAGTCGTGGACACGAAGAACCAGGGCGAAGCCATGGTTCATTCGGCGGAGAAGTCGTTGAAGGAATTTGGCGACAAGGTCTCCGAGGCCGACAAGGGCGCCATCGAGGCGGCGATCACCGGGCTCAAGACGGCGCTTGAAGGCGATGACGTGGAGGCCATCAAGGCCCGCTCCAACGAAGTCGCGCAGGCGTCGATGAAGCTTGGCGAAGCGATGTACAAGTCCCAGCAGGCGGGAGCGGAAGCGCCCGCAGGCGAGGCCGACGCGCAGGCCAAGCAGGACGACGTCATCGACGCCGACTTCAAGGAAGTCGACGGCGACACGAAGAAGAAGGCTTAAATTGCGGCGGCAGGCGGGGTCACCGGCCTGTTGCTGATAGACTCCCATAAGCGCCGGGCCGATTCACAATCGGCCCGGTTTGCTGGGTCGGCCGGGCTGGAGAGGGGTGTTTGGCGATGAAGCCCTCAGAGGCGCTTGAAAAGCATCGCGACGCCATTCGTGCGATGGTGTCTCGCTACCGCGTGGCGAACCCGCGCGTATTCGGGTCGGCCGTGCGGCGGGATGACGATGAGGGGAGCGATCTCGACATTCTCGTGGATACGCTGCCCAGCACAACATACTTCGACATTGGGGGCCTGCAGGCTGAACTCGAATCTCTTCTTGGGGTGCGGGTCGATGTGGTGATTGCGACCGGGCTCGCCAAACGGTTTCGTCACCGTATTCTCGCCGAGGCCTGTCCGGTATGAAGAACGGCTCGCCCGCTGAAGCGCTTGATCGGATATTGAAGTCTGCGCGGCAAGCTCTCGTCTATGTAGAGGACCTGGACATTCAGTCCTTTCTGGCCGACCTGCGCACCATGGAGGCGGTGGCGAACATGTTGCCGCTCAATGCGTGTAAGAGCTCGTAACGTGCCTGTGCGAAGACCTAAAATTTAGGTTGCAGTCGAATTACATGAATGTATCATTTTGCTCCTAGAGCGCGTTGACATTCATCGTGTCCAAATATGCGCGCTGACGATTGATAGCATGGACATGAATGCTCTCGGTGTTTGTTCGTAGCGCGTTGCGATGCGCCTGAAGTGTTTGAGCTTCAGGAAGAAGCGCTCGATGAGATTTCGTT
>CANMLK010000091.1 GCA_947498445.1 Beijerinckiaceae bacterium
AGCCGGTGTAGAGCGCGAGCTTTCCATAGCTCTCGATGCGCGCGTTCGCCGCGCGCGGCTCCATGAATGCGACGACGATGCGCGGATTGCGAAATATTTCTTCGACAACAAGATGCGCACGTGCGAGCGCCGCCTCGACGTGAGCCGCATCTCCGAATGAATTGTCGAACGCCACATTCTGCGGGCACGCGTCCCAGAGTTGCGGCGCCTCCGCGCCTGCCGCCATTGCTGCGTCGGTGACAGCTGGAAGCGGCTCATATTCAACCGCAATCAACTCCAACGCATCGCGCGCCTGCGCCAGAGTTTCTGCAACCACCATCGCGACGGCTTCGCCGGGAAAGCGCACGCGGTCTTTTGCGAGCGGCCATTGCTGCGAGACGAAAACCGGCCGCTCCGCTGTCGGCTTGAAGGCGGGGTCGTCGACGTTCAGCGCGCCCGCCGGCACGGGCGTCAGCGGGATTCTGTCGCACCCATCAGCGATGTAATCGCCAATTGTGAAGGCGCCCAGCACGCCGCGCATCGCCTGCGCCCCGCTCACGTCAATCGATTTGATCAGCGCGTGGGCGTGCGGCGAACGCAGAAAGAGCGCGAATGTCTGGCCATCGAACACGATGTCATCAGAATATTTGCCTGCGCCCTGCACGAGGCGTTCGTCTTCCAGACGCGGCAGAGGCCGGCCCACCCATGGGCGGGTTTCGTCAGCATCCCGGTTGATATCGCTTTTCATGCGTCCTGCGCCTTCCAGGCTTCTGGCTCGATTGCGTCGATGAGAACGAACGCTATGCGGCATGATGTGTGGCTGCGATTCACCCAGGCGTGGTTGGTCGCCTTCTGGATGAGGACGTCGCCCGCCTTCAGGTGAACTTCCGAATCATCGAGCAGCATGTCGATCTCGCCTTCCAGCACGATGGCGTAGTCGATGCTGCGCGTGCGATGCATCGAGGCGTGTCTGGCAGGCGAATCGCTGGCTGATTCGGTCAGGCCCATTTCCCGCAGCATGGCGGCGTTATCAACCGCGCCCGCTTCAGCCTCGGGCGGAAAATCGACGATGCGCAGGATCGACCCAGCGGGAGGCGGCGCAACACCGGTCTCGCGAAGAGATGGGTCGAGGGACGACTCAATATTTGCGGGGGACTCATCTGTCACCCACACGAGTGTGGACGTCAGATTTCCAACCGTCCGCACCTTTACGTTGGGCGCGCTTTCGTCCGCGACAACGATGGCCTTGCCGTGTGCGTCATGGCCGGTGATGACCCGGCGGGTCTGGCGGGGCATGTCTCCTCCGTGTATTCGTCTGGCGGCATCCTTCGGAGGGGCGCTCGCCGGTGTCAACCGTGCGCACGTCGCATTTAATTTGGAGAACCAGGCTTGGCCAGCAAACCGCACGTGCTTATCGCAGGCGCAGGGATTGGCGGGCTCACGGCAGCTCTGGCGCTGCTGCAGAGGGGCTATGACGTCGACGTCTACGAGCAGGCGTCGAAACTCGCCGAGCTTGGCGCGGGCGTGCAGATCGCCGCCAACGGATCGCGCGTGCTGCGCGCGCTGGGTCTTGAAAAAGAGCTGGAGCGGATTGTCTGCGTCGCCGCCGGCAAGGAAGTCCGGATCTGGAACACGGGACAGACGTTCAAGCTTTTTGATCTTGGCGAAGACTCGGTGCAGCGCTTTGGCGCGCCGTACTGGTTTGTCCATCGCGGCGACTTGCACGCGGTGCTGCGCGACAGCGTGCTGGCGCTGAAAGCAGACGCCATCCATACGTCGGCGCGGTGCGTCGGCTATGAGAACATGCCGGGCGCCGCGCGACTCAAGCTGGAAGACGGCCGCGTTGTCGAAGGCGACTGCATCGTGGGCGCGGACGGCGTCCACTCGCGCCTGCGCCAGCAGATGCATGGCGACGGCGCCAGCGAGTTCATGGGCATCATCGCATGGCGCGGGCTTGCGCGGCGCGCTGTTCTGTCAACAGAGCTGCAGCGTCTGGTGGGCACGAACTGGGTGGGACCCGGTGGGCATGTCATCACCTATCCGCTGCGCGGCGGCGAACTGATGAATTTTGTGGGCTTCGGAGAACGCGCCGACTGGAAAGTGGAATCGTGGACGACGCCCGGCACCAAGGAAGAATGCGCTGCGGATTTCACCAACTGGCATCCGCTCGTTCACGAGATCATCCAGAAGGTTGATCAGCCCTACAAGTGGGCGCTGGTGGGCCGCACCCCTCTGGACGTGTGGGTCGATGGACGCGTGACGCTGATGGGCGACGCTTCCCATCCCACACTTCCGTTTCTGGCGCAGGGCGCGATCATGGCGATTGAGGACGGCTTCGTGCTCGCTCGCTGCCTTGATGCATCGCCCACGATCGAGGACGGGTTGAAGCGCTTCCAGAACGCGCGCGTCGAGCGCACACGAAAAATCGTTCTCGGGTCCACTGCGGCAGGACAACGGTTTCATAATCCCGTTCTGGCTGATGACGCTGCGGCGGTCGCTTATGTCGCGCAGGAGTGGACGCCGGAAAAAACACGCACGCGATACGACTGGTTGTTCGAATACGACGCAACCACGGCGCCTGTCTGATTTAGCCGCTTTGATTCTGGCGCGCAGTCGACTATCAGGGAGCGCGAAAATGGCCCCTTGAAGCGGAGCTGTTCCTGGAGGTTGCATGTCTCAACGATCGAAGCCGCCGTTCCGCGCCGACCAGGTCGGCTCACTTATCAGGCCTGACAATGTCCGTCAGGCGCGCAAGGCTTTCGAGGCGGGCAAGCTCTCCGAAGATGCGCTGCGCGACATTCAACGCGAAGCGATCCCGGCTGTCGTCAAGCTGCAGGAAGATATTGGCTTCAAGGCGGTCACCGACGGCGAATACAATCGCGGCGGATGGCAGCGTGATTTCCTGCTGAGTTTTGAAAACGTCGCGATGACGCCCTCAAAAGTGCCTGTCCGGTTCCACACGGCCGATGGCGTGGTGCTGCAACAGCCGCCCGCCATGCAGATCACCGGCAAGCTCGCGCGCGTGAAGCCGATCTTCGTCGACGACTTCAAATTCCTGAAGAGCGTCATTTCACCCGGTACTATTCCGAAGATCACGATTCCCTCGCCCACGATCCTGCATTTTCGCGGCGGGCGCGAAGCCATCGACGCCAAGGCCTATCCGACGCTCGATTCATTCTACGCCGACCTTGCGCGCGTCTATCGCGAGGAAATCGCCGATCTCGCGGCGGCGGGATGCCGTTACCTGCAGATCGACGAAACCAACCTCGCCTACCTCTGCGACCCGGCGCTGCGCGAACATGCGCGCAGCATCGGCGAAGATCCCGACGCCTTGCTGCGCACCTATGGCGAGGTGCTCAACGACGTGATCGCCGGCAAGCCCGACGACATGGTGGTCTGCATCCATCTGTGTCGCGGCAATTACGGCGGCGCATGGGTGGCCGAGGGCGGCTATGAGCCTGTCGCCAAAGTACTGCTGCAGGACATCAAGGCCGACGGCTATTTCATGGAATACGACAGCGACCGCGCGGGCGGGTTCGAACCGCTCCGCCACTTGCCGCCGGGCAAGACGGTGGTGCTGGGCCTGATCACCTCAAAGAGCGGCGCGCTTGAAGCCAAGGACGCCGTGACGCGGCGCATCGAGGAAGCGGCGAAGATCGTGCCGCTCGATCAATTGGCGCTGTCGCCGCAATGCGGTTTCGCCAGCGGCATCGAGGGCATGGCGATGAGCATCGAGCAGCAGAACGCAAAGCTGAAGCTCGTTGTGGAGACCGCGAAGGACGTGTGGGGCGCGTGATTTAGCCAATTTGTCTGTTGCTGACGCTGGATGGGGCCTATTTGGACAGGAGGCGAGAATGAAAATTGCGGTTTTTGTCGTAACGATTGCACTGGCGGGATCGGCAGCGGCAGACTGCCGGGAGGATCTTCTGACAATTGAAGATTGGAAGGTTGAACGGATCACCGACCCCATTCAAGGCGAAAGAGTGAGCGTCCAAGTCAAGAGCCACATGGGCAAACCGTTTCGAATGGTGGACGGTAGTTATGCGTTTCACGACGCTTTAGGCAGGCACATATCAAGCTTCGGTTTTAACCCAGACCTGAAATTGGCGCCGGGAATGGTGTCCGCAGATGGCGGACGGTATTTTGGAACGCAAATCGGTCGAGTGCGGAACATGGACCGAGCTGATGTGAAAATTTCCACATGCGTTCGGGCAGTTGTTTACGAGGACGGAACCAAAGAAACGTTCACTGCCAAAGCCGCCGCTTCTGCCCCAGAGCCAACACCAGACGCTAAGACAAAAGCAGTTCAGGGTGTCGGAATGCTTCTCACCCTTGCATACCAATGCGCCCCGATCACCGGCGACCGCCAAAGATACGAACGCGCCAAATCTGAGGCGGCCAAATTGCTGACCGATGCGAGTGTAAAAGAACCGACACTGGTAGAGATGATTAAGGCCGTAGAGGGTGTCCCGCGTGACGATGGAAAAGTAACCGCCCAGATGTGCAATATGTTTTTGCCAAAGAGCAAATAAGCCTCATTTGCCCTTGCTTTCTGGTCGCTGACGATTTCGCAGAGCTTGATCGTCGGGCTTAAATAAAACGCCGGACGTTTAACTGCCATGTCGATCTGTTCACCGATAATCCATAGGTGGGAGTTTGACAGAATCTCAATGACGCTTTCAGGTACCCTTCCGATTAGCTTGCAGACCACTTAAAATCAGACCAAAAGATCCCCGCAGACGCCACCATCGCATTGGCGATTTTCCGATATCTGCGGCAGTGAATCGCAGCGAAAACCCCTGCGGAAGGCGTACCAGCACCTACGTTCTCAGAGGCACTCCGCACCGGGGCAAGACCGTCGCAGCGCACGCTTCTTTTGCAGTGCGTTAAACGCGATTAAAATCAGCCCGCTCCCGTCTGCTCGAGAGACGCCCTAACCGTTGCATTTTCCTGTTGTTCCGGCCATTGTGCCGCCCGGCTCCGATCAAAACGGCGCGGCGGCTGGACGCATCGATCCTGTCGCTGATCCGGTGCAGAAACGACGAACCATAACGGTCATAAGAGAGGTTACCCCAGGATGATCATTGATTGTCACGGCCATTACACCACCGCGCCCGCGGCGCTTGAATCATGGCGCGACCGCCAGCTTGCCGGCCTTGCCGACGGCAACAGGACATTGCCGACGCCTGCGCCACAGATCACCGACGACCAGCTGCGCGAGACAATCGAAAAGGGCCAGCTGCGCATCCAGCAGGCGCGCGGCAGCGACCTGACGATCTTCTCGCCCCGCGCCGCAGGCATGGCGCATCACGTGGGCGACCAGAAGACCAGCGAAGATTGGTCACGCGTGTGCAACGACCTCATCTATCGCGTCTCCGAGATGTTCCCGAAGAACTTCATCGGCGTCTGCCAGCTGCCGCAGTCGCCGGGCGTCGATCCGCGCAATTGCATTGCCGAACTCGAGCGCTGCGTGACCGAACTTGGTTTCGTCGGCTGCAACCTGAACCCAGACCCGTCGGGCGGTTGGTGGAAAGAGCCGCCGCTGACCGACAAGTGGTGGTATCCGCTCTACGAGAAGATGGTTGAGCTCGACGTTCCGGGCATGATCCATGTGTCCAGCTCGTGCAACCCCTGCTTCCACGCGACAGGCGCCCATTACATCAACGGCGACACGACCGCGTTCATGCAGCTGATCCAGGGCAATCTGTTCAAGGATTTCCCGACGCTGAAGTTCATCATTCCGCACGGCGGCGGCGCGGTGCCGTTCCACTGGGGCCGTTACCGCGGCCTCGCGCAGATGCTGAAGAAGCCGCTGCTGACGGAGCACCTGCTCAAGAACGTCTATTTCGACACCTGCGTCTATCACCAGCCGGGCATCAACCTGCTCGCCGAGGTGATCCCGGTCGACAACATCCTGTTCGCCTCCGAGATGATCGGCGCCGTGCAGGGCATCGATCCGCAGACCGGCTTCGAGTACGACGACACCAAGCGCTACATCGACGGCCTGGCGGTCAGCGCCGAGGACAAGAAGAAGATCTTCGAGATGAACGCCCGCAAGGTGTATTCGCGTCTCGACCCGCTGCTCAAGAAGCGCGGCCTGATCTGATCGCCTTCTGAAGAAACTAAAGCGCCCCGGACGAAAGATGCGATCCGGGGCGCTTTCAAGAACCCGACCCCGATCCCGTCGCGCGCCTTTGCAGCAACCGGGACGAATGCCTGACAAAAGAGGAAACCATGGCTGACAGACTGAATGGCGTGATCCGCGCCCTCGAAGCGGGTAAGCCCGCCTTCGCAACATTTTCGCCTGCAACGGCCGAAGCGGCCATCGCCATTCAGGGCACGAAGTACGACGGCGTCGTGTTCGAGACTGAACACAACGTGTGGGACGGCACGAACGTCCGCCACGCGCTGCAATACCTACTGAACCGCAACGAGATCGTGAAGGCCGGCTCGCTTGCGCCGCCGGTGACGCCCATCGTTCGCATTCCGCCCAATGGCGCGGAAATGAACCAGCATTTCTCCAAACAGGCGCTGGATCTTGGCGCCTACGGCATCGTGTGGCCCCACGTCAGCACCGCTGAACAGGCCTACAACGCCGTGTCTTGCTGCCGCTACCCCACGTTGAAGAGCAACAAGCTGCATGAGCCCTTCGGCCAGCGCGGCGACGGCCCGCACGGCGCCGTTCGCTACTGGGGCCTCTCCCAGCAGGAATATTACAAGAAGGCTGACGTCTGGCCGCTCAACCCGGACGGCGAAATCTTCTGCATGCTGATGATCGAGGATCTGGAAGGCATCCATAACCTTGAAGAAATGCTGACCAAGGTGAAGGGCATCGGCGCCATCCTGATCGGCGAGGGCGACCTCAGCCAGGAACTGGGCTACGCCCGCCAGTACGAGCACCCGGAAGTGCTCAAGCACATGGCCGAAATCGTGAAGATCGCAAAGGCTTGCAACGTGGTCGTTGGCCATCCGCACGTCGACGCCAATAACGTCGAGCGCGTGCTCAACGAAGGCTACCGCTTCCTGATGCCGGCGCCCGAGCGCACCTTTAAGGCGCTGGATGCTGGCCGGCAGCTTGCCGGTCGCTAAGGAGCAGCGTTTATGGCGACATTCCCTGCGAACGGTCCGGTGCGGCTACGGACAAATCTGGCCGACTCGCAGCTCGCGAATGCGCTCAAGCAAGGCGAGGTCGGCTCCTACCTCGCCCAGTTCGACTTCTGCGGCCCCAAGACTGCGAATCAGGGCTTCAAGCCGATGGTCCGCGAGGGGCTGTTTGACGCTGGCGAGCTGGCCATCGTCACCTACATGCAGGCGCTCGATTACGGCAAGCCGCTGGTGCTCATTCCTGCAACCATGGTCGGCCGCTTCCAGCATCAGTTCTTCGTCTGCCGCAAGGAGCGGTCGCCGATGGACCCGAAGACGCTTGAGGGCAAACGCGTCGCCGTGCGCTCCTACACACAGACCACGGGCGTGTGGGTGCGTGGCATTCTGCAGGACGAGTACGGCGTCGACTTGAGCAAGCTGAAATGGCTCTGCTGGGACGATCCGCATCTGGCCGAATACATCGACCCGGCGGAACTCGTGGATCGCGCGAAAAAAGACGGGCCGCAGCTCAACGACATCGCCTTGTCCGGCGAGGCGGACGCTGTGATTCCCGCCGCCGATCTGCTGGCGCATCCCGACATGCGCACCGTTATAGAAAACCCGGACGAGACGGGCCGCAAGTGGGGCGAGAAATATGGCTGCGGCCATATCAACCACATGTTCGCCATGCATCGCGATCTGCCGAAGGAGCGGCCGGACGTGGTGCGCGAAATTTATCGCGTGCTGGCGGAAAGCAAGGCGAAGGGTGGATTGCCCAAGCCCGGCGAAATCGACCAACTGCCGTTTGGTTTTGAGAATTGCCGCAAATCGCTCGAACTGATCGCGCGCTACGCTTTCGAGCAGAAGGTCGTGAAGAAGCTCTATAAGCCGGAAGAGTTTTTCGACGACATGACGATCAAACTCGGCTCTTAAGCCACGGAGTGATCGGTTCATCAGGGGGCGGGGAAACCCGCCCTTTTTGTTTTCAAGAAAAACTGGCCGGCATGTTCGCGATCCCGCGCGCAAATTCAGCCGCGCTGACTGCCTTGCCGCCCGCGCGCTGCACGTTCAGCAGCGCGATTGCGCCCTCGCCACACGCCACAACAAGCTTGTCGGCGCTGACGCTGCCAGGCGCCCCCGACCCCTGCGCAAGAGTTGCACGCAGGACTTTCACGCGCTCAACGCCGCGACCAAAATCAGCTTCAAACCACGCGCCGGGAAACGGCGAGAGACCGCGAATGCGATTGTGCACGCTGGCAGCGGGCGCCGACCAGTCTATCCGCGCCTCCGCCTTCTCGATCTTGTGGGCGTAAACTACCCCTTCAGCAGGCTGGGGCGCAAAGACAAGCTCGCCCTTCTCCAGCGCGGAAAGCGCCTGCGCGGCAAGGGCTGCACCCGCAGGGCTCAGTTCATCATGCAGCTCGCCCGCCGTCATGTCCGCACTGATCGGCGTGCGGTAAGTCATGGCCACGGGGCCTGTGTCGAGCCCCTCTTCCATACGCATCACCATGACGCCCGTGTGCGAATCACCCGCCATGATGGCGCGCTGGATGGGCGCGGCGCCGCGCCAGCGCGGCAGCAGCGACCCATGAAGGTTGAGGCATCCGTAACGCGGCGCGTCGAGCACGGCTTTGGGAAGGATCAGCCCGTAGGCGACGACGACGCCCACATCGGCGTGGCGCCCGGCAAAGCGTGCGATCTCATCTTCATCGCGCAATGTGCGCGGCGTGAAAACCGGTATGCCGTGGGCCTCGGCAAGCTCATGCACGGGGGACTTTGTGAGGCTCAAGCCCCGACGGCCCGCCGCTTTGGGCGCACGCGTGTAGCAGGCAACGACTTCGTGACCTGCTTTGAGAATAGCCTCCAGCGTGGGGACGGAAAAATCGGGCGTCCCCATGAAGACGATACGAAGGGCCATGCCCGTCAAACTCCCTGCAGGACCGCGCTCGCATCGCCTCAGCGGCGGCGCGCTTCTTTCTCGAATTTCTTGATCACCCTTTCGCGCTTCAGGCGCGAAATATGATCGATGAAGAGAACGCCATTCAGATGGTCGATCTCGTGTTGCAGACACGTGGCCATAATTCCGTCCGCGTCCATCTCCTGCATCGCGCCAAGGCGATCGAGATAGCGCACACGCACGCGCTCGGGGCGTTCAACTTCAGCGTAATATTCTGGAATGGAAAGGCAGCCTTCCTCGTAGACTGACAATTCCTCCGAGGCCTTCACGACCTCCGGATTAACGAGGAAAATAGGCTCTTTGACGTCCTCTTCCTCTTCGCCCTCGCGCTTGGCGACGTCGACCACAATAACGCGCTTGGCGACGCCAACCTGAATGGCGGCGAGGCCAATGCCAGGCGCGTCGTACATCGTCTCGAGCATGTCATCGAGAAGGGCGCGAATATCGTCGTCGACACCAGAAACCGGCGCCGAGGTGAGACGAAGGCGCGTATCAGGCAGAATGAGTATAGGGCGAAGAGACATGGCGATCAGTATCAGTGCGGACAGAATGAAAAGACCCGCCTGACATAGCCAGACGGGCTTTGATAATCAATGGATGGCATTGCGCGGCTGCTCAGCCGGTCGGGCTACGCGTGAGATCGAACGTGCGCACGCGTGGCGAAAGCTGAATCCGTGGGCGCGTGCGCTCAACGATGACAGCCTGACGTGCGCGGTCCGCGCTCATGGGTGTGCGGGTGCGGGCGCGCTCGACAATCACGGCGCGCTCGGCGCCGCGGCGATCAGCGACGACGCGCGTTTCGACCAGTTTGGCTTCTTCGAAAGCGCGCAACACCTGCGGACGCACCTCGTCAGCGCCAACGCCCATAAAGCCCGCGGCGATCTCGACTTGCGCATCGATTTCGTCGGCAAGGCCCTGCGCCGCGATGATCGCTTCCTCGATGGTCGGCGGGCATTTCTTGATCCTGATCGGCGGCAGGGTCTTCGGGTCGACAACCCGCTTCTTCTGGGCGCTCTTCATGACGAAATCTTTCCTTCCTCAATTCAGCGGCAGAATACCTGAAATTTTGCATTGCAGCAAGTGTGAATTGTGCAACGCACAAAAACGTCGCAGCCGCCAACGATTCGCATCTGGTATTTACTTATGAGCCGCTGAGACCTTTAGCCAGTACAGAAGCAAAAAAGGTCATCCGCTCTGCTGTAACTATGACGCAGGTCACAAAAGATCATAAAATTCTTGAATCAGAAGGGCGTGCGCTGCCTCAGGGCGGCCGAAAGCGTTCCTTCATCCAGATAGTCAAGCTCGCCGCCCACCGGCACACCGTGCGCCAGACGCGTCACACGGACACCGAAATGAACGATCATGTCGGTGACGTAATGGGCGGTTGTCTGGCCATCCACGGTGGCGTTGACGGCCAGGATCACTTCCTCGACGGCCCCAGCGGCGAGGCGGTGGGTCAATGCCTCGATGTTAAGGTCTTGCGGGCCTACGCCGTCCAGAGGCGAGAGCGCGCCGCCAAGCACATGGTAGAGCGCCCGCGTGGCGCCCGCCCGCTCCAGCGCCCACAAATCCGAGACCGTTTCGACAACGACAATCGTCGTCTGGTCGCGGCGCGGATCGGCGCAGATGGTGCACGGATTGCGCGTGTCCACATTGCCGCACGCCGAGCAACTGACGATCCGGTCGCGCACCGTGTGCATGGCGTCGGCGAGCGGCCCCAGCAGTTCCTCACGCTTGCGGATGAGATGAAGCGCAGCCCGCCGCGCGGAGCGTGGCCCAAGGCCCGGCATCCGCGCGAGCAGCTGGATCAGCCGCTCAATTTCTGGTCCGGCGACGCGCTCGGCCATGATTTTACCGATGAATCCCAGGTCTGGCGGTCAGAAGGGCAGTTTCATGCCCGGCGGCAACGGCAGGCCTGCGGTGACGGCCTTCATTTTTTCTTCCATCACATATTCGGCCTTTTTGCGCGCATCTTCATGAGCGGCCATGATCAGGTCTTCCAGGATCTCACCCTCGCCGGGCGTCACCAGCGACGGGTCAATGGCCACACTCTTCATGGCGCCCTTCACCGTCAGAGTGATCCGCACCATGCCGCCGCCCGACTGTCCCTCGACTTCGAGACGCTCCATCTCAGCCTGAACATCCTGCATGCGCGCCTGCATGGCCTGCGCCTGCTTCATCAACCCCATGATATCTTTCATGACTTAGGTCCCGTGTTTCAGGTCAGAGATCGTCGTCATCCTCGACCTGGTCAATATAGGCCACTTCGTCTCCGGCGTAGGCGCCGCTGACGGTCAACGGCTCCGGCGCCTCCGGCGCGAGGGAGCGCACGGCGACAATTTCCGATCCGGGAAACTGCTCAAGCACGCTTTTGACCAAGGGATCGGCGCGCACGCCAATGGCGCGTTCGCGATCTCGGGCGTCGCTCGTTTCGCGCAGCGTGGGCGCGCCGTCGGAGGACGAAATCGCCACCATCCAGCGTTCGCCCGTCCACTCCTGCAAGCGGCGCATGAGATTTGCGGCCAGCTGCGGCGAGCCGCCGGGGGCCAGCGCGAATTCGATCATACCGCGCTCAAAGCGAACCAGACGCACATCGCGCTCGAGAGCCAGCTTGAGCTGAATGTCGCGATTGGTTTGCGCCAGCGCCACAAGGTCTTCAAAGCGGGCGAGTTGTACGCGCGGCGCCGTTGAAGCGACCGTGCGCGCCTGAATTTCCGGCATGCGGGCCTGTGGCGCTTGAGCAGACTGCACCCGCATCGCGGACGCGCCGCCGCCACCGCCAGACTGCGGTTGAGACTGCAAAGCTGGACGCGTCTCAGCGCCGCCTCCGGTCGAGAGACGACGGATCACCTCGTCCGGGGAGGGCAGATCAGCCGCATAGGCTATCCGCACGAGCACCATATCGGCAGACGCCAGAGGCCGCGCCGAATCGCGCAATTCCGACATGCCTTTGGTCAGAATCTGCCAGGCGCGCGTCAGCGTGGCGACATTCAGCGTTCCCGCAAACCGGCGCCCGCGCTCGGCTTCATCCTGCGTGATCGAGGCGTCCAGACGGGTATCCGGAGCGATCTTCAGCATGGTGACGAAATGTACAAACTCGGCGAGGTCGGAGAGCACGAGTCCGGGATCGGCGCCCTGATCGTATTGCTCTTTCATCAGCGTGACAGCCGACGCAACGTCGCCGCGCATAACGGATTCGAAAAGGTCAATAATGAGCGAGCGATCAGCGACTCCAAGCATGTCGCGCACGGCGGCTTCGGAAATGGCGTCCTCGCCTGCCGCAGAGCCGTGCGCAATCGCCTGATCGGTTAGCGAGAGAGCGTCGCGCACCGAACCTTCTGCAGCGCGCGCGATGAGCGCCAGCGCCTTGTCGCTGATCTTCACGCTTTCACGATCACAGATCGAGGAGAGGTGAGAGATCATCAAATCCGAATCGATGCGGCGGAGATCAAACCGCTGGCAGCGCGAGCGCACGGTGACGGGGACTTTCTCGATCTCCGTCGTCGCAAAAAGAAACTTCACATGCTCGGGCGGCTCTTCCAGCGTTTTCAGCAAGCCATTGAAGGCCTGCTTCGAAAGCATGTGCACTTCGTCAATGATGAAGACCTTGTAACGGGCCATCACGGGCTTGTAGCGCGAGCTTTCAATGATCTCGCGCACATCGTCGATGCCGGTGTTCGACGCGGCGTCCATCTCGATGACGTCGACGTGGCGCGATTCGATGATGGCGGGGCAATGAACGCCCGGCTCCAGCATGTCGATGGTGGGCCGCACAATCGACGGAGCGTCACCGCGCGCCGGCATTTCGTAATTGAATGCGCGCGCCAGAATACGAGCGGTGGTCGTCTTGCCGACACCTCGCACGCCGGTGAGAATATAGGCCTGATGGATACGATCCAGATCGAACGCGTTTCGCAGCGTTCGCACCATCGCGTCCTGACCGATCAGGTCATCGAACGTGGACGGGCGATATTTGCGGGCGAGCACGCGGTAGGCGGCGGTTTTCTGAACGGGCGCAGCGCCGAGGTCGAAGCCGCCCTGATCGGGCTCCGCCGGCTTCTGATCAGGCTCGTGCGGCTGGTTCATCCAATCTTCCGAGGGTGTGCAATCTTCCGAGGGTGTGCAATCTTCCGAGGGTGTGACCGCGCGTCATGCACAACGCGCTGGCGTTAGCGCCCGGCTTGAGCGCCGGTTTTGGCGGTCGACCGGGCCGCGTAGGGTGGGAGGCTGGACGATAACCCGCCCATTCTCGTTAGGGCTGCTTCCTTCCGGACCTGACCCGATTGGCGAGTGGAACGTCCAACGCCAACCTCCCGCGACCTATTTGGCAGCAGCTCGGCCCTTTCGCAAGCGCCGCCCAAAGAATTTCCTGCCTATCTTGATTCGCCAGTGGCGCAATCGCGCATGGGCGCCTTATGTTTGCGCATGCTCAAGCACCGTCCTGAACCGTCAGCGCTGACCGGATACGCGCTCAACCCCCTGGATCGCTTCTCGGCGAAGCGTGACGACCCCGCCTTCCTCGCCGCGCTGGCGCAGGCGCCGGAAACGCTCTGGTACGTCATCGGCAAGGACCGGCCCGCGCTGAAAATTACCGAAAGCGGCCCGCAGGCCCTGTTCACCAGCGACGAGGTCGCGGCGCTAGGGCGCATCCGCGAATCCGTGCTTCTGGGGCGCGACGACACGCACACCTATTTCGCCGGGCTGCTCGACGACGGCGTGATTGTGGCTCGGGAAGCTGCGGACGAGGGCGCGTTCGTTGAGACAAACCAGCTGGTGATCCCCGGGCGACCGGATATTTTGCTGAAAGACTTGCGCGCGATCATCATGGAAGGCGCTCTCCCGGCGCACCAGATCGGCGCTTTGGGCCACGCCAAGAGCCTCTTGAGCTGGCACGCGCGCCATCGGTTTTGCAGCATGTGCGGCGCGCGCACCGACCTGGCGTCGGGAGGCTATCGCCGCGACTGCAAGGCCTGCGGCGCGCAACATTTCCCCCGTACGGATCCGGTTGTGATCATGCTCGCCGTGCGGGGCGAGGAATGCCTGCTCGGCCGCCAGCCCCGGTTCAACAAGGGGATGTATTCCGCGCTCGCCGGCTTCCTCGAACCAGGCGAGACGATCGAAAGCGCGGTCCGGCGTGAAATTCTCGAAGAATCCGCCATCGAAGTGGGCCGGGTCGCCTACCACGCCTCACAGCCGTGGCCGTTTCCGTCATCCATCATGATCGGGTGCATCGCGCAGGCCGTGTCCAGCCAGATCGAAATCGACCGGACCGAGCTGGAAGACTGCCGCTGGTTTTCACGCGCGGAAGTCGAAACGATGTTTTCGCGCACGCATCCGGCGGGATTCCTTGCGCCAAACCCTGCCGCTATCGCCCATCATCTGCTGCATGCGTGGATGAAGCGGGAGAGCGAGCAATTCTAGCAGCCTGTCGGACTTAACTTGTCCTGGCGGCGGGGCAAGGGCAAGCGTAGAAACAGCGTATTGATTCCTCGCGATGATGGCGGCCGCTCCGATGGACAATTTCCGCGAGATTGACCGCCAGACAGGCTTTTTACTG
>CANMLK010000092.1 GCA_947498445.1 Beijerinckiaceae bacterium
TCCCTGGTAAGTGCAGAGCCATCCGCTCCCATTGATCGTCCCGAAGAGACAGGCGAACCGCCGACATTCAACGCTCCTATCCGAAAAGGAGCTTGAATCAGATTTGAGAGTCCTGGGGAATCTTGAATGTCAACGCGCTCTAGTTCGACCGCGCAGCTAAAATCTTACGCGCCTGCGCGCAATCTTTCTCGATCTGCTCGGTCAGCGCTTCAAGCCCGTCGAATTTCAGCTCCGGCCGCAGCCAGTCGATGAAATCGACCTCGACCAGCTTGCCGTAGAGGTCGCCGGCAAAATCAAACACGTAAACCTCAAGCAGCGGCGCTCCGTTATCGACCGTAGGCCGGCGACCCCAGCTCGCCACGCCGTCATGGGTCGCGCCCTCCACCTTCAGCTGCACGGCGTAGATGCCAAAGCGCAGGCCCGACGATGAGTCTATGCGCAGGTTCGCGGTGGGAAAGCCAATGGTGCGGCCCAGCTTCTGGCCGTGGATGATCTGCCCCAGCACGAAAAAATCATGCCCCAGCAGCCGACGCGCCTGCGCAACGTCGCCCTGCTCCAGCGCCGACCGCACGCCGCTGGAATGGACCGCGTCAAGGCTGCCCTGTTCATCGGCAGTGATCTTCTCGACCACCTCGACCGCGAAACCATGCCGCAGCCCGGCGTCGACGAGAAAGGCGGGCGAGCCCACCCGGCCACGCCCGAAATGGAAATCATAGCCCACGACCACGCCCGCCACGCCAAGGCGTCCCAGCAAAATGTCGGCGACGAAACGCTCCGCCTCCAGCCGCGCCAGCTTCGCCCCAAACGACAGTACGATCATGCCGTCCATGCCAAAGCGCGACAGGGTCAGGGCCTTGGCGTCTTCCGGCGTCAGGCGATGCACGACATTGCGCCCGGCGAAAAAATCCGCCGGATGGGGCTCGAAGGTGAGCACGACGCAGGGCTTACCCAACTTGTCGGCAAGGGCCCGCGCGCGCGCCAGGACGGCCTGGTGCCCGCGATGCACGCCGTCAAAATTGCCAATCGCCACCACAGCGCCTTCCAGACCCCGGGGCGGGGCGGTGGGATCACGCGCGATGATGAAGCCGTCTCCGGCGGACGAAGCGTCGATGGTCATCTGGGTCGAGAAAACTCGTGCGAGGCCTGCGCCCGGCTGGCCGACGGCGCGCCTGTATGGCGCGGCAAACTGCATGGCATGGGCGCCAGCGTCAAGCGGTTGACCCTGCAGCAAGTGATAGCTCGTCGCGTCGTTCTGGCCCGTTCACCACACCAGCGTCGACATGGCGCCGATGGGCTGGACCCCGGCTTCGCTGACCATGCGGCGCATGGCGTCAATGTCCAGCGTGCCCGGGGCGCCCGGCTGGGCGTTCGGATGCAGTTCGTCGCGATGAATGCCGGAGGTGACGAATACGGCGTCGAGCCCGCGGTCACACGCGCCTTTGACGTCCGTGCGGATGGCGTCGCCAATCGCGATAACGCGGGTCACGTCCACAGGTCGGCCAAGGCGCGCGGCGGCCAGTTCGAGCGCGCGGTCGTAGATGGGCGCGAAGGGCTTGCCCCCCTGCCGTACAATTCCGCCCATTTGCTCGTAAAGCTCTGCGACGGCGCCGGCGCACCACAGCATATGGTCGCCCACATGCACCACCAGATCCGGGTTGGCGCAGATGAACTCCATCCCGCGCGCACGCATCTTTTCGAGTTCGGGCAGGTAATGTTCGGGGGCATGATTATCGTCGAACAGGCCCGTGCAGAGCACGTATTCGGCCTCGTCCAGCCCAACGCTTGGCGGGCGATGGCCGATCTGTTGCTCCATGATCGAGAAGAACGTGAGATCACGCGGTGGGCCGATGTGATACACCGGCTTCATCCCGTGCGCGGCCACGAAGTTGAGCGTCACGTCGCCGGACGTCACCACTTCGTCAAAGCAATCGCGCGGCGCGCCCAGCATGTTCAACTGCTCGAGGATCGGCGGAAACGGTCGCGGCGCGTTCGTCACCAGCACGACGACGCCGCCCTTGTCGCGAAACCGGCGCAGGGCCGCACAGGCCTGCGGAAAATGCTCGCGGCCATTGTGGACGACTCCCCAGATGTCGGAGAGCACGACTTCGTACCGATCGGCGATTTGTGACAAGCCGGACAGAACGGGCAACGCGCCGCCGGGGTCGAGAGGGTGAGATGTCGACATCTGCGAGGCGCTAAGGCCCCGACGGCGCCGTGTCAAGAAGCGCGTTGAGAACTGCGTATGGCGCACGCGCTCCGCGCGGGTTAGGTTGCGCGCGTTTTACGGGCCCGAACGGGCCCACCGATCGCAGGGTCGGCATGGGAAGGGAATTGGGAATGTTTCATCGCAAAGCCCGGGGCGTAGCCATCACGCTCGGAAGCACACTCGCAAGTCTCGCTTGCGCTTATAGCGGCGGCGTCGCAGCGCAAGATCTGGCGTCGTTTTACAAGGGCAAGCAGATGACAATTGTCGTCGGCTCATCGGCTGGCGGCGGGTATGACACGTACGCGCGCCTTGTGGGTCGTCACATGGGCAAGCACATCCTCGGCAACCCGATCTTCATCGTCCAGAACATGCCGGGCGCGGGCGGCAACGTGTCGGCGAATTATCTTTACAACGTCGCGCCCAAGGACGGCACGGTCATCGGCGCCTATCAGTCCGGCGTCATTCTGGAGCCGCTGCTCGGCAAGACGGCGGTCAAGCACGATCCCTCCAAGGCGATCTATCTCGGCAGCGCCAATGACGACGTCTACATCTGCATCGCGCGCGCCGATGCGACGGCAAAGTCGTTCAAAGATGTTTTTACAACTGAACTCATTCTCGCCGCGAGCCAGTCGAGTTCCACCTCCGACTACCCGCAGGTCATCAATGCGGTGCTCAAGTCGAAGTTCAAACCGGTGACCGGTTACGCGGGCAGCCGCGAAATTTCACTCGCAATTGAACGCGGCGAAGCGCAAGGCGCATGCGGACTCGCGTGGCCGTCCATCAACGTGACGCAGCCGGGCTGGTTCGACTCGGGCCGTATGCACGTCATCCTGCAGACACACGCGACGGGGCACCCCGAACTCAACGCCAAGGGTGTGCCGTTGGCCCATTCGTTCGCCAAGACGGACGAGGATCGCGCCATGCTCGATCTGTTCTTCAGCCAGTCGCGCTTTGGGCGGCCCTTCGTCATTGCGCCTGATGTGCCCAATGACCGCGCCGACGCTTTGCGCAAGGCGTTTGCAGAGACGATGAAAGACCCGGAGGCGCGGGCGGAAGCCGCGAAGTTCCGTCTCGATATGGACCCCGTTTCGGCGCAGGATGTGCAGGAGGCCGTGCGCAGGGTTTATGCTTCGCCGCCCGCCGTTATCGCGAAAGTGAAAGCCGCGTTGGGCAATTGATTCTTTTTGGTCGCGCGGGTGGAGACATCCGCGCGCCTTTCCCGGAGGCCAGACATGCAATTTATCAATCCCCCCGGCGCGCCCAAGCCCACGTCTTCCTATTCGCAAGGCGTTCTTGTTCCTGTCGGCGCCAGGCGCCTCATCATCTCCGGCCAGGTTGGCGTCACGCCAGACGGCGTTGTGCTGCAGGGCATGCGCGCGCAGACAGAACAGCTGTTCGCCAACATGAAGGCGGTGCTGCAGGCCGCGGGCATGGATGCGAGGGATGTGGTGAAGATCGTCACCTATTGCACGCGCCCGATGGAAACCGGGGTCGTTCGTGAAGTCAGGTCGCAATTCTTTGAATCGCATACGCCCGCCAGTACGTTCCTCATCGTGCCGGCCCTTGCAAATCCCGATTTCCTTATCGAAATCGAGGCTGAAGCGGTAAAAGAAGACTGACGGCGCAAGGCGCACTGGAGAGTCAACATGGCTGAACAGCACGACATTCATCTCGAGGTGAAGGGCATGACGTGTCAGGGATGCGTCAACGCGGTCACGCGCATCGTGCAGCGCAAGGACCCTTCGGCGCAGGTGAAGATTGATCTTGCGGCGGGCCGTCTTGATGGCGCCGCTGCATTGGCGCCCGACGAACTGGCGAAGGCGATTTCAGCCGCCGGTTACGAAGCCCGCGTGATCTAATCGTCTTGCGGAGCGGGCGCTTCGATGCGCCCGTCCACAATATGCACGCGCCTGTCGGCTTTCGCGGCAAGATCGAGATCATGCGTGACGATGATGATGGCCTTGGCGTGGTCCGTGCGCGATGAATCCACAAGGTTGCGCATGATGGACAAAACCTGCCCGCTCGAAACCGTGTCGAGATTGCCGGTCGGCTCATCGGCGAGAATCACCAGGGGGTCGTTGGCCAGCGCGCGGGCGATGGCGACGCGCTGACGCTGCCCGCCCGACATCTGGTCCGGGCGTTTGCGCGCGTGATCGCCAAGGCCGAGTGAGGCGAGAATATCCAGCGCACGCGCCTGCATCTCTTTGTCGTTGAGTTTTCCAAGCGCACGCATCGGCAACATCACATTGTCCATCGCGGTGAACTCGGGCAGCAGAAAATGAAACTGAAAGACAAAGCTCAGCGATGAAAGGCGCAGCGCCGCGCGGGCGTCTTCGCTCAATTCGCTTGTCGCCTTGCCATCGACGTAGACTTCGCCAGTCGTTGGCTTGTCGAGCAGGCCCAGCAAGTAAAGCAGCGACGACTTGCCTGAGCCCGAGGGGCCCGTGACCGCAACGAATTCGCCCGGCTGCACGGCAAAATCAATCCCTGCGACAAGGGTCGCCGGTATGTCGCCGCCAATGACGCGCGTCACGCCCCGCGTCTCGATCAGCGGGCGCCCCTGCGGCGCAGTTGCCGGGAGGCTCATGAGGCGCCCCGGATGATGTCGACCGGCTGCAACGAAGCTGCCTTGCGCGCCGGGAAAAAGCCAGCAATCGCCGATGCTGCGAGCGCCACGGCGCCCGCGAGTAAATAATGCGTCGGCGAATACAGGATGGGCAGGCGCGTCGCGTCCATGAAGGGCGATTTGAATTCAACCTGCCCCATGCCAAGCGACATGGCGTAGCCAAGCGCCCAGCCTGCGATTACGCCCATCACGCCAATCATCAACGCTTCAAGCACGAAAATGCGCCGCACGGTGCGCGCTGGCATGCCAAGCGATTTCATGATGGCGATGTCGCGCGTCTTCTCGTGCGTGATGGTCGAGATGATGTTGTAGGTGCCGAACGATGCGACCAGAAGAATCGCGCCCACAACAGCGAACATGATGAAATTACGAACTTGAAAAGCAGAGAGCAGATCCTCGTTCGCTTCCAGCCAGGAAACGGACTTGTAGCGCGTCTCCGCTTCAATGCGCTGGGCGATCTCACGCGCGCCCATAGCATCATGCGTGCGCACGCGGATTTCGTTCACAAGTCCCGTCTGTCCCGCAAGGATTTGTGCGGTCTTGATGAGCGTGTGCGCCTGGTTCTCATCAAGCTGGTTGACGCCGGTGCGCGACAGCGCGACCACAGTGGCTGACATGGTGCGCCCGTTGCCGCCCACCATCGTCACGGAATTGCCGACGCGTGCGCCGATCCTCTTGGCGAGGCCCGAACCCAGAATGATCGCGTTGGATGATTTGTAAAGATCGTTGAGCGACCCGGCGACAATCTGCGTTGCAAGCTTGGAGACATTTGGCTCGCGTCGTGGATCAATGCCGACGACGCTTGCCGCCGTATCGCGGCCTGCAAAGCGCAGCACAGCCTTTGATTGCACTGACGGCGCAACGGCGCCCGGTAACCAGCTTTCGATGGACGCGATAATCGCATACGGGTTCTTGATGCCGGGACGGATAACCGGCGTCGTCAGCCCATGAATCTCAACGGCGTCAAACGCATCCTCTGCAGGTTGGGGCGGGGGCTCGCGGCGCTGGTCGCTGACGGAGATGTGGGGCAGGGCGTCGACAAGCTGCGATACGAAATCGCGCTGCGACCCCTCCATCAACGCCGCCATCATCACGGAAAAGCCGACGCCTGTGGCGACGCCCAGCAGGCCCACCAGCGTCTGGCGCAATCGGGCGCGGATGTGCGTCAATGCGATGGAAAGGACGAGACTCATGTCCCGCTCGCAACGCGAACGCGTTGTCCTTCACGCATTTGTGTGGAGATGGGCGAGACCACGCGCTGGTTCTCCGCCAGGCCGCTGATGATTTCCACCATGCGCGCGCCGCGCAAACCAACTTCGATCTTGCTGCGCTTCAGGCGTCCGTCCACCACGGTGAAAACGTTGTCCTGCAAAATCGCTTCGGCCGGCAGCAGGACAACGTCCTTTTTCTCCTGCGTCACGATGTTGGCTTCAACGCTCATGCCGATCAGCAGCGGCGTCTCATCCGGCAGCGAGAGATAAACACGAAACGTCTTGGTCTGGGGATCGCCCTTGGGCGTGATCTCGCCCACTTTTGCATCGAGCGTCCTGCCGCGAAAACCCTCCGAGCGCAGCAGTATGCTCTGGCCGGGCCGCACGCGCGGAATGTCCTCTTCGTTGACGTCGGCGACGATGCGCAGCGGGCGAGGCTGGCCGACCCAGAACAAAACGTCGGTCGTTCCCGTGCCTGCAATTTCGCCGATTTCGCCATCGCGGCGCAGCACCACGCCATCCATCGGCGCGCGCAAAACGAGTTCGTCGATGCGCTCCTTGGCAAGCTCAATGCGCGCTTCAAATTCGCGCAATTGCGTTTGCGTCTGTTCAAGCTGGGTCTGCGGCGAGATGTTGCGCCCCACCAGTCCGGTAATCCGGTCGACGTCCGATTGTAGTCGTTTGCGGCGCGCTTCAAGTTCCGAGAGCACGGCCTGTTCCTGACTGTCGTCGAGGCGAACCAGCACATCGCCCGCCTTGACCGGTTTGCCCTCGCAATAGCAGACGTCGACAATGCGCTTGCGCGTGAGGGCGATCACCTTCGCCCAGCGCGCCGGCTCCACGATGCCCGTCGCATAGACGACTTCCGCAGCGTCGCCCCTGCGGGCCTCGATCAGCTTCACCTCCGGGGCGAAGCCGCCTGCCTGCCAGTAGACGAACGCGCCAGCGGCGGCGCCAAAAAGCAGGATAATAAGGGCGATGCGTTTGAACATGAGGCTCATTCCGGGGGCATTTTTCCATATTCCACGTTCGGGCGGGCAAGGCATTGTGCTGACGCAAGCACGGGTGGCAAGCGGGGCCGTGGCTGACTTATCTCAGCTTCCTGTTGTTTATGGTCGCGGTCTTTGTGAAGATGTGAAAACGCGCCCAGCCGCGATTGGTTAGAAGAATGGTGGAGCACATGTCCCAGGCGACCGCAACGACCGCGCACTTCGCCCCCAACGACCTTGAGGCCTATTGGATGCCCTTTTCGGGCAATCGCGCGTTCAAGAAAGCGCCGCGCATGATCGTGGGCGCCAAGGATATGCATTATATGTCCTCCGACGGGCGCAAGCTCATCGACGGCTGTGCAGGCCTGTGGTGCGTTAACGCTGGCCATTCGCGCGAGCCGATTGTGGCGGCCATCCAGAAACAGGCGGCCGACCTCGATTATTCGCCGCCTTTCCAGTACGGAAATCCCAAGGCTTTTCAGGTCGCGACGCGTGTGGCGGCCCTGGCGCCGGGCGATCTCGACCATGTGTTTTTCGCCAATTCCGGCTCGGAGGCCGTGGACACGGCGCTGAAGATTGCGCTGGCGTTTCACAACGCCAATGGGGCGGGGTCGCGCCAGCGCCTGATTGGCCGGGTGCGCGGCTATCATGGCGTCGGCTTCGGCGGCATTTCGGTGGGCGGCATGGTGGCGAACCGCAAGACGTTTGGCCCCGGCCTGCCGGGCGTCGATCATCTGCCGACCACCTACAACAAGGAGCAGCACGCTTTCTCGCGCGGCGAACCTGAATGGGGCGCGCATCTGGCCGACGAGCTGGAAAACATCGTCGCGCTGCATGACGCCTCCACCATCGCAGCGGTGATCGTGGAGCCGATGTCGGGCTCCGCCGGCGTGTTGCCATCGCCGATTGGCTATCTGCAGAAGCTTCGCCAGATCTGCGACAAGCACGGCATCCTGCTCATCTTCGACGAAGTCATCACCGGTTTTGGCCGACTGGGTTACGCTTTCGCCGCCGAGCGCTATGGCGTGATCCCGGACATGATCTGCTTTGCCAAGGGCGTGACGTCGGGAACCGTGCCCATGGGCGGCGTAATCGCGCGAAAGCATATCTACGACGCCTTTATGAAAGGCCCGGAGCATATGGTGGAGCTGTTTCACGGCTACACCTATTCGGCTCATCCGCTGGCCTGCGCCGCCGCGCTTGCAACGCTCAAAGTGTATGAAGACGAAAAGCTGTTCGAGAACGCCCTGCGTTTGGAAGGCGCGTTCGGCGACGCTATCCACGGCCTGAAAGGCCTGCCGAACGTGGTCGACATTCGCACCATCGGCATCGCCGCCGCCATAGATCTCGCCCCCTCTGCGGACGGCGCCGGCAAGCGCGGATACGCGGCGATGGAAGAGGCATTCCACCGCCAGGACATTCTGGTGCGCGTCTCTGGCGACACCATCGTCCTGTGCCCGCCGATCATGATCACAAAAGACCAGATTGGCGAAATCGCCGACAAGGCGGCGCGGGTCATCCGGGCCGTCGCCTGAAAGTAACGGCCTATCAAAAATCGTTCGATGATCGATTAGACAAACGCGTGCCTGCGACCCATCTTCCAATGGGGGATGTCGGATCGTAAGGACGGAACATGAGCAAGAAGCTATCAAAAGCGAGCGCGGTTACGAGCCGCACACGCATCGATCTTGGTGAAAACGCGCGTCGACAGATGAGCGATCTCCTCAACGAGCGCCTTGCCGATGCGCTTGATCTTGCCGGTCAGTGCAAGCAGGCGCACTGGAACGTGAAGGGGCCGAACTTCAGCGCCCTGCACGGCTTGTTCGACACACTGCATGCGAACGTGAATGTGCATGTCGACGTCATCGCGGAACGTATTGTCGCGCTGGGCGGCACGGCGTTTGGCACGGCGTCCATCGTCGCGGAAAAGACGACGCTGCCCGCCTATCCAACCGATATCCGCTCCGGGCGCGACCATGCCGATCGCATGAGCATCGCCTTTGCGGCGTTTGCGAAGGTGGCCCGCGCCGCGATTGAAACCGCGGATGAAGCGGGCGACGCCATCACGGCCGACCTGTTCACGGCAGTGGGAGCCCAGACAGACAAAGACCTCTGGATGCTCGACGCGCATCTCGAGGACTGATTGACCGCAGATCGCGGACGAGCAGCCCGTTCAAAAAGAAAAAGCGCGCCGTCGGGGAGCGCTTTTTTGCATCTGAATTGGGGGTGGTCTCACCAGCGCCAGGCGAACCGCTCGGCGCGCACATCGATGTGGGTGACCGAGACCCGTCGATATGTGCCCACGCCATTCACGCCGGGAATGTTACGCGCCACACGCGCCACTTCGCCCGGCGAAACGCCAACGACGCGGATGTCGGCCGCCTTGCAGGAGCGATGCAACGAGCCGCGCCGTCCGTTATCTCGCTTGCCCGAGGTGACCAGCACCTCGCTCTTGAAATGGGCGGCGATCTGGTCGAGCGCCTTGCGCAGCGTCTCTGGAAAACAGTCGGTTCGAACGTCGTCGTAAGCCGCGCGCCAACGCACGCCGCCCATGCGGCCGATGCTCGACGCGACGCCGGCGAGTTCAAATTGCGCGGGCGCGTAAGCGATGTTCGTTGCGCGCAAGGCGCCTTCGGGTAGGGGCGCCCCTGCGGTTTTGAATTCGTAGGCGCCCAGAGAGGCGGCTTCGGCGCGGGGCGTTGACTGAGGCGGAAGGTTCGTGACCGATGCCGTTGAACCCGTAATGTCTGCAGCAGCCGGACGCATCGCTTGTTCTGGCGAAACTGGCGCAGGGAGGGCGGCGAACTGCACACGGTCGCCAAAATTGGGGCGGGCGGGTGGAATGGGCGGCTTTTCCGGGGATTTGAAGTCACCCGGTATGGTCTCCAGCGCCTGGGCAACCTGAACCTGCGGGCCGGGAGCAAAAAACGAAGCGAGACCAGCGGAGGATTGCGAAACAGGTGTAGTCTCAGGCGCTTGCCCGATGGCGGCGCCCTCCGCAGCGTCCGGCGCGTAAGAGGCCTGCATGGCTGTCTGCCCGGTCTGCGTGCACCCGCCAAGCGCAAGCGCCACCGCAAACAGACATGTTGGTAAATGCATGCTTAAATAGCCCCGTTGCGGACGCGAACGTAGCCGCAGCGAGGACTCGGCGTCAAGGCGCCATGTTTCCTGGTTTCCGGTCGTCCTGTCGCCACATTCGCTCGTGAAAACAGGGTTGGAATTCTCGATCTTGCGTGTTGGCGTCCCTTGGGCGCGCGGCGGGAGTTTGTGTGATGGTGGGCAATCTGTTCGTGCGAGCGGCGTCTGATGACGATGTGGAGAAGCCGCAGCCAGAGAACGTCAACTGGCTGCCGCGCTCGCGATTGCGCGCGGGCGGACGCGGCGATTTTCTGCTGACGGCGTTGATGGTCGCCACCTTGAGTGTGCTTGCCGCCGCCGCCGGGTTCGCCGCTTGGAGCCGCCACGGGGGGGAAGAGGCTTCCACCACAATTGTTTCCGAAAAGGCGCCTGAACGGGCGACCGTTGCCCGCGCGCCCGCTGTTCCCGCCGCTTCGTCGCCGACGCCTGTGCGCAATGTCAGCGCAATTGCGGCTGCTCCGGCGGCGCTCCCCTCGGACGTGCGCGCCCCGGCTCCGGCGCCAACGGCCCTTCCGGCGCCTGCGGCCCTTCCAGCCACTGCTGCGCCTGCCGCCACAATCCGCATCGATTCATCTGGCGCGCCCGTCAACCCGACCGTGCGGTCGACGCAAATTGCCCGGATGGAGCCGCCGGCAGAAATCGTGCCGCCGTCTGATTCTCCCCAGACGCCCGTTGCGCCAGCGCCGCTCCCCCGCTTTTCAGCAGGCAACTTTGAAGCGCCTGCGCCGCTCGCGGGCGTGTCTGACTGGGCGCCGCCCGCAGCGCCCTCCGCCCCGGCACGATCCGGGCCGCCTGCGCGAAGCGATCTGACCCGCGCTGCGCCCCCGCCGGAGCGGGCGCCTTTAGCCTCAAGCCCGGCCCCTGCGCCCCAACGCACAGCGGCGCTGACGCCGCCCCCGGCCGCCGGGGCCAAAGTTTCTGTTTATCTCGATGCATATCCCGACCAGAAGGCCGCCGCCGCCGCCCTGTCGCAAAAGTCTGGCGCCTATGGCAAGGCCATCGGCTCTGGCGGCAAGCTCACGTACACAAGGCGCAAAGGCGATTCCTGGCGCCTGCGCGTGAGCAATCTCGAACAGTCGGCTGCGGTGGCGATGTGCGTGCGCCTGAAAAGCGCCGGCGCGCCGTGTTCAATCGGGCCCAACTGAGCGGGCCCGCCGCTCATTCTTGTCGACGTCTTGCCTGCTGCCGCCTTGCTCCCTGCAGTCCGCCCTCCTAAAAGGCGTTCAGCAAGGACTTGAGCACAATGACTGATCAGGCGGACAAGCCCACCCTCACGCAAAACCTCGTCAAAGCGCGCGCGCCCCGCGGGCTGGCTGATCGCGGCCCCGCCGAAATCGCCAGCGCGAACCGGATGATGCAGGCCATTCGCGAGATTTACGAACTCTATGGCTTTGAGGCGGTGGAAACGCCGTTCATCGAATACACCGAGGCGCTCGGCAAATTCCTGCCCGATCTTGATCGCCCTAACGAGGGGGTGTTTTCGTTTCAGGACGACGACGACCAATGGTTGTCGCTGCGCTACGATCTGACCGCGCCGCTCGCCCGCTATGTGGCGGAGAACTTCGACAAACTGCCCAAGCCCTATCGCAGCTATCGTTCGGGCTTCGTGTTCCGCAACGAAAAGCACGGCCCCGGCCGCTTTCGCCAGTTCATGCAGTTCGATGCTGATACAGTGGGCGCCGCCACCGTCGCCGCCGATGCTGAAATCTGCATGATGGCGGCCGATGCGCTGGAGCGGCTTGGCGTCGCGCGCGGCGATTACGTGATCAAGGTGAACAATCGCAAAGTGCTTGACGGCGTGCTCGAAGCCGCAGGCCTTGATGATCAAGAAAATACCGCACAACGCTTGATTGTCTTGCGTGCGATAGACAAGCTTGATCGTCTAGGCTCCGACGGCGTTATGCAATTGCTGGGAGCGGGAAGAAAGGATGAGTCGGGAGACTTCACCAAAGGTGCGGGTCTCTCGGATATCGCGATTACGCGCATCATAAACTTTACGGGCTGGCACGACGAGGGATCAGGCGCGCAAGGGGTTGGAGCAAATAATGCGGTAACGTTGGCTAATTTTTCCGCTGCAGTAGAAGGCAGCACGATAGGCGAAAAAGGGGTTGCAGAATTAAGCCAGATGGCTGCACTATTTGACGCAGCAGGCTACAATGACGGCCGCGTGGTCATCGACCCCTCCGTCGTGCGCGGCCTCGAATATTACACGGGCCCAGTCTACGAGGCCGAACTCACGTTTCAGGTGAAGGACGAACACGGCCGCCCCGTGCGCTTTGGCTCGGTGGGCGGCGGCGGTCGTTACGATGGCCTTGTCGCGCGCTTTCGCGGCGAGCCCGTGCCCGCGACCGGCTTTTCCATCGGCGTCTCGCGCCTGCTCGCTGCCTTGCAGATGATCAAGTCGCCCATCGTGTCCGCTACCGCGCCGCAGGGCCCGGTGGTCGTCCTCGTCATGGATCGCGAAGAGATCGCGCGCTATCAGGGTTTTGTGGCGACGCTGCGCAAGGCTGGCGTTGCTGCTGAATTGTATCTTGGCTCGGCGGGCATGAACGCGCAGCTGAAATACGCCGACAAACGCAACAGCCGCTGCGTCGTCATTCAGGGCTCCAACGAGCGCGCCAAGGGCGAGATCATCGTCAAGGATCTGGTGGCCGGCGCGGCGCTCGGCAAAGCCGCCAAAGACATGCCGCGCGAGGACTACCTCGCCCTGAAAGAGCGCGCGCAACTGGCGGTCGGCGAGGCGCATCTCGTGACGGCAGTGAAGGACGTGCTCGGGCGTTAGGCGAGGGCGCTTGCTCAATCGTGTTGCGCGCTGCTAGCTTGCGCGCGCAACAAAGAGCAAACGAGGAAACGTCCTATGGAGTCCAAACCCGCTCCCATTCGCCGCATCATCACCGGCCACGACAAGAACAATTCGGCGATGGTCATCATCGAGGACGAGGCGCAGAACGTGCGGCCTGGCTCCTCGCCCGGCCAGTTTACAACGCTGATGTGGGCGACGGACGCGATGCCCTGCACCATGCCCGTGGGCGAGGACGCAGCCGACATGGGCGCGCTGAAACTGGGCACCTATCCGCCCGTCAACGGCACGCGCTTCATGATCGCGGATTATCCGCCCAGCAACATTCCGCGCATGCACCGCACCGAGACGATCGACTACATCATCGTGCTCGACGGCAAGATCGACATGGAGCTGGACGAGGGCCGCATGGTGACGCTCAACAAGGGCGACGTGATGATCCAGCGCGGCACCTACCACGCATGGATCAACCGCTACAAAGAAAACTGCCGCATGGCCTTCGTGTTGATTGACGCCGAACCGCTGGGAATAGGCAAGCCCGTCCCACGCGGCGGCATCGCAGGCGATGCTCACTAAGTGAGATGCTCACTAAGTGAAGCGCTGAAGCCGTCATGGTCGGCGAAGGCCGACCATCCACGACAGGGGACATGCTCAACTGTGGGCCGTCATAGCCGGACTTGATCGCGCTATCCAGACGAGAGGATCGACGATTGGCCGATGCGCCTGGATGCGCGGATCAAGTCCGCGCATGACGCTGCCGCGTAAACGCACGAATCTAGTAAGATTTCCCGTAAGATTATCCGAAACGCAGCTACAAAATTTGAGAGTCGCTTTCGACATTCATAGTACTCGCAATTGCTTGCACATGATCTTTCGGAATGCAAAACTCAAAACTGTTGCATCAATTTTTTGCGCGAAAGTGAAACTTTTGAAGGATGGGTCTGATCAGCCTGCTCCTGGGAAATGAGAGTTTTCATAATCACGCTTGGAAGCATCCGGTAAAAGCCATGTCGTTGCCATTTGAACCCACACGCTCTTACGTTTACAAGGCCGCCCGCTACGAGCTACTGCCTCGTCTCGCAGAGATAGCCAGAAGCTCGGGAGACGAGCCGTTTCTTCTACGGGATATCTCGAAGCGGTTGCTTGCAGAGACCTACTCGCCCGCTGAGCTCGAATTACGAGTGAAGAAGGCAAAATCCGACGCTACCGAAAAAATTAGCAACATCTTTGGCTTCTATATCCCGTTTCTTGCCGAGAATCTGAAGGTATTTGAAAATCTTGGGGGAGGGATGTTTCGTAACATTCCGCTGGAAGCAGAATTGGCGGAGGCTGATGCTGAGGCGACGGATATAGAATCTAGAGCGCGTTGACATTCAAGATTCCCCAGGACTCTCAAATCTGATTCAAGCTCCTTTTCGGATAGGAGCGTTGAATGTCGGCGGTTCGCCTGTCTCTTCGGGACGATCAATGGG
>CANMLK010000093.1 GCA_947498445.1 Beijerinckiaceae bacterium
CAAGCGCCGCGCACATGGCCGCGTTACCGCCGCCCACGACGATAATGTCAGCCTCAGTCTTCAACATTTCCTCCGCCGTGAGGCTTGATGTAGCTGAAACGTAGGCGCAAACTCTCCATGTGTCGAGCGGGTCGCGCTGTCGACATCGGCCCGTTTCCAAAAGTCCGACTCGTGTGAGGATCGCGATCGTCCGGGAGCATTAGATGTTTCGCACTGTTCGCGAGTTATGCGTCGGCTTCGTCGCGTTGGCATGGGCTTCTGCGGTCAGCGCCCAGACTGCGGCGATTCTGATGCCTGGAGCCGGCGGGCCTGTGCCCATCGATTTCCTGATGCGCAATCAGAATGCTTTTTCTAGCGCCGGGGTAGAGACATTCATAGCGACAAGCCCGCAGCAGGCGGTCGCGATATCCCAGAAGCTCAAAGCCGCCAATCGCCGTGTCTTCCTGGTCGGCATGAGCCGTGGCGGCATGATGGCCTCGGGCGCAATCGCCAGCGGGGCCAAAGTGGATGGACTGGTGTTTGTCTCCACGGGTCTCGGCGTGGCGCGCCAACGCCTCGGCTCGCCGACGCGCTTGCCGCAAACGCTTATCGTTCATCATCGCGACGACGGCTGCGCGCAGACGAGCCCGCAGGAGGTCGCTGGATTTGTCCAATGGTCCGGCGGCCGCGCGCGCGTCGCATGGATGGATATGCAGGGCCGCGAACCGCCCAATCCATGCGGGCCGCGCGGCGCACATGGATTTTACATGCAGGACGGACCCGCCGTGCGGGCTATTCTGTCTTTCGTGCGGTGAGGCGCGCCTAGTCTCCCCGCTCGCGCCTCAGCTTCGCCCAGTATTCAAGCCGCTTGCTGATCTCACGCTCGAACCCGCGTTCGACAGGCTCGTAAAGCTTCTGCGGGCCTATCTGTTCGGGCCAGTAGTTTTGGCCTGAGAAGGCGTCGGGCTCATCGTGGTCATATCGATAGCCCTCGCCATAGCCTTCTTCGCGCATCAGCTTTGTGGGGGCGTTCAGGATGGCGCGAGGCGGCATGAGGGAGCCATGCTCCTTGGCGAGCCGCTGCGCGCCTTTCCAGGCGTTGTAGGTCGCGTTCGATTTTGGCGCCGTGGCGACATAGACCACCGCTTGCGCCAGCGCGAGTTCGCCTTCCGGGCTTCCCAGAAAATCGTAGGCGTCCTTCGCCGCGTTGGCGATGACCAGCGCCTGCGGGTCCGCCAGACCGATGTCTTCAACAGCCATGCGCACGATGCGCCGCGCAAGAAACAGCGGGTCTTCGCCCGCATCCAGCATGCGCGCGAGATAGTAGAGCGCGGCGTCAGGATCAGAGCCGCGCACGGTTTTGTGCAGCGCACTAATCAGATTGTAATGTCCCTCCTGCGCCTTGTCATAGATCGGCGCGCGCCGCTGCACGATCTCGGCCAACGCAGTGGTGTCGAGGACTTCGCCCTCGGCCGCCGCACGCCATATCTCCTCGACAAGCGTCAGAGCCGCCCGCCCGTCGCCATCTGCCATGCGCACGAGCGCTGCGCGCGCGTCTGCGTCCAGCGGCAACGTCTTGGCTTCCATCTCCTCGGCGCGCACAAGCAGCATCTCGATAGCCGCCTCATCGAGTGCGCGAAATGTCATGACCCGTGCGCGCGAGAGCAAGGCGGCGTTTAATTCAAAGGATGGGTTCTCGGTCGTTGCGCCAATCAACGTGATCGTGCCGTCTTCCATCACCGGCAGAAAAGAATCCTGCTGCGCACGGTTGAAGCGATGGATTTCATCAACGAACAACAGCGTGCCCTGGCCGATGGAGCGGCGCTTGCGCGCTTCCTCAAAGACTTTCTTCAGATCAGCGACGCCAGTGAAGATGGCGGATATCTGCGCAAAGTGCAGGTCTGTTTCGTTCGCAAGGAGCCGCGCCACAGTGGTCTTGCCAGTGCCCGGCGGGCCCCAGAAGACGAGCGATCCCAGCGAGCCTGAACGGAGCAGCCGACTCAGCGCGCCGTTGTTTCCAATCAGATGATCCTGTCCCGCAACCTCTTCGAGCCGCGACGGACGAAGTCGGTCCGCCAACGGGCGGGGCGCGTTCTTGTCTAGACCGGAAGCGGAGAAGAGGTCGGCAGCCATTATATGCGCCTGCAAACAATACGGAATAAGCAACAGAACATGAGTCTTTCAAGTCACACAGGCCCGTAAATTCATGAAGAGTCAAATAGTGAATCTCTGAAAGATGTTGCGACTCAGTATTACTGATCGTAACTTCATGACGAATCGAGCGGGCGCCCATGCGCCTTTGCTCGGTTGTCGTTGGGGGGGCGGCGGCGCAGCCCCGAGGCTCCAGGGGGATTTTTTATGCGGACAATCGCTCTCGTCACCCAAAAGGGCGGCTCGGGAAAAAGTACGATAGCTTCATCATTGGCCGTTGCGGCGCTTGAAGCTGGTGAACGTGTGTTCATCATCGATATGGACCCGCAGGCTTCACTGCTGCGCTGGTTCAAGGAGCGTCGGGAGAATGACATTGCTGTCGAAGCTGTAGCGCCTGGCAAGCTGAACGCCGCGCTCACTGCTCTTGAAAAGTCGGGCGTCACGCTTGTCATCATCGACACCGCTGGCTCTGATAATGCCGCTTCGGTTGCCGCCATGAAGGCTGCTGACCTCTGTCTCATCCCATGCCGGCCGAATGCGTTCGACCTGTGGGCGAGCGAGGCCACGCGCAAGCTCGTGCGCGAGATGCGCAAGGAATACGCCTTCCTTCTCAATCAATGCCCGCCTGCACAACAGACAGCGCGCGTTGAGGAAGGCTCCAAGGCGCTGGAAGCGATGGGCGGACTCATCACGCCGCTCATCGGCGCCCGCGTTGATTATCAGGAAGCCGCTCGCATCGGCTGGGGCGTGACGGAGCTCAATCCGTCGGGCATGGCTGCAGAGGAGACGCGCAAGCTTTGGGCGTCCATAAAGCGCCGCATGGCGAAGGGCGCGACAAGCAAAGGCCGCAAGGCCGCCTGACTTCAGGCGCCAACGCCAATGCAAGGCCGCCTGACTTCAGGCGCCAACGCCAATGAATGAACGCCGCCTCACGGGCGGCGTTTTTCGTTGCAGATGAGCTCCAAGCCGTTCAGCCGCCAAGCACTGTTTGAAACACCTGACCGCCGCGGCGGATGGTCAGTCTCCACGCCCGGGGGCGGCCGGCGGCGGCCTCTTCCAGATCTTTCGTGCGGGAAATGCGGCTGTTGTTGACCTCCACCACCACGTCGCCCTTCTTCAGGTTCACGCGCGCGGCGGTTGAATTGTCATCGATGTCCGTGATCACCACGCCTTCGGTGACGTCTTCCACGCCGGTCTCCTCAGCGACGGCCGGCGAATAATTTGCCACCGTTGCGCCCTCGAACGGCGACCTTCCGGTCAGCTTGATCTCCTCGCGCGCAGGCGTTTCTGGCGCTTGCCGCATCGCTACAGCCAGCGTCACCGGCTTGCCATTGCGCAGCACTGTAACAGCTGCTGAGCCTCCCAGCTTGCGGGTGCCAAGCCGAAAACCGAAGGCCTCCGGATCATCCACGCCAAGGCTGTCGACTGCAGTGATGATGTCGCCGCGCCGCACGCCCGCAGCGTCCGCCGGACTTCTCGCGTGCACGTTAGCAACCAGTGCGCCGGAAGGGCGATCAAGCCCTAGCGAATCAGCGATGTCTTTTGACAAGGGTTGCAGCGAGGCGCCGAACCACGGCCGCCGCACCGTCTTCCCGCCGTTTTGCGCGCTCGCGACAACCACGCGCACCATGGCCGAGGGAATGGCGAACCCGATGCCGACCGAGCCGCCGCTGCGCGAATAGATCGCCGAATTCAGCCCAACCAGTTTGCCCGACATATCGACGAGCGCGCCGCCGGAATTGCCGGGATTGATCGCCGCGTCGGTCTGGATGAAAAAGCCGTAATCGCTGATGCCGGTTTGCGTACGCGCCAATCCCGAGATGATGCCTTGCGTCACTGTCTGGCCCACGCCAAACGGGTTGCCTATCGCAAGCACAATGTCGCCGACCTCAAGGTCGTCGGACTCGCCTGTTTCAAGATAGGGAAAGTTCGAGCCGCCCTTGATGCGCAGCACGGCGATGTCGGTGCGCGGGTCGCGCAACACGATTTCAGCGTCGAGTTCGCGCCGGTCTGCGAGCGCCACGCGCACTTCCGTCATGCCCTCGATGACATGATTGTTCGTCACGACGAGGCCGCTCGCTTCCACGATGACGCCTGAGCCAAGCGAGCGCGAGGTTTGCCCACCGGGGCGCTGGCCGAAGAAGCGTTGGAAGATGGGATCGTCGAAGAGCGGGTTAGCCTGTCGGCGTTCAACGCGCGACGCGTAGACGTTCACAACGGCGGGCGTTACGCGCTTCACTACCGGCGCGTAAGAGTAAACCAGTTGACTGCGGTCGCCGGGGGTGACGCGTAACGGTGCGGGCGATTGCGCGCTGGCCGGCGCAGCGCCCGCAAGTCCCGCGATCAGAAGAAATGTCGCCAATCGGTTCATCGGGTCAGAAATCTCCATGCGGCGCTGCTGTGTCACCATAGCGCCAATTACGGCACGGGGATGGTGCGCCCGAACACAGTCTCGAATTCGCGCCGCAGGATCGAATCAACCTCCGGCATGGTGACAGGCAGACCCATTTCCACCAGCGACGTCACGCCAAAGCGCTGCTCGGAAATCCCGCAGGGGACAATGCCGCTGAAATGCGAAAGGTCCGGCTCGACATTCAGCGATATGCCGTGAAACGTCACCCAACGGCGCACGCGAATGCCAAGCGCCGCGATCTTGTCTTCATAGCCCGCGCCCTTGTCTGGCCGCTTCACCCACACGCCGACGCGGTCCTCGCGCCGCTCTCCACGCAGGTTGAACGCGTCCAGCGCGCCAATGATCCACGCCTCCAGTGCGCACACATAGGCGCGCACATCGGGCCTGCGACGCTTCAGGTCCAGCATGACGTAGCCCACGCGCTGTCCGGGCCCATGGTACGTGTATTGCCCGCCACGGCCTGTTCTGAAGACCGGGAAGCGCGCATCGACAAGGTCGCCGTCTTTCGCAGAGGTGCCGGCGGTGTAAAGGGCAGGGTGCTCCATCAGCCAGACGCATTCCGCCGCCTCGCCGGCGCAGATGGCGTCAGCCCGCGCCTCCATGGCGGCGACGGCGGCGTCATAATCTGTCAGGCCTTCCCAGATGCGCCATTCCACCGGGGGCGCTCCTTCGGGCGCAGCCATGCGCCAGGCGAGAGCGCCGCGCTCGGGCGCGATGGGGCAGGCGGGGTCGGGCACGTCTCTCTCCGTCATCAGTCATCCACATATATGAACGACCGGAAAGGGGCCATGGCGTCGACATTGTCCTCTAAACGGGAAATCGGTTCGCCAATGCGCTTGTCACCGCCCCATCGATTTGTTAGACGGCCGGTGCTGATGTTGCGGGGCTCCAGTTGGAGCAGCGTCAGACAGGGACCTTCGGGTTCCAGATATCCCCTTTTGCGGCCATGGCGGAATTGGTAGACGCGCTAGCTTGAGGTGCTAGTCCTTTAACCGGGGTGGAAGTTCGAGTCTTCTTGGCCGCACCAAGACTTTTTTGCAACGAAGCTGAAGCAGCGCTCCGACCTTTACCGGTCGAGCGCAGCTTTGACACGTTTGATGGTCTCAGGCGACGCCGCACTGGAGCGCTGCAACAGGTCTTCGACCTCAGCGCCGGTGACGAGACTGATTTCGATCCTCCGCTTCTGGGCCTCGCTGATGAGTTCGGGGTCCTTCATCGCCCCTTCGAATCCATTTCGCAGCGCAGCGGCCCGGTCAGCTGGCAAGTCCGGCGATGAAAAGAACGGCCGTCCCAACGCCTCACGCGCGAGAATGAAGTCGAGCGCGAGTTGGTCGGGACCGCTGGCGGTGATGTCGCGGATGCTCGGCGCGCCCGGCAAATCAGGATGGGCGCTTCTTCCTGTGTGAAACAGGACATTTATTTTTTTGTCGTCGAGCCAGTGGCGGTGCAGCGACGTCAACGAGCCCAGCGACCAATAGGCGATGCCATCCAGTTCGCCGCGCTCCACCGCGATCGCGCCATCCGATGTGCCCTTATAGCCTTTGATGATCTTGAACCTTGTTCCGATCAGATTGTTGAACGCCAGCGGCATGATCTCGGAGTCTGCGCCCGCGCCGGTGCCCGGGGTCAGCAAATCGTTGGCGCGCAGGTCAGCTAGGGTTTTGACTTTCGATGTGTGCCACGAGAATGCGACAGCGGTTTCGCGATTCATGCTGCCGAGCCAGGCGAACTTTAAAGGGTCAATGTTCAACTCGTTTTGTCCGAGCATGGCTTCGAACGGCAGGCCCCGTCCGATTGTGCCCATCGTCAGCCCATCCTTTGGCGCGACGCGATACACAAAATCGGCTGTGCGCAAGCCGCCGGCGCCGATCATGTTGCGCGCTATAAAGCCGGGGTTGCCGGGCACGTGCTTGCCCATGTGCGCGATGAGCAGGCGCGCATAAATGTCATAGCCGACGCCTGCATTCGTCGCGATGATCATCTGGATTTGTTTGCCCTTGTAAAAGTCCGCGACGCTTTGCGCATGCGCAGATGCGGCGCCAAGACAAACAAGCGCAACGAGCGCCCTCAGGCAATAAGCGGCCATCTTTTCCTCCCCGTACGAGGCGCCGTTTTGGCGCTCTGTTACATGCGTAATTCTTTATTGGGCGCGCGCAGACCCATGTGTTCCAGACGCGCGAGAACTTCCTGCAGATGTGGCATTTCCGTGATGTAATTGAAGAGCCCAAGCGCGATGCCATCCAGTCCCGCTTCGCTCATGCGCGCGAATTCAGCGGCGCATTCGTCATACGAGCCCATCACCGGATAGGTGCCGATGCCGCTGATGAGGCGTCGCTTGAGCGCTTCCACGTCGGTGTAGCGTCCTTCGCGGCCCCGCATGCGAATGCGTGCGGCATGTTCCGCCGCGTCCCAATCGCCGTGCTCATTCACGATGTAATTGTACAACTCGTCGGCCTCTCTGCGCGTGGGGCGGCAGATTGTATGGCCGCTGCCGAAGACGCCTGCATTCCGCCCATATTCCTGCGAAATGCCGCGCACTTCCTGCACGTTGCGCGCGAGGTGGTCGAGGTCGCTGAAGGACGTGAAGAGGCAATCGACATGCCGGCCCGCAAAACGTCGACCTTCAATCGAAGCGCCCGCGCTGATGAGCAGCGGAACCCCATCGCCCCAGGGCTTGGGTTTGGAGAGCACATCCTTCAGGGCAAACCATTGGCCCTTATGATTGAAGGGTTCGTCTTCGCTCCACACGCGCTTGACGATTTCCACCCATTCCTCGGTGAAGTCGTAACGCGTCTCATGCGGAATGAGATTGACGCCGAACATTTCGAACTCGCCGTGGTTCCAGCCGGACACGATGTTGAGCGCAAACCGACCTTTGCCGATGTGATCGGCCGTCACCATTTGCTTGGCCGAAAAAATCGGGTTGGCGAAGCGCACATGCAGCGTCGCGCTGACCGTTATGCGCTTTGTCGCGGCAAGAAGGCCCGCGGCCCAGGCGATCGTCTCAAACGTCGACCCTTGCGTGTCTGTGACGCCCTTGTAGCCATGCCAGCGTCCGATCGGCAGCAGAAAATCAACGCCCGCTTCGTCGGCCATTTTCGCGGCGAGAGCATTGTTGTCCCATGACGATTCCCAACGCCCCGGCGCCGTCGTCATACTCATTCCGTTTGAGCAATTCATGCCAAAAAGGCCGATGCGAAACTTGCTCGGGCCCACCATGGCCGACACGGGGCGTTTCATCATTTCCTCCGCAAATTCCTTGCTTTTTTACAGATATAAGACCGCCGCCTGCGCAATGTCGAATCAGAAAAGCATCACGCCAGCGAAAGTCATTGCCTCTTGCCGGGCGACACGAAAGGCGCCTAAACTTCCCACAAAATACGAACGAATTTCTGGGAGGAGGGCCAATGAACATTCGCAGCGCGGGATTCTATTCGCTTTTTGTCGCGTTGGCGGCGATGGGCGTAACGCAATCGCAAGCCGATCCCATCGCCGACTTCTACAAGGGCCGCACTGTCGACTTCATCGTGGGCGCGGCGGCGGGCGGCGGCTTCGATCAGACCGCGCGGCCGATGGCGCCGTTCATGTCAAAATATTTGCCCGGCAATCCCAATGTGGTCATTCGCAACATGCCGGGCGGCGCTGGCGTCATCATGACGAATTATCTCGTCAGCGCGGCGGCGTCCGATGGCTCGGTCTTCGGCATGGGAACCGGCAACATTCCCTATGAGCCGCGGCTCAACATGCTCTCTGCCGATGGTAAAAACCTGCGTTACGATCCGCAAAAACTCGCGTGGATTGGCACGCCCGTGCGCGAACCCCAGGTTAGCTACGTCTGGCACGGGACGCCGGTGAAGACGTGGCAGGATTTGCGAACCCACAAGGTGCGCTTCGGCGCCACGGCGGCAAGCGGCGACAACGCAATCTTCCCCGCGATGGCCAACAAATTGCTTAACCTCAAGTCCGAGGTCATCACAGGCTATCGCGGCGTTGCGGAAATTTTGCTCGCGATGGAGCGCGGCGAACTTGAAGCCAACAACAGCGCCTATTCAACCCTGGGTGTGTCAAAGCCCGATTGGCGAAGGGACGACAAGGTTCGTTATGTGATGCAGTTCGGCGTCGATCGTATGCCGGAATTGAAGGATGTGCCCACCCTCTATGAGCTTATTGACGATCCTGAAGACAAGAAAATGCTGCGCTTCTTTTTTCTGAAATTCGAGATGCATCGGCCCATCTACGCGCCGCCAAACATCCCGCCTGCGCGCCTTGAAGCGTTGCGCGTCGCGTTTGATCGCACGGTGAAGGACCCTGACTTCCTCGCAATCGCGGACAAGATGGGCTTGCTGATACGCCCGCTTGATGGCGCAGGCGTCGCAAAGCTCGTTGACGAAATCATGACCACGCCGCAGCCTGTGGTCGACAGACTGCGCCGCACACTCCAGGACTCTGGCATAAAGTAGGGCGCTGAAGCGCTGTTCATGAAATTGGGGGATCAGATGGCGCGTTTCACAGGTTTGCTGATTGCCGCTCTTGCGGCCAGCGCGGCGCCTGCCGCAGCCGATGACATCGAGAAATTCTATCAGGGCAAGCGCATTCAGGTCATCGTCGGTTCGGGCGCAGGCGGCGGCTACGATACTTATGCGCGGCAAGTGGCGCGTCATCTGGGTCGCCTCATTCCAGGATCACCTATTTTCGTCGTTCAAAACATGCCGGGCGCCGGCGGCGTCGTTGCCGCAAATTACGTCTCAAATGTCGCGCCAAAAGACGGAACGGTCATCGCGGCCACCCAGCGCGAAGTCCCGCTGATCCAGTTGATGGGCCAGCAGGGCGCGCGCTTCAAGGCGAACGAATTGCAATGGCTTGCAAGTCTGTCGTCGGAGCCTGGCGTTTGCGCCGTCTCTACACGTACGGGCGTCGCGACCTTTGAAGACATGTTGAAAAAGCCGCTCAACATAGGCGGCACGGGGCCGAACATTACCGAGTTTCATCCCGCGATGCTGAACAACCTCATGGGCGCAAAGTTCAAGCTCGTGAAGGGGTACACGACGACGCAACAGGTTCATCTCGCGATCGAGCGCGGCGAAACGGATGCAATTTGTCAGTCCTGGGCCTCCTACAAGCCGCAGGCCGAGGCCATGGCGCAGCAAAATCTCATCAAACCGATTGTGCAGATGTCTTTGCGTCCGGAGCCGGAAATGACGAAGCTCGGATTGCCGATGATCTTCGACGAGATCAAAGACAGTACTGTCTCCAACGGCTTCACCGCCGAGCAGGTGAAGGGCTATTTCACGCTGCTCATCGCCACCGGATTCGCGGGCAGACCATTCTTCGTGGCGCCTGAGGTTCCAAAGGATCGGGTGGCCGCGCTGCGCAACTCGTTTGCGAAAATGGTTGTGGACCCCGAATTCGTTGCTGAAGCCGAGAAGCAGAAGCGCGACATCGATTACGTGTCGGGCGAGGAGCTTCAGCAGATCATGGTCGATCTCGTAAAAACCCCTGCGGAAATGCTCGGCAAGCTCGAGGGCCTGATGCAGTACAAATAAGCCGGGCCGGAAAAACCGGCGGTGGAACAGTGCGAAAGGACCGTTGCAGTCGCCTTCTTATTCTTTTAACCCTGTCGCTTAACGCTCCATTACCGGGGTGCGGATAATTTTCGCCAATGCGACAGGCTATTGTTCATCGTCTACCCCGCGCATTGCGGTTCACATTCGCCGGCGTCGCCGCCTTGCTGCTGGCCGCCTGCGCGGGCGGCTCGTCATTGCAGATGGACGACGGCACGGGCGAGGGCGCGCGTCCTGGCGCTGGCAATGAGCATTTCAACACGCTTCACCCCTCGCAATTCCCCATCCACGGCATTGATGTGTCGCGCTGGCAGGGTGCAATCGACTGGCGCGCCGTTCGCACATCGGGCGTCAAGTTCGCCTTCATAAAGGCGACCGAAGGCGGCGACCACATCGACCCGCGCTTCCGGGAAAACTGGGACAACGCCAAGGCTGCCGGCGTGCCGCGCGGCGCCTATCATTTTGTCTGGTGGTGTCGCCCGGGTCACGAACAGGTCGAGTGGTACAAGCGAAACGTGCCCTACGACAGGGACGCGTTGCCCCCCGTTCTGGACGTGGAGCATCAGCATACCTCACGCACATGCCGCAAAAAGCTGACGCGTGAAGAGACGCTCGCCAAAATGCGTCTGGTGCTGCGCGAGATGGAGTCTCACTACGGCAAGAAGCCCGTCATTTATGTGACCGTCGATTTCTACGCCGAGATGATGCATCCCAATGAATTCAGCAATTATCCGGTCTGGGTGCGCTCAACCAAGTATGAACCCAGCGTGCATTACCCCGGTCGCGCATGGACATTCTGGCAATACCAGTCCGATGGGCGCATCCCCGGCATGAAGGGGAACATCGACCGCAACGCCTTTTATGGCACACGCGATCAATGGCGCGACTGGCTTGCGGGCCGTCATCAGCGCCCGGCGAGCTAGCGCGTCAAATCCAGCGTCGCACCCGTGCGGCGTAGGCGCGCCAGGCGTCGCCAAAGCGCGCGGCGAGATGTTTTTCTTCACGCTGGATCGCCAGCATCGTCACTGCGAGAACCGTGATCGGAGCGGCTATTGCAAGCCACCCCCACCGCAGCGCAATCGCGAAGCCGATCAGCAAAAGGGTGTTGCCGAGATAGATCGGGTTGCGCGTGTAGGCGTACACGCCGCTGCTCACCAGCGCACTTGAGGCCATATTTGGCAGGATGGCTGTGCGATGGCGGACAAGCGCGCTCATGGCGGCGAGGTCGAGCGTGAACCCCGTCGCCGCGATGATGAGGCCTGCCGCCTTCGGGGCCATGGCAAGCGCTTCATCGAGCGCGGCGAGCGGCGCCATGCCCTGCAGCAGCCAGCAAAGCGCAAACGCCGCCGAGTAAATGATTGGCGGCCATGGCAACCGGTTGGGCCGCTCCGCAAATTCATCGTCCGACCGCTCGCTATTATCCTGCATGCCTCGTTCCCTGACCTTGCGCTGACGCGCCGGCGCATGATTCCAATCTCACGGAGTTTCACATTGTAGTGCGGAAAGTTCTGCGCGTAAGGGCCGCTTCGCCATTGCGCTGTCCGTGTGTTTGGCTATCTCTTCCTTGTGGTCGGGGGAGAAGGCATGCTGAAGATCTGGGGCCGGACGAACTCGCTTAATGTGCAGAAGGCGCTCGCCGCGCTTGAGTAGGCGCGCGTTCCTTACGAGCGTTTTGACGCAGGCCTTGCGTTCGGCGTCGTCAATACGCCGGAGTACCGCGCGATGAACCCGAACGGGCTGGTGCCGACCATCGACGACGGCGGTTTCGTCCTGTGGGAATCCAACTCGATCATCCGTTACGTGTGTTCGAAGTATGCGCCGCATTTGTCGCCAGCCGACCCGCAGGCGCGCGCGGGCGCTGAGCGCTGGATGGACTGGCAATTGACCACGCTGCTTGATCCGATCAACGCCATCTTCCGACCGCTCGTGCGCAAAATGGGAACACCGGACGCCGCCGCAATCGAAACAGCCCGCGTGCAGTGCGTTCAACATTTCGCAATCCTGGACAATGTTCTCGCGCGTCAATCCTTCATGACCGGCGCGACCTTCGGCATTGCCGATTGCTGCATCGCCCCGGTCGCCCATCGCTGGCTGAGTTTACCGGTTGAACGCGTGGCCGCGCCCCATCTGGAAGCCTGGTATGCGGGCGTGCTTGAAAGGCCCTGCAGCGCAGTGCTGGAGCTGCCTTTGTCATAATTCGGCATGCATGAGCCGCCCTCGCCATGGGTCGGCGTTGCGTCTAGGGTGCCAGCGTCATGTTCTTTTATCTTTCCAAAATTCTGTGGCTGGTCATCGCGCCCGCCAATCTGCTGCTGCTGCTGCTTTTGCTCGGCGCCGCGTTGCTGTTCACGCGCTTCATGCGGGCTGGTCGGCGATTGGTTCTCGCATCGGCGCTGGGTTTTCTCGTACTGGGAATCCTCCCTGTCGGCACAGTAATGATGCGCGTTCTTGAAGACCGGTTCCCCCAGCCGCCCGCCAACATGTCGGCGCCTGCTGGAATCATCGTGCTCGGCGGCGCAGTCAATCAACAGGTCACGCGCCTTCGGGGGCCTATCGAACTGACGGAGGGCGGCGATCGCATGACGGAAGGGGTCATGCTCGCGCGCCGCTTTCCCGATGCGAAGCTCGTCTTCACGGGCGGTTCTGCGGCGCTCCTCGGCTCGCCCTATCGGGAAGCGCATGCCGCGGAAAAGCTCTTTCTTGGGCTTGGAATACTGCAAGAGCGTCTAGTGCTGGAGTCGGAGTCCCGCAACACCTACGAGAACGCGATTTTCACGCGCGAATTGTTGAAACCAAAGCCCGGCGAAATCTGGCTGCTGGTTACGTCCGCTTCACACATGCCGCGTTCCGTGGGCATTTTCCGCAAGGCGGGGTTCAACGTGACGCCATATCCGGTGGATTATTCCACGCTTGGCGTCGCCTCCGAATACCGGACGGTGTTTCGCAATGCACTGCATGGCTTGCAGCGGACAGAGGCTGCGGTGCGTGAATACATCGGGCTTGCCGCTTATTGGTGGACCGGCAAGATCGACGATCTATTCCCCGGACCCTGATCCATCCTCACGCGGCAGCCCGAGCCGGTAGACGCCGCGAAAATCATCCGGGTCTGCTGGCTTGCCCTTGCGATAGATAACCAGCTTGCCCTGTCGCGCGAGCCCTATGGACGCCGAGCGCACATGGGCCAGCCAGTTGCGCCAGCCCGGTTCATCCTCGCCGCGCGCCTGAGAGAACGCCCGCGCCACCTGAATGGGGTCGACGGTTTTTTGCGATCCGGCCTCGGCGCAAAGTTCGAGGATTGTCTCTTCAAGGCTGCGGCGCCGCGCGTGCGCTTCCTTGTGGCTGGATTCCTTGGGCTCTTTGGGCGCTTTAGGCTCTATAATCATGCGCGGGTCATGTCCTGTGCAGAGCGCCGCGTCAAGGCTTGTCGGCCTTGGCTCCGTCCTTGGGCTCGTCAGAAGGGGTCCATTCAATCGCATCGTGCGCGTCGGACGCAAATTGACGCGACCACATCACGACCATTACGAACGCCGTGGTCGCGGCCAGCGCCGACGGGCTTAAAAACCAGCCAAGGTAGGCCAGCGCGAGGAAGAACGCGCGCTGCCCGCGGGTGAAGTGCCTTGCCGCCGCCACGCCCATGCGCCCGGCGCGGCCGGCGATCAACGCACGCTCCGCCGCGTCAGGCGAGCCCGCTGCAGGCGTCGCGCCCACAAGCACGGCCGCATAATTGAACAATCGATAAGCCCACGCGAACTTGAAGAAGGCGTAGCCGAAGATGAACAGAAGGCCGATCACCTTCACCTCCCACAACGTGCGGGTGGCGGCGATGCCGAACGGCAAGTCGGCGGCGATCTTCACCGCGTCATCGCTGGCGCGCAGCAATGTGGCGGACGCGCCGATGGCGAGCAGCGAGGTGGACGCGAAAAACGCCGTTCCATTCTGCAGGGACGTCATGATGTTGGCGTCGACGATGCGATTGTCGCGGCGGCTCATCTCCGCCATCCAGCGCATGCGGTATTCGGCCATGCTCACGTTCAAGCCGCTCCGCGATCCATATTCAATCGCGTAATGATAACAGCTCCACGCGGCCACAAAGAACGCGAAGGCCAGCAGATCCGGCAATGTAAAGCCGAACGTCGAGGACAGGCCAAACATGCTGCGCTCCTTTCGCGCGAATCGTTCTTCACCCTAGAGCGCGTTGACATTCAAGATTCCCCAGGACTCTCAAATCTGATTCAAGCTCCTTTTCGGATAGGAGCGTTGAATGTCGGCGGTTCGCCTGTCTCTTCGGGACGATCAATGGGAGCGGATGGCTCTGCACTTACCAGGGAAGGC
>CANMLK010000094.1 GCA_947498445.1 Beijerinckiaceae bacterium
GCGGGTCCAAGTCTTTGAATCCAGTCCGACAGGCTGCTAGGCTGAAGGATTCTCCAGCGGCTCGGCGGCGAACGTGCGTCTGAACGCGTGCGCGGGATACACGCCGAGAATACGCACCTCACGCGAAAAGAATTCGAGTTCCTCAAGAGCGCGCGCCAAAGCGGGATCGCTCGGGTGGCCCTCCACGTCAGCCAGGAACATGGTCGCGGAAAACTCGCCCTCGACCATGTAGCTTTCAAGCTTCGTCATGTTGACGCCGTTCGTCGCGAACCCGCCCAACGCCTTGTAGAGTGCCGCCGGCACGTTTCGCACGCGGAAGACAAAGGTCGTGATCGTCGCGCTGTTGTCGGGTTTCGCCCATTGCTTATCGCGCGAAAGCACAATGAAGCGGGTCGTGTTGTGTTTCTCATCCTCGACATCGCTCATGAGAACGTCGAGCCCGTAGATGTCGGCGGCCAGCGCGGGCGCGAACGCCGCTTTCGTAAGATCGCCCCATTGGGAAACCTCGCGCGCAGCGCCCGCCGTGTCCCCCGCAGTCACCGGCGTCAGACCAAGCTGGCGGATGATCTTGCGGCACTGACCCAGCGCGTGAATGTGGCTGTAAACCGTCTTGATCGTTGCAAGCGTCGCGCCTTTGAGAGCCATCAGCTGGAAATGGATCGGCAGGAAGAACTCGCCGATGATGTGCAGGCCGGACCCCGGCAGGAAGTGATGGATATCCGCCACGCGTCCCGCAATCGAGTTTTCGATCGGGATCATGCCAAGGTCCGCGGCGCCTTCAGTGATCGCGGCAAACGCATCCTCGAAGGTTGCGCACGCCAGCGGCTCCCAGTCGGGGAAAACCTCGCGGCAAGCTATGTGCGAATTTGCGCCAGCCTCGCCCTGATAGGCGATAAGTCGTTTGCCTGCGCTGGACATAAATCACTCCAATGCCGCGCGAAGCGGCCTCGTCATCGCACTCACGCGCGTGGTTTGCCGTCCGACAGAGCGGCGCGCGCGCGTTCCAGATCATGGGGCGTATCGACGCCGAGCGGCACGGTGTCAACAAGCATAACGTCGATACGCATGCCCGCCTCCAGCGCGCGCAGCTGTTCCAGCCGTTCGCGCAGCTCGAGCGGCGAGGGCTTCAAACCGACGAATCGGGTCAGCGCCGCGCGGCGATAGGCGTAAAGTCCGATGTGGTGCAGCAGCGGTCCGTCGCCCCACGGCGCCGTCGCCCTTGTAAAATATAGCGCGCGAAGTCGCCCCGGGGAAAGCTCGGCGCCCACCACTTTTACGACGTTGGGGTCGTCGCGCTCTTCCTCACGGCGAATGACCGTGGCCAAGGTCGCAATGTCCACGGCCGGGTCCAAAAGCGGGGCAAGCGCGGCGCGCACCGTTTCAGGATCGATGGTCGGCAGATCGCCCTGGACGTTGACGATCACATCGTGGCGGCCGTCAGGATCAATTCGGCAAAGCGCCTCGAAGATGCGATCCGACCCCGATGGGTGATCCGGATTGGTCAGGACGGCGCGGCCCCCGGCGCTTGTCACCACATCGACGATCTCAACCGAATCAGCGGCGACGACCACCTCTCCGACATCCGCCTCGCACGCCCGGCGCCATACCTGGACGATCATGGGCGCGCCAGCGATATCGGCCAACGGCTTTCGCGGCAGCCGCGTTGAGGCGAGGCGCGCGGGGATGAGGACCAAGGGATTCACAGCGTCCATCCGACGTAGGCCGCCCACAGGCGGCAAAAGGTAGCAAGGCGCGGGCGGTTATTACGTGTTGCCAAGCAGGGCGCAATCCCTGTATCCAACGCGGCAACCTGCCGCGCCTGGGGCCGTGCGCATTTGCGCCGGGCGCAAATGCGGCTCGCTGGGGACCAGGGCGGAGCCTTGAAGACATGATTGATTCGTACGAATTTAACAAAATCATGGGCGCCGTGCTCGGCACTCTGCTGTTTCTGATGTTCCTCGGCTTGTTCTCCAGCTCTATTTATCACGCACCCAAGCCCAAGATGGCGGGATACGCGCTGCCAGAAGCGGCCGCGACGACAGCGGCAGCCCCTGCAGCCGTCCAGCTTGCCTCCGCCGCCCAGATCATGGCTAGCGCCGATGCTGGCCGTGGCGCAGCCGCCGCCAAGCAGGCTTGTGGCGCCTGCCATGCATTTGAAGAGGGCGCGGCTTCGAAGATTGGTCCCACGCTGGGCGCCATTGTTGGCCGGTCGATCGCCAGCGCTGCGGGTTTTTCGTATTCCTCGTCCCTTATCGAGCGGGCAAAGACCGACAAGGTCTGGGATTACGACCATCTGAACAGCTTCATCAACAATCCGAAGGGCTACGCCAGCAACACAAAGATGGCGTTTGGCGGCGACAAGAACGACGGCCGTCGCGGCGACATCATCGCGTATCTACGCTCCATCTCGCCCAAGGCGCCGCCCGTCCCCGCGCCCTGAATAGACAACAGTTTGCGACTTTCAGAAGCCGGCCTTTGGGTCGGCTTTTTCATTTGTAACGCCGCTGACTGGCAGGTAGGCCAAAAAGCGACATAATCCGGGCCGAATCGTCTCAAGTCGTTGGGAGCATCTCCGTCATGGCCATCACGCGTCGAAACGCCCTGAAGCTGGCTGCAGTCACCGCAGCGGGCGCCGCCCTGCCGCGGATGGCGCACGCGCAAGACGCAGAACTGCATGGCCTGTCGACGTTCGGCGACCTCAGTCTGCCGCCTGACTTCAAGCATTTTCCCTACGTTAATCCAAACGCCCCGAAGGGCGGCGTCCTGCGCATCCAGATCAAGAACACCAACGGCAACCAAAATTTCGAGACGTTCGACACGCTTCACATCTACGCGTTCCGCGGCGATGGGGCGGCGGGGATGGACGCGACCTTCGACACGTTGATGAGCGGGAGCAGCGACGAGCCAAATTCGATGTACGGCCTGGTCGCAAAATCCGTGCGCGTTTCGGCAGACAAGCTTGAGTATCGCTTCGCATTGCGCCCGGAAGCCCGTTTCCACGACCGATCGCCGTTACGCGCCAGCGATTGCGCATTTTCGTTCACGACGCTGAAGGAAAAAGGGCACCCCATCTATCGCTCCCTTTTGCGGGATTTCGCAGGAGCTGAGGCGGACGGCGACCATACGCTCATCGTGCGTTTCGAGCCCACGCGCGGCCGCGACATCCATTTGCTCGTTGCAAGCCTGCCGATCTTTTCGCAAGCCTGGTGGAAAGGCCGCGACTTCGAGGCGACGACGCTGGAGGCCCCGCTTGGATCGGGCCCCTACAAGGTCGGCCGTTTCGAAACGGGGCGCTACGTCGAGTTCGAGCGCGTGACCGATTACTGGGGCGCGAATCTCCCGGTGAACGTCGGCCAGAACAATTTTGATCGCATGCGGTATGACTATTTCCGCGAGCGACAAATCGCCTTCGAGGCTTTCAAGTCCGGACAGCTCAACTTTCAGGAAGAATACACGGCGCGATTCTGGGCGACCGCTTACGATTTTCCGGCGGTGCGCGACGGCCGCGTCCAGCGGGTTGAACTGCCGTCAGGCGGGTCGGTTGGCACGCAAGGCTGGATGTTCAACGCACGCCGCTCCAAATTTGCCGACCCCCGCATACGCGAGGCGCTCGGCTACGCCTTTGATTTTGAGTGGACGAACCGGAACATCATGTATTCGGCCTATAGCCGCCTCACATCGTTCTTCGATAACTCCGACATGAAGGCGCAGGGCAAGCCGGGGGCCGAAGAACTTGCGCTGCTCGAACCCTTCCGTGGCCAGGTTCCAGACGAAGTGTTCGGCGAGCCCTGGGTTCCTCCGGTCAGCGACGGCTCGGGCTCTGACCGTAACCTTCTGCGGCGCGCCAACGACCTGCTTCTTGCCGCTGGCTGCAAACGGGACGGGTCCCGCCTGCGACTTCCAGACGGGTCACCCTTTGAAGTCGAGTTTCTCGATTCGCAGGGTGCGCTTCGCCCGCACACAGAGCCCTTTCAGGCAAACCTGCGCCGCCTCGGCGTCGAGTCGCAGTTCCGGCAGGTAGACGCGGCGCAATACAAGCGTCGGCTCGACAATTTTGACTTTGACATCATTGTTATTGCGCTGGGCGGGTCGCTGACTCCCGGCGATGGACTGCGCAACATCTATTCCTCAACTGCGGCCAAAACGCCTGGCTCGCGCAACATGGGCGGCATTTCATCTCCTGCAGTCGACGCGCTTGTCGAGCGAATCGCGCGCGCCCAGACACGCGAGGAGCTCAACATCGCAGCACGCGCGCTTGATCGCGTCTTGCGCGCCGGGCGCCACTGGATTCCGATGTGGTACAAGGACAGGGCGCTTATTGCCCATTGGGACCTGTTTGGACGGCCGGAGAAAACGCCAAAGTATGGCAATGGCGCGCCCGCGCTCTGGTGGTGGGACGCCGACAAAGCGCGCAAGATAGGCTATTCGTGATTCGGAAGGGCCCGCTCGCTCGCAGGTGAGGAACAGCCGCCTAGATGCTCGCATACATCTCCAGACGACTCCTTCTCATGATCCCGACGATACTCGGGATTTTGCTGATTTCATTCGCCATCGTCCAATTCGCGCCCGGCGGGCCAGTTGAGCGAATTATGGCGCAATTGCAAGGCATGGACGCTGGCGCCACGTCGCGCTTCAGCGGCGGCGGCGGCGACATTGGATCTGCGCAAATGCAGGCGGCCGACACGGGTTACCGAGGCGCGCAAGGGCTGGATCAGAAACTCATTGACGAGCTGAACACGCAGTTCGGTTTCGACAAGCCCACCCATGAGCGCTTTCTCAAGATGCTCGGCGATTACCTTGTGTTCGACTTCGGCAGGAGTTTCTATCGCGATACGCCCGTCATCCAGTTGATCAAGGAAAAGCTGCCGGTCTCAATCTCGCTCGGGCTGTGGATGACGCTTCTGTCCTACGCAATTTCAATCCCGCTTGGCATTCGCAAAGCAGTGAAAGACGGCACGCCTTTTGACACGTGGACGTCGGCTGTCGTGATTGTCGGCTACGCTATCCCGAGCTTTCTGTTCGCCGTTCTGCTTGTTGTGCTCTTCGCAGGCGGTTCGTTCTGGCAGATATTTCCCTTGCGCGGTCTCACATCCGACAATTGGAACGAATTGTCGTTTGCGGCGAAGGTCGCCGATTATTTCTGGCACATCGCGCTGCCCGTGGTCGCCATGACAATCGGCGCTTTCGCGACGTCGACCTTCCTCACCAAGAATTCTTTCCTCGACGAAATTCGCAAGCAATACGTGCAGACGGCGCGCATGAAGGGCCTTACCGAGCATCAGGTTCTGTACGGGCACGTTTTCCGCAACGCGATGCTGATCGTGATTGCGGGTTTTCCGGGCGCGTTCATTCACGCGTTCTTCACGGGCTCGCTGCTGATCGAGAATATCTTCAGTCTGGACGGTCTCGGACTGCTCTCCTTTGAATCCATTGTGAACCGCGATTATCCTGTCGTCTTCGCCACGCTCTACATTTTCTCGCTGCTTGGTCTGGTCGTAAATCTGCTCTCCGACCTCACCTACACCTGGATAGATCCCCGCATAGATTTCGAAACGTGGGAGGTGTGATTGAGCCAAGCAGACCTGTCGCGCTTGTCGCTGGATTCCATTATCAAAGCACCGCTAGCCCCGCCCGTTCCCGATGGCGGAATGTTCAATCTTTCGCCGATGAACCAGCGCAGGCTCGCCAACTTTCGTGCGAACCGCCGCGGATATTGGTCGTTCTGGATTTTCCTCGTCCTCTTTGTTCTGTCGCTTGGGGCCGAGTTCATCGCGAATGACCGGCCCTTGCTAGTCTCCTACAAGGGCGAATTGCTCACGCCGGTCTTCCAGAGCTACCCGGAAGAAAAATTCGGCGGCTTCCTGGCGGAGACTGATTATCGCGATCAGGTGATTGCGCGTGAGATCGAGGCGAATGGCTGGATGATCTGGCCGCCGGTCCGCTTTTCGTACCGCACGCATAATTACGAACTGCCGACCCCCGCGCCATCGGCGCCGACATGGTTGCTGGCCGATTCGCATTGCACGCCGATTGCAGCCAAACGCGGCATTGAAAATGGTACATGCCGCGACATCGAATGGAATTGGCTGGGTACGGACGATCAGGGGCGCGACGTCATGGCGCGTCTGATTTACGGATTCCGTATCTCTGTTCTCTTCGGACTTATTCTCGCGGGCCTGTCATCCATCGTGGGAATTTTCGCCGGCGCCGTTCAAGGATATTTTGGAGGCTGGACTGATCTCATCTTCCAGCGATTCATCGAAATCTGGTCTTCGCTGCCGCATCTCTACCTGCTGATCATCGTGTCCTCGATCATCACGCCAAGCTTCTTCATCCTGCTCGGAATATTGCTTCTGTTCTCGTGGGTTTCGCTTGTTCATGTGGTGCGCGCGGAATTCCTGCGGGCTCGAAATTTTGAGTACGTGAACGCGGCGCGTGCGCTGGGCCTCTCTAATGCGAAGATCATGTCGCGCCATCTGCTGCCGAACGCCATGGTGGCCACGCTGACGTTCCTTCCGTTCGTGCTCAATGCCTCGATCACGACGCTGACGTCCCTCGACTTCCTCGGCTTCGGCCTACCACCGGGATCACCCTCGCTTGGCGAACTGCTGCTGCAAGGCAAGTCGCACCTTCAGGCGCCGTGGCTGGGGCTTACCGGATTTTTCGTCATCGCAGCGATGCTTTCGTTGCTCGTTTTTGTCGGCGAGGCCGTGCGCGATGCGTTCGATCCTCGCAAGACATTCGCCTGAGAAAGAGAGCGCCATGAGCAGCGGGTCTCCTCTCCTGTCGGTCAAGGATTTGTCGATCGCATTCCATCAGGGCGGAAAGACAACGCTCGCAGTGGAGGGCGTATCGTTCTCGCTGGATCGTGGACGCACGTTGGCGCTTGTGGGCGAATCGGGTTCTGGCAAATCCATCACCGCGCTGTCGGTCGTGCGCCTGCTGGGATCAACGTCAGCAACTTATCCTTCGGGCCAAGTGCTCTTTGAAGGCGAGGATTTGCTGCATGCGGACGAAGCGAAACTTCGTACGGTGCGCGGCAACAAGATCACCATGGTCTTTCAGGAGCCCATGACATCGCTTAACCCGCTGCACACGATTGCGCAGCAGATTGGCGAAATCCTCGAACTGCACGGCGCGCGCGGCGCCGACAACATTCGCAACCGTGTCATCGAACTTCTGGATGAAGTCGGCATTCCTGATCCAGGCTCGCGGCTTGGCTCGTATCCGCACCAGCTTTCCGGCGGACAGCGCCAGCGCGTCATGATCGCCATGGCGCTGGCTAACCGACCTGAGCTCTTCATCGCGGATGAGCCGACAACGGCGCTTGATGTCACCGTGCAGGCGCAAATTCTGAAACTGCTGAAGGATCTTCAGCAACGGCTTGGCATGGCGATGTTGTTCATCACCCATGATCTGGGAATCGTGCGCAAGATTGCTGACGACGTCTGCGTGATGCAGAAGGGCCGAATTGTTGAAGCAGGCCCGGCCGCAGAGGTTTTCGCCTCGCCCAAGCATCCCTACACGCAGATGTTGCTTGCCGCCGAACCCAAGGGAATAGCGCCAGTCTTCGACGACAGCGCCAAAGTCGTCGCCGAAGCGCGAGACGTGAAAGTCTGGTTCCCCATCAAACGCGGCTTCATGAGACGCACTGTGGGGCACATCAAGGCGGTTGACGGTATCTCCGTCAAAGTGCGCGAAGGCCAGACAGTTGGCGTGGTGGGCGAATCAGGCTCTGGCAAGACGACGCTTGGGCTAGCCATGCTGCGCCTGATCCGCTCGGAAGGATCGATCCTCTTTCTGGGGCAGAACATCGAGCGTTATGCATCAAAGCAGATGCGGCCGCTGCGCAAGCAGATGCAGGTTGTGTTTCAGGATCCTTACGGTTCGCTGTCGCCGCGCATGTCAGTGGCCGATATTGTCGCAGAGGGCATCGGCGTTCAAAACCCTTCCATCGGTTATCTCGAGAGGCGCGAGATCGTTGCGCGGGCTCTGGCCGATACGGGCCTCGATCCTGCGAACATGGATCGCTATCCGCATGAATTCTCCGGCGGGCAGCGTCAGAGAATTGCGATCGCCCGCGCCATGGCGCTTGAGCCGAGTTTCGTCGTGCTGGACGAGCCGACGTCGGCGCTCGACATGTCTGTACAGGCGCAAATCGTTGATCTCCTGCGCGACCTTCAACGCAAGCGCAAACTCGCTTTCATGTTCATCAGCCACGATCTCAAGGTCGTGCGCGCGCTGGCGTCCGAATTGATCGTAATGCGGCAGGGCAAGGTCGTGGAACAGGGCGTTGCACGCGACGTGTTTGCAAATCCGCAGTCAGACTATACGCGAGCGCTGTTCGCCGCCGCCTTCCACATGGAAGCCCACGATTTGGAAACAGACCCATCGCAGGCGCTGGCGCAGTAAATGGCGCGCGCCTTCATCATTGTCATCGATTCGATGGGCTGCGGCGGCGCCCCTGACGCTGCGCTTCATGGAGACGAAGGGGCTGACACGATTGGCCATGTCGCCGCCGCCTGCGCAGCTGGACAAGCGAACTCGCGCGGCCGAACAGGGGCGCTTTACGCGCCCTGCCTTGATTCTCTTGGTCTTGGCATAGCCGCGCAAACATCAACAGGCGCGCCGCTTGCCGGGTTCAACAATGTCATGCGCGCGGGCGCGTCAGCCGGGTGCGCAGCTGAAGTTTCGTCTGGCAAGGACACGCCATCGGGCCATTGGGAAATGGCCGGCGCGCCCTTGCAGGGCACGTTCGGTTCATTCCCGCACCGCATACCAGCATTCGAACCAGCGTTCATCGACGCCGTCGCGCGCGAGGCCGGTATTCCCGGCGTCATCGGCCAACGCCATAGCGCAGGCGTGGCTATCATTGAAGAGCTGGGCGCCGAGCATTTGGCGAGCCGCAAACCGATTTTCTACACGTCCGTGGATTCGGTCATCCAGATCGCGGCGCATGAGGAAATATTTTCACTTGAGCGGCTTTATGCGCTCTGCGAGATCACGCGTAGGCACGCGGACGCACTCAACATCGGGCGCGTGATTGCGAGGCCTTTTGTCGGCTCGGTCGAAGAGGGATTTAAGCGAACGCCGCACCGCAAGGATTTTGCAATTCCTGCGCCCCACGGCAACATTCTTGATCGCGCGAACGAAGCGGGTCGGTCCGTTATCAGCATCGGAAAAGTCGGCGACATTTTTGGCCATCGCAATACCGGCCAAGAGATCAAGGGGCAGGACGACATCGACCTGTTCGACAAGCTGCTGGACGCAACGCCAACCTTGCCGGACGGTAGTCTATTGTTCGCCAACTTCGTCGACCTCGACACCGACTACGGTCATCTTCGCAATGTCGCTGGATATGCAGCGGGCATTGAGCGGCTCGATCCGCTTATCAACCAGCTGCTCCAACTTTTAACTGTGGGTGACCTGTGCATCATCACGGCGGATCACGGGAATGATCCAACGTGGCGAGGCGCCGATCACACGCGTGAGAATGCGCCCATCCTCGCGTATGAGCCGGGTGGGCCGCTGCGCGCCATCGGCAAGCGCGACACGTTCGCCGACATTGGCGCCAGCGTCGCAAGGCATCTTGGCCTTGCGCGTCCGTTCAGCGGGACAGCCTGGAACTAGATCTCAATAGCCCAGCGCCGCGCCTCCCCTCTGGCGGGGATCGCTGGCGCCCATCAGCAAGCCGTTGCTGCGATAAATGGTCTGAACCGAGCCCGCCGCCTGCTGCACGCGGACCTTGTGTCCCATGCCTTCAAGCAAGCGGATGGTGTCAACGGATATGCCTCGCTCGACCCTCAATTCATCAGGCTGCCATTGGTGATGAATACGCGGCGAGGCGGCGGCTTCGGCCGGGTTCATTCCATGCTCAATGATATCGAGGATCGCCTGAAGCACGATGGTGATAATGCGCGAACCGCCGGGCGAGCCGGTGACGAGTTCAACCTGGCCGTCCTTGACCACGATGGTCGGGCTCATCGATGACAGCGGCCGCTTGCGCGGTCCGGGCGCGTTAGCGTCGCCGCCGAGCATTCCGTAGGCGTTGAACACATCGCGGCGCGCGGCGAAATCATCGAGTTCGTTGTTCAGGAGAACGCCCGTGCCTTCTGCGACGAGCCCAAGCCCGTAGGAAAAGTTCAACGTGTAGGTGTTTGACACGGCGTTGCCGCGCTCGTCGACGATGGAATAATGCGTCGTCTGATCGCTCTCGAAGGCGGGCGCATCGCCGGGTTTGATTTCAGCGCTCGGACGTGCTCGCTCAAGTGAAATCTGCGCCCGCTGTTTGGCCGCATAGTCTTTCGATAGAAGTCCTCGCAGGGGCACGTGCACAAAATCGGGGTCGCCTAGATATTCGGAGCGATCCACATAAGCGAGCTTCATGGCTTCACTCATGACGTGAATCGTCGCCGCAGAATTGCTGCCCATTTCCCGCATTGAAAATGGCTCAAGCATGTTGAGCAATTGGATGACATGCACGCCGCCCGAAGAAGGCGGCGGCATCGCGAGAATTTCGCGGCCCCGGAACGTCCCGCGCAAGGGTTCGCGTTCAACGACGCGATACGTGCGGATGTCATCAAGGGTCATCCGGCCGCCAGCGGCGCGAACCGCTTCAACGATCCGCTCGCCTGCGGCGCCCTTGTAAAAACCGTCGGGCCCCTGCTGCGCAATCACCTGTAATGTGCGGGCGAGATCAGCTTGAACGAGACGTTCTTCGCGGCCCAATGGTTTGCCATCTGGATGAAAGAAAATAGCCCGCGTTGGCGCCCAGCGACCGAGGCGCCGCGAAGACTGCGTTAAAGAATCGGCGAGTTCGTCATCAATGATGAAGCCGTCCCGCGCCAGTGCGATTGCAGGAGCGAGAAGCTCGGCCAGCGCAAAGCGGCCTGAGCCATACCTGGCGTGCGCGAGCGCAAGGCCTGCTACGGTGCCGGGCACGCCAACGCCCAGCCCTGACGTTTGCGACCGTTGCGGGACAAAATTTCCGCCCGCATCGAGAAACACATCGCGCGGCGTGTCGAGCGGCGCCGTCTCGCGGTAATCGATGGCGATCGTCTTGCCCGTGTCGGCAAGCCTCACAAGCATAAACCCGCCGCCGCCAAGATTGCCGGCGCGCGGCAAAGTCACGGCGAGCGCAAAGCCCACTGCGACCGCAGCGTCAACCGCATTGCCGCCGCCTTTAAGAACATCAAGGCCGATTTGGGAGGCCTTTATCTCCTGCGAGGCGACCATCGCTTTGCGGCCCAAAACGGGCAAGGCGCGCGCCCAGCCGCTGGGAATCGGAGCCGCCGAATCAACGACGGGCTGCGCTTGCGCGAAAAAAGTCTGCGCTGGCGCAACGACAATGCACGCGGCGAACGCGAGTCTGCCAAACAGCGGAAAAATCATTCGATCAATTGCCCCAGCGTTCACGCCAGAGCGATTCGCCGACCATGCAATCGACGCGCGCGGCGCGACGCTGCGCCGGAATGATCTCGCTCCGGGGCACATCTATGCGGATAGTCGGCGTCGATGCAATTTCCTGCACGAGTTTCGTGCGCGTGGCCTCGATAAATTGATGTCGTTCGCGAATGGGGATGGAAAACGCGCCCACGCCGCCGATAACGCAATCCTCGTAATATTCATCCAGATTTGCGATGTCATTGAAGCCCCAGGAGGAAGGCCGCAAGAGCAGGGGGAGGCCGTTGATGGTGACGCCCTGCCGCAGCGCTTCGTCTCGCGCTGCGTGGACCGGACGCCCGCTGTTATTCGTGCCGTCGCCCGAAACATCGATAACCCGTCGCATGCCGTTAAAGCCGTTATTCTCGAACATGCGCATGGCCATGTCGATCGCCCCGGAAATCGAGGTTCGCCGCGCGCGGCGATACGGCGCTTCCGCCAGCTTTTCAGCGGCGGCCCGCGCGCTTTCGGGCCCGTCGATGACCGTCCACGGCAAGAGCACGTCCTGATCGGCCACGGCCGCCCATTGCATGTAGGCGACTGCGATCTTGCCGTAGGCGCCAGACGCAATCGCCCGCAGGAAGTCCGGCGAAGTCATTGCCCGGATGTAACCCTCCCTTTGTAGCCGCTGCTCTTCGGGGTCCATCGAATAGGAGACGTCGACCGCCAGGACGAGTTCTACATCCACCTCAACCGACCCGCCCTTGGCCCAGACGGCAAGACTGGCGGACCCCAGCGCAAGGGCAAGGACAACGGGTAGCAGGAACCGGCGAGAGAAACTGGCCATGGAAGCCTCCTGAGAGCATGCAGCATGCCATGAACTTCAAAGTCCGCAAATCGAGGGTTGCAAGCGCTGCCTTCGTCAGACGAGAAGCCACTTGAACGGCACGCCCGGATCGCCATATTCGTGAAGCGGTCACCGCCGGAGCGCCTTCAGGGCTCTGCCTCGAGGCGCCTCGTGAGGGCTTCGCATATGTCACGTGTACCGAGTTTGAATTCGCCGTTTTTACTGGGCTTTGACGATATCGAACGCGCCCTCGACCGCGTATCCCGCAACGCATCGGACGGTTATCCGCCGTACAACATCGAGCGCCTGGCCAAGTCGGAATGCGCCCCTGAACGGCTCAGGATCACGCTTGCTGTTGCGGGATTTACCCAAGACCAGCTGGAAATCACGCTGGAAGAGCGACAGCTTGTGATTCGAGGCCGACAGCAGGACGACAAGGAACGGGTGTTTCTTCACCGCGGTATCGCAGCGCGACAGTTTCAGCGGGCGTTCCTGCTGGCTGAGGGCATGCAGGTTCAGGGCGCCGATCTCGTCCATGGGCTGCTTTGCGTAGACCTCGCCCGGCCGGAACCGGAACGGGTCGTCCAGAAGATCAATATCACCGCGCGTGGCTGACAGCGCGCGCATCCCGGCGGGCTCCTCGCGAGACGCAAAAAGGAGACGAACAGATGTTCGACGAAGCAAGCAACTTCACGACGACCTTGACTGCCGAGCAACTGGCGCACCTTGGAGATGGGGTCATTGCTTACATCAAGCCGATCCGCTCGGAAGACGCAGTCCGTCTTTTTCCGCAGATTGGCGATATTCAGCCGGGAGTTAACCTGTTCGCACTGCTGAGTGCGGACGGAACGCCCATCATGCTGACAGATTCCAAGGACGCAGCCATCGCCAACGCCTGGGAGAATGAGCTGCAGACCGTCAGCCTGCACTGACGGCGCACGCAGCTCACTGGGTTTGCGTTTCAATCACGCCCGGTGGTTTCGCCGGGCGTTTTTTATCCGCCTAACAAGCGATCAAAGAATCCGCGGTCGCGCGCGGGGGCCGTGCTGGATGAGCCGATATTTCCGGGCGGCAGAAGTTCATTTGACCGTGCCCCACGAGGCGTCACCGCTGGCTGCCCGGGCATGCCTGCCGTTGAAGACGACGGCACTATTTGCCTTGGCTGATTCGGGGGCGCCGCAGTGCGCGCGGATGCGCTTTCCGTTGGCGGCGGAGTAGACGATCCGCGCGATTGCGCGATTCCTGGTAGTGGCGCATCCGGCGTCCCACGAACGGCTTCGCGCATGAAGCGCGCCCAGATTTCCGCAGGCAAATTGCCGCCCGACATCCGCTTTGTCGGCGATGAGTCATCGTTACCGAGCCAGACGCCCGCAACGATCTGGCTGGTGTAACCGACGAACCAGCCATCCTTGTATTCCTGGCTTGTTCCAGTCTTGCCTGCAGCCTGAACGCCGCGAAGTTCGGCGCGTCTGCCGGTACCGGTAAGCAGAGTCTCCTGCATCATGGCGTTCATCATGCCCACATGCGCGGGATCGATGACCCGGCCAAAGCTGCTTCCCTTGCGCTGATAGAGCACTTTGCCTGTGGGCGTTTCTATCCGGATGATCGCGTGGGGCTGCACGCGCACGCCGCCGTTCGCAAACGGTGCATACGCTGTAACAAGTTCGAGTGGCGTCACCTCTGACGTTCCAAGGGCGATGGAAGCATTGGCCTGCAGCTTGGATTGGATGCCCAGCCGCTGCGCCGTGGAGGCGACCTTTTGGGGACCCGCTTCCAGCGCAAGTCGCACGGACACCGTGTTCAGCGACTGCGCCAGAGCTTGGGTCAGCGTCACGGTGCCCTGGTATGAGCGGTTAGAGTTTTCCGGGCGCCATCCCCGCACATTGATAGGCGAATCCTCCCTCGTATCAGAGGGCGTCAGCCCGCGCTCGATGGCGGTGAGATAAACAAAGGGTTTGAAAGCTGAGCCCGGTTGCCGGCGTGCGGACGCAGCGCGGTTGAACTGGCTGTCTGCATAATTTCGACCACCCACGAGCGCCCGCAGCGCGCCGCTTGGCGACATGGCCACAAGCGCCCCCTGTGAAACGCCGTAGCGTCCGCCGTTCTTGTCCAATTCGTCCGAAACAGCCCTCTCCGCGGAG
>CANMLK010000095.1 GCA_947498445.1 Beijerinckiaceae bacterium
CAACCTGTTTCACTTTCCTCGCAATGCCCACAACGCAACCGACTATCGCACGCTGCGTGCAGCGGCGATGGTTGCATGGCACGAAATTTCTTGTGTTATGCTCGCCGCATGACCAGCTGGGTCTGACAAGACACCTTCATGCCTCAGTCCCGTTAATGTGACAGTGCCGTCTGCTGCGCTCTCTTGCATGAGGCCGAGCGCTGGAGACACCTCTGGCTCTTTACAGGCCTGATCTGGGTCTTGAGCACCAGAAATCTACGAATAGGCAAACCGGCTTAGACGGGTTGATTTGAGAAAGTCTGCTTTGGCCAAGCCAGACTAGGGCGGTTTTTGGAGCGGGCGAAGGGATTCGAACCCTCGACCCCAACCTAGGCAAGGTTGTGCTCTACCACTGAGCTACACCCGCATCCGTGCGCCGCCGACGCGACCGGTATATGCCGGAAAGCCGTGGCGGATGCAAGCGTCGATATTATACGAGGCGCGTCCAAGCTTTGTGCTTGAAATACATTGTCTCGAAGCCCTAAACGCCCCATTTTAGGATGCGGCTGGTACGGTCGCTCTTTGGCGTCGGCTGGCGAACGGAGTTTGAAATGCTTGGGTCGGGTGAAATTTTGGATTCTCGAAACGCCGCGCTGGACGATCTCGTCAAGGATGCGACCACTGCTTCATTTCGCGTCGATGTCATCGCTGAATCCGCGAAACAACCCGTTCTCGTCGACTTCTGGGCACCCTGGTGCGGCCCATGCAAACAACTGACACCTATCCTTGAAAAGGCCGTCAGGGCGGCCAAGGGTAAGGTCAAGCTTGTCAAAATAAACATCGACGAGCATCCCCAGATCGCAGGACAATTGGGTGTGCAATCGATCCCGGCAGTTTTCGGATTTGACAAAGGTCAGCCGGTCGACGGCTTCATGGGCGCCCTGCCGGAGAGCCAGATAAAGACGTTCATCGAACGTCTCATTGGACCCGTTAGCGACGGTGCCGAAGATATCGTCAAGCTGGCTGAGCAAGCCTTGGGTGAGGGCCGCGTTGAGGAAGCAGCCGCAGCGTTCCAGCAAGCGCTGGAGCTGGAGCCGGAAAGCGACGCCGCGCTGGGAGGGCTGGTGCGGTCACAGGTGGGGCTCAATAATCTCGATCTTGCGCGTCAGATCCTTTCCACAATGGACGAAAAGATCGAGAAAAGTCAGCCCTTGGCTGCCGCGCGCGCCGCGCTGGATGTGGCGACTCAAGCCTCCAACGTCGGGGAGGTGGGTGCGCTGCAGGAGAAGGTTACTGCAAATCCGGGCGATCATGGCGCCCGACTCGAGCTGGCCATTGCACGCAACGCCGGTGGCGATCGGGAAGGCGCGACCGACGCACTGATAGAAATCATTCGGCGAGATCGCAGCTGGAATGAAGACGCTGCCCGTAAACAGCTGATTCAATTTTTCGATGCGTGGGGAGCCATGGACCCCGAGACGGTCGCCGCCCGGCGGAAGCTCTCAGCGGTCCTTTTCTCGTAAAAAGCGATAGCGAGGTTCGATTATGGCGCTGAACCGACCTTATGAGCACTTACGCGATCTACCGGCGGTATTGCCGATCTTTCCCTTGAGCGGCGCACTGTTGCTGCCGAGAGGCCAGATGCCGCTGAACATTTTCGAACCTCGTTACCTGCAAATGTTCGAAGACGCACTGCGTGGGCACAGGCTGATCGGAATGGTTCAGCCAAATGAATTGCGCGCTCCCCTGCATGACGAGCCCGCAGTCCATGCCGTTGGTTGCGCAGGACGGATTACGCAATTTGCCGAATCGGGAGACGGTCGGCTGCTGATCACTCTGACGGGCGTCTGCCGATTCCGCGTCTCGGAAGAACTGACGACCACAACGCCATACCGCCAATGTGCGGTCGCTTTTGGCGATTTCGCCGCCGACCTTGATGCGCGGTCTGGCGAGGACGAGGTCGATCGGGAGAGCGTCGTCCGGATGTTGCGCGCATTCTCTGAGAGCAATCGCGTAAAGCTAGACTGGAGTGAGATTGAAAAAGCGCCCAACGAGGCTTTGGTGAATGCGCTGGCGATGATGAGCCCATTCGGAACAGTTGAAAAACAGGCCTTGCTCGAAGCCGAAACGCTCAAGGCCCGGGCCGAGGTGCTTGTGGCGCTGGCGGAGATCGAGTTTGCCCGTAGCAGTGGCGCGTCTACCGCCTTGCAGTAACAGTCAATCTGATAGGGCCGTCAGGAATGAAACACGGTCAGCCAGACCAGATTCAGCACATAACGGCGATTGATTCTCGACTACTGGAGATCATCGTGTGCCCGCTTTCCAAGACAGTCTTGGAATACGACGCTGCAACGCAAGAATTGCGCTCAAGGGCCGCAGGACTTGCTTTCCCCATTCGAGACGGCATTCCAATCATGCTGCCTGAAGAGGCCCGCAAGATCGAAGTTTGAGCCGGTCAGCGGAAAAGGCTTGGAATAGCGCCCGTCGTTCCGCTCGCTTCGCCGAGCAAAGCGCTTTTGAGCCCGTCTGTCCGATCCAAAATACCCATTCCGATGCGCTTTGCCAGGCGAGCAGGCGAACTGCTTAATGAGTAAGCTCCGTGCATAAAGTCAAATGCTGCCGCGCTCGTTGTCGCATCAAAACGGCGGCGCCGTTCGTATTCACCAAGCAAATCTTCGGCCCCCGGATCAAGCCCCAATTTTGCCCGCTCGATAACCAGTTCCGCCAGGGTCGCAACGTCTCGCAGACCAATATTAAGTCCCTGACCCGCAAGTGGGTGGACACGATGGGCGGCGTCGCCAATGAGCGCAAGCCTGCGTCCAATGAATCGGCGCGCCAGCTGCAAGACCAGTGGGAAGCTTTGAGGTCCCTCCTCAATCTGAATTTCGCCAAAGCGCCCACCAATGCGCGCATCGATCTCCGCGCTCAGCGCCGCCTGCGACATTTTGAGAAGTTCTGAAGCTTTGGCGGAAGGCTCGGTCCAGACAATAGATGAACGACGCCCCGTCACCGGGAGTACAGCGAATGGCCCACCTTCCAGAAAATGTTGGATGGCAAGGCCGTCATGCTCGTACTCATGTGCAATGGTGAAAACCAGAGCGGTCCGATTATAGGGCCACGAAATGACAGGTATGCGAGCAGCGGTGCGTGTTTTCGAACGTAATCCATCAGCACCGACAAGCAGACGCGTTCGGATAGAGATCCCCGCACGCGTTCGCAGGGTCGCGCTGGTTGGGGAGTATGCAATATCCTCAAGAGCGTCAGTCACAATGTGCACGCCTTGATCTGTCGCCGCCGCGAACAGCTGAGGTTCCAGATCCCGATGGAACAGCATATGCGCTAACGGCTCACTTCCACCTCCCGCCTTAAAGGATAGAAGAGCAGTCTTGACCGCGTCGGCAAGGTTGGCGTCGGAAATTTCCATTTTCAAAATCGGCTGAGCTTTTTCGAAAAGCTTTTTCCACACGCCCAACCGATCAAACATCCGCCTCGGGCCTTCCGCGAGGGCAGATGTCCGGGGTCCGGACCGAAGCGCAGGATCGGACTGATCAATCAGAACGACACTCAACGCCCCGCCGGAAAGCACGCGAAGAAGCAGGGCTAAAGAGAGCCCTGTAGCGCCGCCGCCCGAAATCGCAACATCCCAAACCTGCGCCAATCGATTTCTCCTCTTTCCTGCCTCACGTGTTAGCGCTCGATTGGCTTATGTCCATCAAAAGCCTGCCGTTGTTTCATGCGGTCGAATTGCTCCAATACGAACCGGAGCGCCCTCCGCGACTGAGTGTGCGCACTTTTTGTCCTCTATGCCTAAATGGTAATCATAGAGACTAAGAGTAGGCGCCGCGTCTTGAGTCATTCTGCTTGAAACAGTCTCATCGCCTTAATCCAAACTGGCACAAGCCTTGATTGTCGCACCCCGGCGCGTCGCGGTTCTCGTGGCCGTGCGCTCTTCAACCGAGCCCAAAGGGGGCAGCGCCCTATCGAAAGAGACGGCGCCCTAACGGGGACAACAGTATGAAAATAGTTATGGCGATCATCAAGCCGTTCAAGCTGGACGAGGTGCGCGAAGCGCTCACCTCGATTGGCGTGCACGGTCTCACAGTCACGGAAGTCAAGGGCTACGGTCGGCAGAAGGGGCACACCGAAATCTATCGCGGCGCGGAATACGCTGTCAGCTTTCTTCCAAAGCTGAAAATCGAAGTGGCTGTTTCCAGCGAACTCGCTGACGCGGTCGTCGACGCCATCGTCACATCTGCTCGCACCGGCCAGATCGGTGATGGCAAGATCTTCGTTTCGTCTCTTGAGCGCGCTGTCCGCATCCGGACCGGCGAAAAGGACGACGACGCACTCTAAGAATCTCTTCGGTTAGGAGCACAAAATGATTTCGGTTTTCCAGCGTAGAGGGGTAGGGATAGCCCTCACCTCCATCGCGCTCGCAGCCAGCGTTGCGCCTGCATTTGCCCAGACCGCGCCGGTTCCCAACAAAGGCGACACCACGTGGATGCTCGTGTCATCCGCACTCGTGTTGATGATGTCCATCCCCGGCCTCGCATTGTTTTACGGCGGTCTCGTCCGCTCCAAGAACATGCTCTCGGTTCTGTCCCAGGTGTTTGCGATCGTCGCTCTCGCGGCAATCATCTGGGTTGCATACGGTTATTCGCTAGCGTTCACGGGCGGCGGCGGTCTCAACGATTTCGTGGGCGGATTCTCGAAAGCCTTCCTGCTCGGCGTAACGCCCGAGTCAGTGGCTGCGACGTTCTCTAACGGCGTCGTCATACCTGAACTGTCCTACATCGTGTTTCAGGCGACTTTCGCCTGCATCACGCCCGCCCTGATCGTCGGCGCATTCGCCGAACGCATCAAATTCTCGGCTTTGTTGTTGTTCACAGCCCTTTGGCTGACGTTCATCTACTTCCCGATGGCGCACATGGTTTGGTACTGGGGCGGCCCAGACGTAATCGGTGACGCGGCCAAGGCTCTTGCCGCAGCAACTGACGAAGCCACCAAGGCTGTCGCTCAGGCAAAGCTCGACGAAGTGAAAGCGGACGCTGGCCTGCTCTTCAAGTGGGGCGCGCTCGATTTCGCCGGCGGCACCGTCGTTCATATCAACGCTGGTATTGCGGGCCTTGTTGGTTGCCTCATCATCGGCAAGCGCATTGGCTACCCTCGTGAAATGATGGCGCCGCACTCCCTGACGATGACCATGATTGGCGCATCACTTCTCTGGATCGGCTGGTTCGGCTTTAACGCTGGATCGAACTTGGAGGCGAACGGCACTGCGGCTCTCGCCTTCATCAACACGTTCGTCGCTCCGGCGGCTGCCGCGCTCGCGTGGCTGTTTGTCGAATGGGGCGCCAAGGGCAAGCCTTCCATGCTTGGCATGGTGTCCGGCGCCGTTGCGGGTCTGGTTGCGGTCACTCCCGCTGCAGGCTTCGTCGGACCGCTCGGAGCGATCGTCCTTGGCGCTGTCGCAGGCGTCGTGTGCTTCTACTTCGTAGCATACGCTCGCACGAAGATCGGATATGACGACTCGCTCGACGTGTTCGGCATTCACTGCATCGGCGGCATCATCGGCGCGATTGGGACTGGCATCTTCGTAAGCCAGTCGCTGGGCGGCACGGGCCTTCCCGACTACGAAACCAAGCCGGGCGAACTCGCGGTTGGCGCTTACGACATGGCCACACAGGTCATGGCGCAACTGAAGGCCGTCCTCTTCACTCTGGTATGGTCGGGCGTCGGTTCCGCGATCATCTTCAAGGTCGTCGATCTTATCGTCGGGCTGCGTGTAGCACCCGATCAGGAGCGCGAAGGTCTTGATCTCGCGGAACATGGCGAGCGCGCTTATATGATCTAAACCGATAACAATCAGTCGAAGACAGCGGCGCCCTACAGGGCGCCGTTTGCTTTTGTAGACGTTGCAGGCGGGGTTGAGGCAGCAGGCGATTCCGTAGGCGGCGTGATCTATCGGCAGTCGGCCACGCATATCCAGATTGCGCGCATTAAATGTCGGACAAAATCAGCGCCTACCAGAAAGGCGCCGCGACCGCAGGCAACAAGGTTAAGCCGCCATTAACTGACACTCTTTAGCGTCGGCAAGTCTCAGTTGACCGAATGACCATGCGCACCACATCTTCCTCGACCCTTGATCGAATCCCGGACGCCGCTCAAGATTACATCTTGCGGCGGGGTGTGGAGTCGCTTGGCCTGTTTTTGGGCGCAGTGGTTACGGTGATGGGACTTGCCCTCGCGACATGGTCAGCCCACGATCCAAGCCTGAACTATGCTGCCGATGGGCCCATTCGGAACATACTCGGCGCGCCCGGTGCGCTGGTCGCGGACGTGCTTGTTCAGATGCTGGGATTGAGCTCGATCGTTCTTCTTGTTCCAATGGCGTTCTGGGCCTGGATTTTGGTCCGACATCACCGCCTCCCGAGGTTCAAAAACCGGGTCTTGCTTCTCCTTTGCGGGGTCGCCTGTGCTGCCGCGCTCGCGTCGCTGTTGCCAGCCACAGGTCGCTGGCCGTTGCCGACCGGGCTGGGAGGCGTATTGGGCGACGCGATCCTCGCACTCCCCCGACGCGTCGCGGGCGAATCGACAATCGGCGCTATTTTGGCGGCGGTGGTTTTGGGCTTCGGCGCCATCATATCGTTGTCCGCCGCCGCCGGTCACGACAGGCAAGACGATGCGGACGGCGTTGAACACGAGCCAGCTCCCGTCAAGCGATCCCGGTCTGGGCCAGAAGAGGAAGATCGCGCGGGCGATCCGGGACTAGCCCTCGTCTCCATCGGCGCCATTGCCCACGTATTCCTGAGCGGACGGGCAAGACTGAGGCGCTACCTCGACAAGAAATCAGACCGGCAACTCGATCACGAACCGCGGCGTTTAGCGCCGACTACCGACGTAGATGAGCCGCCAGAACCCGAATTCCGCGCGCCGGTGGCCGAGCGTCCAATTCTGCGCGCCGAAGAGAGATTGCGCGCGCCCCCCGTCGACACCGTCAAATATGTTGAGCCTGTCTACCAGGAACCGGACATGCGGCGCGTGGCGCCCCCTCCGTCACCCATCAAGCCGGGTCGCAGAGCGGAGCGCGAAGCGCAGCCATCCTTCCTTGGCCACTCAGAATACGAAATGCCGCCTCTCGCACTCCTCAGCGAACCCAAAAAGACCAATGCCGGCAAACTATCCGCCGATGCGCTTGAGCAAAATGCGCGACTCCTGGAAGGCGTGCTTGATGATTTCGGCGTCAAAGGCGAGATCATCATCGTCCGCCCTGGCCCGGTTGTCACGTTGTATGAACTTGAGCCCGCGCCCGGGATCAAATCCTCGCGCGTCATCGGGTTGGCCGATGACATTGCACGCTCAATGTCGGCGATTTCGGCCCGCGTAGCCGTGGTGCAAGGACGAAACGTCATCGGCATCGAACTCCCCAACCAGCGCCGCGAGACGGTTTATCTGCGTGAACTGACCGCATCGGAAGACTTTGAGAAATCCAAGCACAAGCTTGCGATAGCTCTTGGCAAAACCATAGGTGGCGAACCTGTCATCGTGGATCTTGCGCGCATGCCGCATCTGCTCGTCGCCGGAACAACGGGCTCCGGCAAATCAGTCGCCATCAACACGTTCATCTTGTCGCTGCTGTATCGGCTGCGGCCCGACGAATGCAAACTCATCATGGTCGATCCTAAGATGCTGGAATTGTCCGTGTATGACGGAATTCCGCACCTTTTGACGCCGGTCGTCACCGATCCGAAGAAGGCCGTAGTCGCGCTCAAATGGGCGGTCCGCGAAATGGAGGACCGTTACAAGAAAATGTCGAAGGTCGGTGTACGCAACATCGATGGCTTTAACGCGCGTGTGGCGGAAGCGGTGGCAAAAGGACAAGTGATCGAACGCACGGTTCAGACCGGTTTTGATCGCGAGACCGGAGAAGCCATTTACGAACGCGAGGAAATGGATCTTGCGCCGCTACCGTTCATCGTCATCATTGTTGACGAGATGGCCGACCTTATGATGGTCGCAGGCAAGGATATCGAAGGCGCCATCCAACGGCTTGCGCAAATGGCCCGAGCAGCCGGCATTCACCTGATCACGGCCACGCAGCGACCTTCCGTGGACGTCATTACCGGCACCATCAAGGCTAACTTCCCGACGCGAATTTCTTTCCAGGTGACTTCCAAGATCGACAGCCGGACAATTCTGGGGGAGCAAGGAGCCGAGCAGCTTCTGGGACAGGGCGACATGCTCTACATGGCTGGCGGCGGCCGCATCTCGCGCGTTCACGGGCCTTTCGTGTCAGACACCGAGGTTGAAAAGATTGTTGCTCACCTGAAAACGCAAGCCCAGCCTCAATATCTGGAGGCGATCACCGCCGATGACGACGTCGAGGCTGGAGAGGATCGCGATCTTTCACCGGGCAGCATGGACAGCGAAGAGGCCGGCGATCTTTATGATCGCGCTGTCGCGATCGTCCTGCGCGATAGGAAGTGCTCGACCAGCTACATCCAGCGTCGGCTGTCGGTCGGCTACAACAAGGCCGCCTCACTTGTTGAACGGATGGAGCAGGAAGGCGTCGTCGGCGCGGCAAACCATGCCGGTAAGCGGGAAATATTAGTCGGCGGGGGCGTTGATAGAGGCGCATTCGAACCATGAGGTCGGCTTTGCCGAATCTTCGCCACAAGCTGCACGTAGTCAGAGATATCGAATTAGGGATTTTGCTCATGTTCAGGCCAGTCATTCTGGCGTTGACCGCCGCTATTCTGGCGCCGACCCTCGTCTGGGCGCAGGGTGCGCCGATCCAGCTTGGCCCAAAGCTTGGCGCGCCAGCACAGTCGGCCATTCAACGCGCAGCGCCGCCCGCTCGCGTCGCCACGCCCGATGCGGCGACAGCCATCAAGCGCGCAAACGCTTATCTGAACAGCATCGGGACGCTTGTAAGCGATTTCGTTCAGACAGGAGCCGACGGGCGTAAGATTGCGGGCAAGCTTTACCTTCAAAAACCAGGAAGACTCCGATTTGATTACGCGAGACCCTCGCCCCTCGAAATTATTGCGGACGGCACAAGCGTAGCAATTCGCAACCGTCGGCTCAACACTCAGGACGTTTATTTCATAAGCCAGACGCCCCTGAAATTCCTGCTCAAGAGCAACATCGACCTCGCGAAGGATACAAAAATTCTCGACGTCACGAGCAGCGGCGATTCAACATCAATCCGGATTGAAGATCGCGCTACGCTCGGCGGCACATCGCGAATTACACTGGTTTTCAAAACCTCGGACTTCTCTCTAATTCGCTGGGCGGTCAATGATGCGCAGGGCGGCGACACCGCAGTCGCCTTGTCGAATGTTGACTTGCAGCAAAAGCCTGAAGCATCGCTTTTTCGGATCAACTTCGAGCGATCCGATACAAACTGACGATCATTCCACCGCTTGAAGCGGCAGCTCCGCCATGCCACTAACGTGGCTACCGGAGAGCCCCTATGGTCCTGAAAGTTTCGACCTGGAATATCAACTCAGTGAGAATGAGGATGCCGCTGGTGGAGCGGTTCTTGTCCTTGGAAAATCCAGATGTTTTGTGTCTTCAGGAGATCAAGTGCCGTGAGGCGGAATTCCCATCGTCGTCATTCAAAAAGCTAGGGTATCAGCATATCGCGGTGAATGCGCAAAAAGGCTATCACGGGGTGGCGATCGTTTCCCGTTTCCCCCTTGATGCAATCGAACGACAAGAGTTCTGCAACAAGGGTGACGCACGGCACATCAGCGCACAAATCGACACCGGTGATCACGGCTCATTCATCGTTCACAATCTCTACGTTCCAGCCGGCGGCGACATTCCCGACCCGGGGCTAAACGAAAAGTTTCTTCACAAATTGAACTTTCTGGATGAGCTGAAGCTGTTATCCCCATCGTGGAGTTCCGCTACCGTACCTTCCATCATAACGGGCGACCTGAACGTTGCGCCATCAGAGTTTGACGTGTGGAATCACAAGTCACTCCTAAAAGTCGTTAGCCACACTACAGAGGAGACGCGACGTCTCAATGAGATTATGGCGCGGGGAAACTGGCTGGACGCGATGCGTGCGATTACGCCGGAACCTGAGAAACTCTACACTTGGTGGAGCTATCGTTCGCCAGACTGGTCGGCCGCCAACAAAGGTCGCCGACTCGATCACATTTGGCTTTGCCCAAAGTATGCGCCAAACATATCGGCCATGCGCATCCTGAAAGACGCGCGCTCATGGGAAAAACCCTCGGACCATGTACCTGTGACTATCGATCTCACATAGCTTTCGGATTCAAGGAATCAGTTTGTAACCACCAGAATCAGTGACCAACAATTGCGCGTTCGCAGGATCCTTTTCGATCTTCTGCCGCAGGCGATAGATGTGTGTCTCGAGCGTATGTGTCGTCACGTTTGCGTTGTAACCCCAAACCTCGCGCAGAAGCACATCGCGAGTAACAACGCTGGCATTTGCGCGGTACAAAAATTTCAAAATAGCGGTTTCTTTTTCCGTGAGACGAAGTTTTCCACCCTTTTCACTCACCAGATGTTTCGAACTCGGCTTGAAGATGTACGTACCGATTTGAAATACCGCATCGTCACTGGCTTCGTGCTGCCTTAAATGCGCGCGAATGCGTGCGAGAAGCACAGCATAGCGAAATGGTTTGAGCACATAATCATTTGCGCCAGAATCCAGCCCAACGACCGCATCCTCATCGCTGGTGTGCCCAGTTAGAATAATGACGGGATTTTTGAAGCCTTCATTTCGCAGATGCAAAACAGCCTGACGACCATCCATATCCGGGAGGCCGACATCCATAATGACAAGATCCGGAGACTCCCGGCGGGCAGCTTCAATCGCCGCCTTTGCGGTTCCAGCCTGAATGGTGCTGAACTCTTCATTGAGGTCGAGTTGTTCCGCCAGGGTGGAACGCAGATCTTCATCATCGTCCGCGATCAGTATCTTTCGAACTTGCGGCATTCTGCGAGATCCATCCACATGCCTTGTTCCAAGGCGCCAGAGAGAGCCAGCCCTGTTGCTTCAATTACACAACACGCGCTAGGCAAGGAATTACAACATGGCGAGACTGTGAGCCAGTCTTAAGCCGTGACACGAGCCCGAGCTTACGAAAGATTGATGAGCCGCTTGATTCAAACGATCCGGATATCGCGAAGCTTTCCGGGGCTCAGGCCCACATCCGGCGTAGCGCAGGCGGGGTATCTCCGCATGTCCTGCGTCCTTGGTCGTTCGGGAATCGTCGTCAGAAAGAGAGAGGGCGACGGCGGGACGCCTTATGGCGATTTTGCAATTACGGCCGGCTACTTCAGGGCGGATCGCGAAAAGCGGCCTTGGGGGCCATTTCCTCTGCGTCAAACACGAGTAAGTGACGGCTGGTGCGATGACCCAACAAGTTTTCGCTATAATGCGCCGGTCAAGCTACCCACGCGCCTGCGCTCCGAGCGATTGACCCTTTCGGACAACGTCTATGACATCGTCCTGACGACCGACCACAATCAGCGGCCCCGCAAGCTGGGGGCGGGCAGCGCCATCTTCGTGCATTTTCGAAGGCCAGACGGCCGGGGGACCGAGGGCTGCATCGCCTTTGCGCCCGAAGATTTGCGTAGATTGTTGCCCCGGCTGGCGAAGCGGGTTCGACTCATCATCCGATGATTATCGCGCGCGGGCGCCGAAAATTGCCGATCCGACCCTGACATGCGTCGCTCCCAGCTGGATCGCCAGAGGAAAGTCAGCTGTCATGCCCATGGACAAGTCTGAAATCTGGTTGCGCCTCGCGATGACGCCCAATAACGCAAAATGCGGTGAAGCCTGCTCACCAACGGGCGGCACACACATGAGCCCCGAGATGGTCAGGCCAAACTCCTCCCGGCATTGGCGTATGAATACGTCTGCGGCCTGCGCGCCTACGCCCGCCTTTTGTGGCTCATCGCCGGTATTGACCTCGATGTACAGGCGCGGCGAACGACCCTGCCTTGCGATCTCTTCTGCGATCGCCCGGGCCACCTTAGGGCGATCAATTGTCTCAATGACATCAAAGAACGCGATCGCCTCCTTGGCTTTGTTGGACTGAAGTGGGCCTATCAGTCGTAGTTCGACATTCGAATAAGCAGCTCTCAATTGCGGCCATTTCGCCATTGCTTCCTGAACCCGGTTTTCCCCAAAAACCCGATGCCCGGAACGCAGCAATGGCTCAATTTCCGCCACTCCCTGGGTCTTTGACGCCACCACAAGCGTCACGCTGGCGGGGTCACGTCCAGCAGACTTGGCTGCGCGGCCCATTGCGTCCTGCACCCGACCAAACTGCTCAAGGATCAGAGTGGGCGCCAAGGCGCGAGGGTCGATTGACTGAAGATCTTGATTCGCCATGATTTCGGTTCCCGATAGCGGCGCAGACGCCGCCGGGGCAAGGCCGTTGACCCCACCCTTTAATAATGCTCATTGCGTCTGATCCAATCACACGCGACCGCCACAGAAATACGATGTTTTCAGATCGTTACAACCCGCGCGAAGCCGAGCCTAAATGGCAAAAAGTCTGGGAAGATCGTCAGACCTTCCGGGCTGACAATGATGACCCGCGGCCGAAGTACTATGTGCTCGAGATGTTTCCGTATCCGTCTGGCCGCATTCACATGGGCCACGTGCGAAACTATGCGATGGGCGACGTGGTCGCGCGGTACAAACGCGCCCGCGGCATGAATGTGTTGCACCCTATGGGGTGGGACGCGTTTGGCATGCCGGCCGAAAACGCCGCGATGCAGAATAACAGCCATCCTGCGACCTGGACGTATCAGAATATCGCCACGATGCGCACCCAGCTCAAATCAATGGGGCTTTCTCTGGACTGGTCGCGAGAGATCGCCACCTGCGATCCTTCATATTACAGGCACCAACAGAAGATGTTCCTGGACTTCCTCAGGGCCGGCCTGGTTGATCGCAAAAAGGCGAAGGTGAACTGGGACCCGGTCGATCACACAGTTCTCGCCAACGAGCAGGTGATCGACGGGCGCGGCTGGCGATCTGGAGCAATTGTCGAGCAGCGTGAGCTGACGCAATGGTTCTTGAAAATCACGGATTATTCCCAGGAAATGTTAGACGCGCTTTCGACGCTGGATAAATGGCCGGAAAAAGTACGGCGCATGCAGCAAAACTGGATCGGGAGGTCTGAAGGCCTTCTCGTCCGCTTCGAGATTGACGGAGCGGCTTCGCGCGAAACCCTCGACGTTTATACCACGCGGCCAGATACGTTATTCGGCGCGAAATTCCTCGCTATAGCCGCCGACCATCCTTTGGCGCGCCAGGCCTCCGTAAATAATGCTCCCCTTCAGGATTTTATTGCGGAATGTCAGCGGTCTGGGACTTCGGCTGCCGCCTTGGAAACCGCCGAAAAGAAGGGATTTGAGACGGGCATTCTAGTCAGACATCCCTTCGACGCCGATTGGAAAATTCCCGTATTTGTCGCCAATTTCGTCTTGATGGACTATGGCACAGGCGCAATTTTCGGCTGCCCGGCGCACGATCAGCGCGACCTCGATTTCGCAAACGCTTACGATCTCGGCGCTACGCCTGTCGTCTGTCCTGCAGGACAAGATCCGGCGACCTTCGTCATTTCGGATATCGCCTTCGACGACGACGGAACGCTCATCAACTCGCGTTTTCTCGATGGCCTCAGCGTAAAAGATGCTCAGAACAAGGTCGCCTCACTACTCGAAGTGACCGAAGTAAACGGTCTCCCTCAGGCAAAAAGGCAAGTGAACTTCAAACTGCGCGATTGGGGCGTCTCAAGGCAACGATACTGGGGATGTCCGATCCCGATCATCCATTGCGATGACTGCGGAGGCGTACCCGTACCTGATGATCAACTCCCCGTTGTGCTTCCAGAAGACGTCACCTTCGACCGTCCGGGGAATCCGCTTGAGCGGCATCCGACCTGGAAAAAAGTGTCTTGTCCCTCATGCGGCAAGCCGGCCCGTCGCGAAACGGACACGATGGACACGTTTGTGGACTCATCCTGGTATTTTGCCAGATTTACCGACCCATTTAACGCCTCGAGCCCCACTACGCGCAGCGCAGTAGACGCGTGGCTGCCCGTCGATCAGTACATCGGCGGCATTGAGCATGCGATTTTACACCTTCTTTATTCGCGATTTTTCACCCGCGCGATGAAGGCCGTTGGCCACGTCGGAATATCCGAGCCTTTCAAGGGCCTTTTTACGCAAGGCATGGTCGTTCATGAGACGTACCGCGATGCCTCGGGGGCGTGGCTAACTCCGGCGGAAATCGACATAGAA
>CANMLK010000096.1 GCA_947498445.1 Beijerinckiaceae bacterium
TACGGCTGCCCCACAGCGCTTCTCGTGCATCGCGCCGCCGAGATTGATTTTGCAGCGCTGGACGGCGTTGCCAGCCTCGGCGTCACGGCGGGCGCCTCCGCCCCCGAAGTGCTGGTGGATGAGATCATCGACGCGTTTCGCGCACGCTACGATGTGACGATTGAAACGGTGACGACCGCAAAAGAAGACGTGTTCTTCCCGCTGCCGCGCGAATTGCGCGAGAGGGTATAGTCAGCCGTCATACGCGTCCCCGGACTTGATCCGGGGATCCCCCGCGTATCCAACACCGCAGCAAGTCGATGCGAGCGATAGCCTGGATGCGCGGATTCGCGCATGACGAGGGTAACGCCATCACCGCTGCGCATTCAGCAACAACGCGATCCCGCAAAGCAACAGCGCCATGCCGACAAGCTCGCGCGGGCTGGTGCTCTGCTTGAACAATCTGCGCGAAACCGCCTGCGCCATAAGCACTTCCAGCAACGCGAGCGTGCGCACGCTGGCTGCGTTCGCCAGCGCGAAGGCCATCAGCCAGAATTGCGAGGCGAGCGCGCCCATGAAACCGGCGAACAGCGAGCGGCGCCAGTCGCGCCGGATCGCCCGCAGCGTGGCGCGATCGAACGCCAGACACCATGCGAGGATCAGCGCTGACTGGATCGACAGGCCAATGATGAGCGCGGTCGTCGCCTTCATCGCCACCGGATGATCGCCCATGTCGAGCAGCGCGCCGCGATAGCATGTCGCCGACATCGCAAAGAGCACGCCCGCGCCAAGGCCGAGCGCAGCTGGCCGCCAGTCGCGCGCAGCGCTTTCGGTCCCCTTGGTTTGCGACGCTGGCCACGAAATAATCGTCACGCCCAGCGTCGCCACGACGATGGCGCTGGTCGCGCTCCACCCAAGCCGTTCGCCCAGAAACGCCGCCCCGAACATCGCGATGACGAGCGGTTCAATCTTCGTGTAGGCGGTCATCACCACGAACGAGCGGTTGCGCATCCCCAGCAACATCAGCGCCGTCGCGAGCGCCTGCGATACGACCCCGCCCGCGATCCAGTAGATCGTGATCGCGCGCACGGGCGCCGGCTCCATGCCCAGCGCCAGGGTTTCAAACGCGAACAGCGCGGCGATGAACGGCAGGCTGAACAGAAAGCGGACGTGAGTCGCGCCCGCCGCCCCAAGGTCACGGATCAGGTCGCGCTGCATCGCGTTCCGCGCCGTCTGGGCGGCGGAAGCGGACAGGGTGAAAATAATCCAGGCTGAGGCGGCGAGGGCTGAGAACATAAGGCTGCGCACACGCTAGCAGCCCGGCGCCGTTCGCCAAAACGCACGCCCGTTTGACCCCGCGCCAACGCGTGGCTAACACCAACGCTAGCCCCGCGCGGAATCAACCCATGGCCGTCTACACAGAAGTCAGCGACGACGAACTCGCGGCCTTTCTCTCGGGCTACGATCTCGGGCCCGTCATGTCCTGCAAGGGCATCGCGGAAGGCGTCGAGAACACCAATTACCTGCTGCACATGGAGCGCGGGCATTTCATCCTCACGCTTTATGAAAAGCGCGTGGCGCAGGGCGATCTGCCCTTTTTTCTGGGCCTGATGGAGCATCTGTCGGGTCGTGGCGTCACATGCCCACTGCCTGTGCACAACGCCAAGGGCGACGCGCTGGGGCGACTTGGCGGCAGGCCGGCGGCGCTTGTCACCTTTCTGGAAGGCATGTCCGTGCGTCGTCCCGACGCGCGCCATTGCGCCATGGTGGGCGACGCGCTCGCGCGGCTGCACAGCGCGGGCGCCGATTTTGGCCTGTCGCGTCCCAATGCGCTGTCGCTTGAGGGCTGGTCGGCGCTGAGCCGTGATGCGCAGGCCAGCGCAGATAAAGTTGCGCCGGGTCTTGCAATCGCGCTCGCGAACGAGCTGGCGTATCTGCACGCGAACTGGCCGAAAGACCTGCCTGCCGGCGTCATTCACGCTGATCTCTTCCCCGACAACGTCTTCTTTCTCAGCGGCGCGTTGTCCGGCCTCATCGACTTCTACTTCGCCTGCAACGATTTCTTTGCTTACGATCTGGCCATCTGCCTCAACGCCTGGTGTTTTGAACAGGACGCCTCGTTCAACGTGACGAAGGGCATGGCGCTGATCGACGCCTACGCGCGCGCCCGCCCGCTCAGTCGGGCCGAAGTCGATGCGTTGCCCCTTCTCGCGCGCGGATCGGCGCTTCGCTTCTTGCTGACGCGCCTCGTGGACTGGGTGGCGCCCACCGATGGCGCGCTGGTGAAGAAAAAAGACCCCGTCGAATACCTCAAGAAGCTGCGCTTCCATCAGCAGGCGAGCAGCGCCCGCGATTACGGCTACATGCGATGAGCGGCAATGAGCAAGCGATGAGCAAAATTGTGATCTGGACAGACGGCGCGTGTTCGGGAAATCCCGGACCGGGCGGATGGGGCGCCATTCTCACATGGGACGCTCACGAGAAGGATTTGTGCGGCGGCGAGCAACTCACCACCAACAACCGCATGGAGCTGACGGCTGCGATCATGGCGCTCGAAGCGCTCAAGCGCCCTTGCGAGATCGATCTGCATACCGATTCACAATACGTGAAGGGCGGCGTGACGGGCTGGATTCACGGCTGGAAGCGCAACGGCTGGAAGACCTCCGACAAGAAGCCGGTGAAGAATGTCGATCTCTGGCAGCAACTTGACGCCGCCGCCCAACGTCATCAAGTGACGTGGCATTGGGTGAAAGGCCACGCGGGCCATGAAATGAACGAACGCGCCGATGAGCTTGCGCGGCAGGGCATGGCGCCGTTCAAGAAGTGAAATGCAAAACGCCCGGCTGAGCCGGGCGTGATGTCTGCGCAATAAAAGTGAGATCAGATCAAACCTGACCGAGCATCGTCGTGGCGCCGGAGGCTTCTGCGCCGGGGCCTTCCTCGATGTTCAGCGTCTTCACAACACCGTCTTCCACCAGCATCGAATAGCGGCGCGAACGCACGCCCATGCCGCGCTCGGTGAGGTCGAGTTCAAGCCCGAGAGCCTTGGCGAATTTCGCACTGCCGTCGGCAAGGAAGTCGATCTTGCCTTCGCAGGACTGCGCCTTCTGCCATGCGCCCATCACGAAAGCGTCGTTCACGGACGTGACGACAATTGAGTCGACGCCCTTGGCCTTCAGCGCATCCGCATTGTCGCGGAAGCCGGGGACGTGATTGTTGGAGCAGGTTGGCGTGAAAGCGCCGGGCAGCGCAAACAGCACCACCTTCTTGCCGCCGAAAACTTCCTCGGTGGTGCGGGGCTTGGGGCCTTCCGCCGTCATCATATTAAACGTAGCGCTGGGCAAGCTATCGCCGACTTTAATCATTCAACTCTCCCTGGAATATGTTTGCATGCTCGAGCCTGCGGCTCTCAACATCGACATTTAGGGCGTCACGTCGCCCGCGTCGAGTTTCGTTTCAAACTCTACCGCACCCGACGCGCGGCGCAATGTCAGTCTGATGCTGGTCATGTTTGCCGACCCCGCGGGGCGCTCGGCCAGCACCAGCTTGAAGCCGCCCCCTGCGATCGCCCGCGTATCGAAGAACCAGCCGTCGGCGCCTTCCGCGAAAAGATCGCTCCCCGCCTCCGGCGGCGAGATACGCACGCGCCACTGCGGTTTGGCCGCGCCCACGACACTTTCCAGATCGAACGTTGCGTCGGCCTGCGCTGCGGGGCGCGGAACCAACGAAGCCCATTGCGCAATGCGCTCAGCTTGCGGCGATGCGGCCGCCTTGGGGGCAAAAGTCAGCTCCATCCGCCCATCGGAGGGAATGCAGATTTTTTCGCAGGCCGCATACCGCAGCGCCAGCGTCACGGCCACGGGCTTAGTGGGGTCGGTGGGCGCAATCTGAAGCGGGAAGATGACGCTGCGCCGCCATCCGAAGACCTCAGACCCGTCCTCATCGTGGCGCTCGGGCGCGGGATAGGTGATTTCAGTTTTGGCGAGATTGGTCGAGCCGGTGAAATCAAACTCGGGAGGCACGCCAGCGTCGCCGGGGTTGCGCCAGTAGGTGAGGGCGTTCCCATCAAGGGCGATTTCGACGCCGGCGCGATAAATCCCGTTCTCCAGCGGACCGGCCGAGACGAGCCGCGCCCGCGACTTTGGCGACGGCGCCCAGGCGGATGCCCCCGGCTCGCGCGTTTGCTGCGCGCGCGCAGGGTAGGCAGCCAGCTGCAGCGCCATCGCTGCGACCGCGCCAATAAGCGCTGGGCCAGAACGCGCTGGGAATGTTCGGAAAAATGAAAAATTCATGCGCTTCATATAGCTAACCGCGCCTTCGGTCGCCAGAAACGATTCCGTGACCGCAGAACGCGTCTTGTTCACGCACGGGGACCGCCTTACCTTCAATGGTATGAACATGTCCGACCTACTCACAAGCTCAGCCGAAGCAGGACGCCTGGAAGGGCAAATGCTGATCGCCATGCCGACCATGGTCGATCAGCGTTTTGCGCGCTCCCTCATATACTTGTGCGCGCATTCCGAGGACGGGGCGATGGGCATCATCGTCAACAAGAAGTCGCGCAGCCTCAAATTCCCTGAATTGCTGGTTCAGCTTGATGTCATCGGGGAAGGTGACGCGATCAGCCTTCCTTCGCGTGTTGGCGATGTGCCGGTGCTGCGGGGCGGGCCGGTCGAACGTGGCCGCGGCTTTGTACTTCATTCTCCCGACTATCACGCCTCGTCCGCGACGCTGACGATCAATCAGGATGTTTCGCTGACGGCGACCGTCGATATTCTGCGCGCGCTTGCTGCCGGGCAGGGCCCCCGTCGCGCCGTGCTGGCGTTCGGCTATGCCGGATGGGCGGGCGGTCAGCTTGAACAGGAAATCCAGCAAAATGGCTGGCTCACCTGCGCAGCCGACGAGAGCCTTGTGTTCGATGAGGACCACGCCTCGAAATACGACCGCGCGTTGCGCAAGCTCGGCGTGGATCCCGCCTTGCTCGTGAGCGATGCGGGCCACGCGTAGTCCCCTCTAGCTCGCTTTGGCTTCCGCGTGGTCGGGCGCGGCGCCGACAAGCCGACGCGCGTCAATGGCGGTGAGCGGATTGCCGAACGCGTAGCCCTGCGCGAATTCGCAGCCGAGCTGGAAAAGCTCAATCGTGTCGCTTTCCGTTTCTGCGCCCTCCGCGACAACATCCATCCCCAGATCGCGCGCGAGCAGAACGAGCGAGCGAAGGATGGGCGGACGCCGTCCCGAGGTCTCAGGCCGCACAAGGCCGCGATCTATTTTCACCATGTCGCATGGGAAGCGCTGCAAATACGAAAACGACGTTGAGCCGGCGCCAAACTCATCAAGACAAACCCCGGCGCCCAATTCGCGCAGACGCTCCAGGATCTGAACCGAATACTCCGGGTTCTCCATCAGGAGGCGCTCGCCGATTTCAAGCTTCAATGTTCCCGGCAGCACGCCCGAACGCGTAATGACGCCCTTCACATCATGAAGCAGATCGTGCCGCAGCAATTGGCGCGAGGGCAGATCAACGCTGGCGAAGATCGGCGGCACAACATCAAGCGCGCGTTGCCATGCCGCAAGTTCACGCGCCGTGCGCTCAAGCGCAAACAGCGTCAACTCGATGATCAGTCCCGCCTCTTCGGCCATCGGCACAAAGTCAACGGGACTGAGGCGTCCAAAGCGCGGGTGATCCCACCGCAGCATCGTTTCAAAGCCCGCGATTGTGCGGTCTTCGAGCCGCACGATGGGCTGAAACATGACGTTCATTTCGCCGCGATCAAGCGCACGTTGCAGATCGGCCTGGAGTGAAAGGCGATCTGAATGATGTGTGCGCATGCCTGCGCGGAAAAACTCGACGCGGTTGCCGCCGCTCTTCTTGGCGTGCGCGGTCGCGACAAGCGCGTCCTTCAGCATGTCGTCGCGTTGCTGATGCAGATTGGCATCGTAAAGCGCTATGCCGACAGACGCAGTGATCGCGACCTCGCGATCATTGAACGTGATCGGCGTGAGCAGGGTTTTGCGCACCGCCTCGGCGATGGCGATGATCGCCTGCGGGTCGCTTTCCGACCGCACGATCATCGCGAATTTATCGCTCGACACGCGCGCCAGCGTATCCTGTGTGTGGAGGAGACGCAGCAGCCGCCGTGCGATCGTGAGGAGGATCGAATCTCCGCCCGGCCTGCCGATGGCCTCGTTCACCTGACGGAAGCGGTCGATGTCGATCGCGATGACCGTTGGGCGCTCGTCGCGGTTCGCGCGCGCGACCTCAAGAGCAATGTCGAGCCGGTCAAAGAAGATTTCGCGGTTTGGCAACCCGGTGAGGTTGTCGCGCACGGTGTCATGCAGCATGCGCTCTTCGGAGGTCCGTGCTTCAGTCACGTCCGAGAGCGTGCCCACAACGCGAATGACTTCGCCATCGGCGCCCACAACTGGCCGGGCCTTCAGGAAATACCAGAGGTAATGCCCATCGGCTGCACGCAGGCGAAAATCTAGATTGATGCGTCCGCGCCGCTGTTCCAGCACCGTGTCGAGACACGTCGTATAGCGGTCGCGGTCAAAGGGATGGATCGCCTCCAGCCAGCTTGCGGCCGCCCCTTCCAGAGAGCCGCGCTTCAGGCCCAGGCTGTTCTCAGCTTCCGGGCTGACGTAGATGCGGTCCGCCGTCACGTCCCAGTCGAACACGATGTCGCCCGAGCCGATGAGCGCCAGCGCCCGGCGCTCGCCGTCCGAGACGCCGCCGTGGGCGAGCCCGGAGCCCGCGAAGGCGTTCTGCATCACAGTGAAGCCGATCAGCATCACGATCAGCACAAGCCCGCCAATGAGCGCGGGCGCGACAAGGTCGTGATGCAGCGTGCCTGTCACCGTCAACCCGGCCGCGGTCAGCCACAGGAGCAGCAGGAACCATGTCGGGATGAGCATGACCGCCCGCTCGACGCCATGCAGCGCCAGGTACAGAACGAGCGCGAAACCGGCGGCTGCAATCGCCGCCAGCGAGATGCGCGCGACGCCCGCTGCAACGGGCGCGTCGTAAACGGCCAGCGCGACCAGCGCGACCAGAAACGCCAGCCAGACAGCGGCCACATGAGAGGCGCGCACATGCCAGCGGTTGAGATTGAGATAGGCGAACAGGAACACCAGCAGTGTCGCGGCAAGGATGGCCTCCGCGCCCGCCCGCCAGACGCGGTCGGCCTCGCCCTCCACGCCAAACAATTTGTTCCAGAACCCGAAATCGATGCAAACGTAGGCGAGCACCGCCCATGCAAGCGCCGCAGCGGCGGGAAAGATCACAGCGCCCTTCACGACGAAGACAATGGTGAGGAACAGCGCCAACAGACCCGCAACGCCGATTACAATGCCCTTGTAGAGCGTGAGATTGGCGACCTTGTCGCGGTAGGCGTCCGGCTCCCACAGATAGATTTGCGGCAGGTCGGGCGTGCGCAATTCGGCGACGTAGGTGACGGTCGCGCCGGGATCGAGCGTCAGGCGAAACACGTCCGCTTCCGCACTGTCCTCGCGTTCGGGCGGGAAGCCCTGACTGGCCGTAATCGCCGCGATGCGCGATGAGCCAAGGTCCGGCCAGATCACGCCCGAGCCAGATAATCTGAAATGCGGCGCGACGATCAGCCGGTCGAATTGCTCGTTCGTGTCGTTGGTGAGCGCGAACACGATCCAGGCCGGCTGCGTGCCGGTTTCGCGGGCCGACACTTCGATGCGGCGCACGATGCCGTCGACGCCGGGCGCAGTTGAAACCTGCAGGCGGTCGCCCTGACCGGAATAGCGATCAATGGCGCGCGTCAGGTCGATGGCGCGCGCGTCCAATGGAACGCGAATGGAATCCACTGCGAACGCCGGCGTCATCGCGCCCGCGAGGGTCAGTATCGCCAAAAGAAGATGGATCAGCCGACGCACAATTTTCCTGTCGTCTCGGCGGCGAGCGCCATTAGTCGATGGGAGGCGCCGGCCCGGCACGGAAGAAGAGCCGCCGTTCTCATGGTTCGAGCCCCGGTTTCTCGAATTCGCTTACGCCTTCCGATCCGGCGCCCGCAACGCCGAAGCCCTGAACTTCGACCGTGTCGGAAATGTGATTGGTAAGACCAGACGCCGCTCCGGGCAAGGCTGCGCGCCCCGGCTCACGTGATTAACCTGCCTCGGGGCGGCGTTGCAGGATGGAATCCGTCGATAAAAGCGCAAAAAGGATGTGATCCTGCCAGGCGCCATTGATGCGCAGGTAGGCGCGTGCATAGCCCTCACGAATAAAACCGCAGCGCTCCAGCAGCTTGGCGGACGATGTGTTGGTGGGAATGCACGCCGCCTCGACCCGGTGCAGCCGCATGGGGCCAAAGGCGTGGGCGACCGTGGCCCGCACGGCCTGCGACATGTAGCCCTTGCCCGCGTATTGCACGCCCATCCAATAGCCCAGCGTGGCCGCCTGCGCGACGCCGCGCCGGATCTGCCCCAGCGTCAGCCCGCCAATCAGGGCATGATCGCTCTCGCGAAACAGGAAAAAGGGGTAAGCCTCGTCCTGCTCGATTTCCTCAGCATTGCGGCGCAGGCGGCGGCGAAATGCAGGCCGCGTCAGGTCATCAGCTGGCCATACCGGCTCCCATGGCGACAGAAAGACGCGACTGCGCTCGCGCAGATCGGACCATTGCTGGTGATCGCGCATTTCTCCCGGGCGCAGGTAAAACCCATCGCCGCGAATGAAATTGATCTCTTCCGAGTTCGCGCCAATCCCAAACAGCGCCATGCGATCTCTACGCCCCTCCTTGCCGTCCCTCCAGGCCGCCCGTCTTTGCCGCCCGTCAGGCCTTGGCCGCGCGCGCCCGCTCTCTGACGAAACGCTCGACGGCGGTCTGATCGTTGGGCAGCACTGTGAAATGTTCGCGCGCCGCCATCAATTGCGCAAGGTGGGGCGGCAGTGGCGCGGCGGAGCCGACCGCCGCCGTGACGGCGTCCGGGAACTTGGCGGGATGGGCGGTCCCCAGCACGACCATAGGGACGTTCGGCGCCTTGGCCAGCGCCTTGCGCGCGGCGTGAACGCCCACCGCTGTGTGCGGATCAATCAGCACGCCGCATTCCTTGTGCACGCGCTCGATCTCCTTGCGCGTGCCGGTCTCGCCGGTACGGTAAGCGTCGAAATCGTCGCGGATCATGGCCAGCGGTCCGGCGGGCACTTCAAATCGTCCGCCCTGTTTCAGGCTGTTCATCAACTGGCGCACAAGCGCCGCATCGCGCCCGCAGGCGTCAAACAGCAGCCGCTCGAAATTCGACGACACCTGAATGTCCATGGACGGCGAGGTCGTGGGCATGACGCCCGTCACCTCATAGACGCCCGTATCCAGCGTGCGGGCGAGAATGTCGTTCTCGTTCGTGGCGATCACCAGCCGATCCATGGGAAGCCCCATGCGCTTGGCGATCCACCCGGCGAGAATGTCGCCGAAATTGCCGGTGGGCACGGCGTAGGAAACTGGCCTGTGCGGCCCGCCCAGCACCACGGCGCTGGTGAAATAATACACCGTCTGCGCGACAACGCGCGCCCAGTTGATCGAGTTCACGCCCGACAAGGCGAGCCCGTCGCGGAAGGCGTGATTGTTGAACAGGCCCTTCAGGATCGACTGGCAATCGTCGAACGTGCCTTCAAGCGCGATGGTGTGGATGTTGTGCGCTTCAACGCCCGTCATTTGGCGGCGCTGCACGTCCGACACGCGCTGGTGCGGATACATGATGAAGACGTCGACCTGCTCAAGACCGCGGAAGGCCTCAATGGCCGCTGCGCCCGTGTCCCCGGATGTGGCGCCGACGATGGTTGCGCGCTCGCCGCGTGTTTTCAGCGCATGGTCCATCATGCGGGCGAGCAATTGCATCGCCACATCTTTGAAGGCGAGCGTGGGCCCGTGGAAAAGCTCGAGCACGAAGAGATTGTCGCCGATCTGCGTCAGCGGCGTCACCGCCGGATGCCGGAAGGTGGCGTAGGATTCTTCCAGCATGTGACGGAAGGCGGCGGGCGCAATTTCGTCGCCGACGAACGCGCCAATTACACGCTCGGCCACCCGCCAGTAGGACTGGCCGGCAAAGCCTGCGATTTCAGTGCCGGAGAGTTCCGGGAAGCTCTCCGGCATGTAAAGACCGCCGTCGCGCGCCAGCCCGGCCAGCATGGCGTCGGTGAACGAGAGAACCGGGGCTTCGCCGCGAGTTGAGATGTAACGCAAGGCCGTGTGCTCGTTGTCTGGAGAATTGGCGCGTTGTCTAGCGCAGCCGGGGGCTCAGGTCACCTGTTTGCAATTTGCGCCATCGCAGTAGCAGCTTAGCCTTTGGCGCCGCGCACGATGAGATAGGCCCCGCCGCGCCCTTCGGCCCCCTTGGCCAGCTCGCGGTCCAGCCGGTCGATGGAGGCGCGGACCTTGGCGTCGGCCAGCACTTCGTCGGGCAGAATTGCGGCGATTTCCGGGAAGCTTGTGACGTGATCGACGACAAGCGCCGTTGGCAATGCCGCGCGCACGTCGCTTTCGCAATAAAGCTGCGCGTGAACGGGCGCCAGCATGTCGCCAATCTTCACGTCGAGGCACATCGTGTAGGGGTTCACCACCGCCTCAAGGCTCGCGACCCACGGCAGGAAGCCCATTTTATAAAGCAGCGCATCCGCGTTGTAGAACGTGAGGAAGAACCGCCCGCCGGGCTTCAGCACCCGCGCGATCTCGCCCAGCACATGCGGCAGGTTCGATACGTCGCTCGCGGTGCCAAGATTCATCACGAGGAAAGACGCTGCGCCGTCGGCCTCGGGCAGTTTCGCTTCGTCCAGATCAAGCGTGGCAAAGCGTGCGTTGGCGATGCCGCGCTGCGCCGCCTTGGCGCGCGCCGCCTCCGCCATATGCGCGCTGACATCGTAACCCGCGACGTTTTCGAACACGCCCGCAAGCTCCAGCGCAACGCGCCCGGTGGCGCATCCAAGATCAAGCGCAAGTCCGCGATCCGTCACGCGCTCCGCCTCGCGAGAGATAAGCTCAGCCTCGTAGGACGCGTAAAGCTGGCTGGCGAATTTCGATCCCGTGTCCCGCTCGTCATAACGGCCCGCGACCTGCTCGGTCAGGCGCAGGAGATTGTCCTTGAGCCGCTCGGCCTCGGGGCGCGGGGCGGCGCCGGCCTGCGATTCGAGCAAGATTGTCTGCTCCTTGCAGGATTCGGCGATCAGAAAATAAAGCATCGCGCGGGCCATGTGCGGGTTCAGCCCGATGCTGCGCGCATGATCGCCAATGCCCGCAATGCGCTGGTCCTCGATCAGCGGGCGATACATCAGCCCGCCCGTGCGCTGCTTTTCCTGCGCGACAAGTTGCGAGACGTCCATGCGCCGTTTGACGAGATCCATGATGAGACGGTCAATCTTGCGAAGATCGTCGCCCAATTGCACGAGGTCCGGCATGCTTCACTCCGGTGGGCGCCGTTTGACTGGCAGGTTCGCCCGCAAAGGCTGTATAGCTGGCGCAGGCGCAGTTGACGACCCGGACACGCGCGCTTCCGCCGGAGAAAATGAACATGACCCAGGAGGAACTTGTCGCTGAGGCGCTGCGCATCGCCGCCGCCGGCGTGACGCCGCAGATGACCCAGCAGCAAAAGGACGACCTGCTGGAAGAAAGCTTCATGTCGCTGCTTGACCGCCAGTCCATGACGCCCTTTTTCGCCCGGGTTGGCCAACATGCGGCGGGCGGGTTCCAGGGCTCGCAGGGCCAGTACTATATGCACGAGGAGCCGCGCCTCTCCGTAATGCCCGCCAAGCCGACGCTGATGGATTATTTCCGCAAGCGCGTGCTGCTCAACAAGCGGGCCGGAACGCACCTGTTGCAAAGCGCGGCGCTCGCCATGAAGAACGGACTTCCCGACAAGCTGGTGCTGGCCTGCCTGCTGCATGATATTGCCGTGGTGGTGCATGTGCGCTGCGACCACGGCTATTACGGCGCGCAACTCATCGCGCCTTACGTGGACGAGGAAACGGCCTTCGCCGTGCAATATCATCAGGCGCTGCGCTTCTATCCAGACGCCGCCTATGGCTACGAATATCCCGAACTTTATACGCGCGCTTTTGGCGAGGAATATGCGCCGCCCGCCTACGTTGCGCGCGATGCGCAGTTCGCGCGCAATCACAAATGGTACGAGGCGGCGCGGCTTGTCACGACAAACGATCTTTATTCGTTCGACCCGGACATGAACGTCCAGATCGAGCAATTCGAGGACATCATCGGCCGTTGCTTCCGTCAGCCCGAAGACGGCCTTGGCTTTGACGCCTCACCCGCCTCGCACATGTGGCGCAGCATCGTGTGGCCGAATAATTTTCTCTGAGGGTAGCGCCAAACCCGTCATACGCGGATCACGCCCGCGTATGACGGGCGCGGACGATGGACCGAGTTCGGCGGGTATAAGTAATGACCGACAAAAATTCCCCTCAGGACACGCGCAGCATGGCGTTGCTTTACGCCTCCATGCCCGCGATCTTCGTGCTCTTCTGGTCAACGGGCTTCATCGGCGGCAAGCTCGGTTTGCAATCCGCCGCGCCGTTCACGTTCTTGCTGTATCGCTTTCTTATCGTCATCGCGCTGCTTCTGCCGCTCGCGATTATCTGGCGCGCGCCATGGCCAAGTCGCAGTGCTATTTTGCCCATCGCAATCGGCGGGGTGCTCGTGCACGCAGGCTATCTCGGCGCGGTCTTCGCCGGGCTTTCCTTTGGCGTTGAGGCGGGCGTTGGCGCGCTGATGGCGGGCCTTCAGCCAGTGCTCACGGCGGTCTTCGCTGCGCCGTTTTTGGGCGAGCGGGTCAATGCGCGCCAATGGGCGGGCCTTGGCCTGGGCTTTCTGGGCGTCATCCTGGTTGTCTGGGAAAAGCTGGGGTTGGGGCTCGGCACGCCGCTTGGCATGTTTTGCTCGTTCATGTCGGTTGTCTTCATGACGGCGGGCACGCTGTGGCAGAAGAAGTTTGGCGGCGCGATGGATTTGCGCACCGGCTCCATCGTGCAATTTGCGGCCTCGGCGATTGTTGTTCTGCCCCTTGCTGCGCTCGAAGGTTTCCGCGTCGAGTGGACGCCGTCTTTCATCTTCGCGCTGGGCTGGCTGTGTCTCGTGCTGTCGGTCGGCACCATCACGGTTCTGTTGGTGCTGATTCGGCGCGGCGCGGCGGCGGAAGTCGCCAGCCTGTTTTTCCTCGTGCCACCGACCACAGCCCTGCTGGCGTGGCTGATCTTCGATGAGAAGCTCGCCGCACTATCCTTCGTCGGCATGGCGCTGGTCGTCGTGGCGGTCGCGATGGTGACGTGGAAAAAACGCCTCTAGATCAGCTGCCGCGCAGCCGCCGCACGGCGAACAGGCCGAACACGATAACCAGCGTGATCGCGAGGCCGAACCACGTCAGCGCATAGGAAAAATGATTGTTGGGGATCGACATCGTCGTTTGCCCCCCTTTCGGCCAGCCGCCCGGCGCAGCCGATGCGTCGGCGTCAATCAGAAACGGCGCGACGCCCTCCAGCGCAAAACGCGCGGCGATGGCGGCGGGGTCTTTCACAAACATGGCGCGGCTATCCGTCTTGTCCGCGGGCGTGAAGACATTGCGCGGCTCGGGCGCGCGCAGCAGGCCGGTGATCTGCGTCTCGCCCGCAAGCTGCCCGGCGGCGCGCGTGGCGGGCTCCTGCAACGCCATCGGCACAAAACCGCGATTGATGATGATGCGGGCGCCGGATGGAAGCCGCAGCGGCGTCATCACCAGCCACCCGGCCTCCAGCACGCCATCGCCGCCCGCATGGAACACGACAGTCTCATACTCGTGCTCGAACACGCCGCGTGCGATGACGCGCAAATATTCGTAGTCGACCAATTGCAGTTTCGGCCACATCTCGCGCGCGGGGAGGGGCTGCGGCGCAGCGTGAATACGCGATTGCATGCGCCCGATCAGGCCGTCTTTCCATTCAAGACGACGCAATTGCCAGACGCCAAGGGAAACGAGAATAGTCAGCGCTATCAGCGTGACAAGGCCGGGCGCGATGAGCCCGCGCCAATTGGTCGTGCGCGATTGCGCCGCGCTCGTCATTTGTCGTGCAGCCGTCCCTGTTCGGCCTTGTTGGTGTATTGCATCGCCACGAGCAGGCCCTTCAGCGGGCGCAGGATGCCAAGGCACACGATCAATGTCATGGGTGCGAAGATCAGCAGATGCACCCACATCGGCGGCT
>CANMLK010000097.1 GCA_947498445.1 Beijerinckiaceae bacterium
TCTTCCTGAAGCTCAAACACTTCAGGCGCATCGCAACGCGCTACGAACAAACACCGAGAGCATTCATGTCCATGCTATCAATCGTCAGCGCGCATATTTGGACACGATGAATGTCAACGCGCTCTAGTCACGGCGGTAAGGTTGCGCAACATAGCGGCCGGGCTGATAATTGCAACGCCAGGCTGAGCAGCTTAGTCTGGGAAGAACGAGCCATTGTATTACGCTTCTTGTCGGCGATTCTGGCGCGGGGAAAAAATGCGCAAGGGCCTTGCCGCAATAGGACTGATGACGCTTGTGGCGGTTCAGCCGCCAGCACACGCGCATCCCCATGTTTTTGTCGACGTCGACATGGAGCTGGAGGTCGCTGAGGACGGCGACCTGCGCGCCATCAGGTACGACTGGATGTTCGACGACATGTATTCAGCCTTCGCGATGCAGGGCCTGCCAAGAACCAATGGAGCGCCCACCGAGACCGCGCTGGCCAAGGTCGCCGACGCGATTATCGAGAAGCTCGATGATGTGGATTACTTCACGAAGGCAGCGGCGGAGGGGCACGATCTGCAGGCGACAGGCGCGCAGCAGGCCCGCGCAACCTTTGATGACGGACGGCTTCGCCTCGCGTTCACCGTGACCTTGCGGGCGATTGGCGGGGCGGCGGACAGGGTCAATGTGCAGGTCTTCGATCCGCAATACGTTGTGGCTGTTTCTGTAAAGGATGGCGTGCGGGTGCGCGGCCCTGCCCGCTGCACGCACCAGCTTTTGCGCGCAGGCCCGCTCGACGCAAACGACGCTCGCCAGCTCGACGATTCCTTGCGCACGAACCAGCTAGCCGCCAACTTTGGCTCAAAACTCGCCACGACAATCGCGCTCGACTGCCGGACGGCGAAATAATCAGGGTCGCAGCGAGATCACGGCGTCGAGGCGCGTGCGGTCGAAATCGTCGATGAGAAGATCGACCCGGATGCGCCACACGCCGGGCGCCGGCACGGTGACGCCCTCCACCTCCCAGACATTGGGGCCCGACACGAGCCGCGCTTTGCGCTGAATGGGCGCAATGTCGGGAGCGTCCGGCGTCAGGAACAGGTCGATCTCCTGAACACGCAGCGGCGATAGATCAATCGCCTTGGGCTCAATGCGAATCTGAACTGGCCCGACGCGCGCGGGACGGATTGTCATGCTCGCCATCGCCTGCACGCCGTGGATGTGAATCTGAAAGGCGCGCTCGTTTGGCGCGCCAAGCGAAATCGGCGGCGGCGTGATGCGCCATAAGGACGCCGCTGCGAAAATGGCGAGCGCGAACGCGGCCTCCAGGCGGATGGACCGCCGCAGCAGCTTGAGCGCCGAAGCGTCCCCATCGATGACGGCGGACGTAAAGAGCGTGCGATTGAGAATTGCAAAGAGCGTGACAATTGCCACGACAGCTAGTTTGGCGGCCAGCGCCATGCCCCACGCGGTTGCAAAGACCTCGCGGGGCCCGAAAAACTGGGTGGTCGCAAGCGCAACGCCGCTGGCGAGAAACGCAAGATAGACCGGCGCGGAGAAAGCTGAAAATCGCTGCAGCACAGGCGCAAAGTCTTTCCGTACTGAAGCGGCGGCCAATGGCGCCAGCGCGCCCGCCCAGCAGATGGCGCTCATCACATGCAGAATCGCAAGACCCTGCATGACGCCTTCCGGGCGCCAGCTGCGCGCATGGCCCGCCCACGCGAGAGACAGCGCACACAAGGCGAGCGCGAGCAGCGCAAGAGGACGCGTCGCACGCCCCTTCGCGAACAAGCCAACCGCCGCAAATGCAAGACCCGCGAGCGCGATCAACGCGCCGACGCCTTGCGGCAGACGCAAGCCGGACCGCCACATGGCGCGGTCGTTCAGGGCGGCGAGCCCCTGCCCGTGCGCATCTGCGCCCTGAAGCCCGATGGAAAAAAACGCTGCGACCCCGGCGATCGCAAGCGCGCACAGGACAAGTCCGCGCGCAGCCCCCACCGGCGTCAAGAATGCGGAAAAGAGAACGGCGCCGACGCCGAACGCCATGCCCGTCAGAAGAAGAAACCGGGCCAGCACCAAAGTTGGTGATAACGCGGAGACGATGATCGTCGGCTCCTCCTGACCGGCTTGGCCTCCACCGCTCACGCGGCCAATCGAAAACACGACGCTGCCGCTCACCACATGGCCATCGTCGGAGACGACGCGGTAACTCACCAGATGCGAGCCCTCGGACAGGCCCGGCGGCATGGCGATGCGCACGCGGGCCTGCTTGCCACTTTCAACATTCAACCGGTTGACCTCGCCACTGGGCCCGACAAGCGAAGCTGTGACGATTTCCACAGGTTCGTTGAACAAAACTTCGAGCGCGTGGGGCGCCTGTTTCACCAGATCGCCATCCGCAGGGCTGCTCTCAACCAGATAGGCGTGCGCGAACGCGCCCGCGCTTGAGAGCTCCAGCATTGCGACAGCAAAAACAAGCGAGGCCAGCCACCGCATCATTTGCGCGGGAGAAACCGGATGGAGGGCGCCGGCGATGTGCTCTCGTCGTGATTTTCATCATCTGGGGCATCGGCCGAGGGGCGTCCCTTCACGTCAATCCAGCGCGACACGCCCTTCTCGCACTCCTGCACGAGAGGGAAATAGAGGACCTCGCCGGCCTTCACGGACGCGTCGATATCCATCGACAGCGCGAAACTTCCGGTCTCCTTGGCAGGAAGAGCGCCGCTCCACGCCACTTCGCGCGCCGCACCCTCGCCAGTTTGCGTGATGGTCCAGCCCTCGTTTGGCTGCGGGCGAACGCCCGTCACGGCTTTGGGCACGCGCATGCGAAGACGCAAGGTGGGCGACCCGTTGCAACCATGGGGCACACGCAAAATCGAATCGATGGTGGAGGCGAGCGGAGCCTGACGCTTTGTGAAACCCACATGCGCAGCGGCCATCGTGCTTGCGCCCGCCATGGCGGCGACAAGGACTGACGACAGCAAAAGAGGGCGACAGCCCATGCGTTCCTCCGAACATTGTAACATTGTGGACCCGCCCCCGTAGTTATTGCCTACGTATCACTTGCGAGCCAGCTCTTTGCGTCACTATACTCGACCCAATCGAATGCGGAACCGCGAAGCGGATCGCAGATCAGCACGCGGACAATACGATCCGCGGCGGGAGGAAGCGTTATGAAGGAAATCCTCGCGGGCGCGTTTATCGCGGCCATGTTTGCCGCCTCCTCTTACGCACAGACGCCTGCGCCACAGGCCTCCATCGAGCAACGAAAGCAGGCGTATGCGCCCTGGTCGCCGGACGCGATGGCGCAACGGCGCAAGGAACAGGGCCTGAAGGGCCCCGGCGCGCAGCGCCCCGTGCCGCCTCCGGCCTTCCCGTCCTACCTCAAGAAGCCGGGTTCGGTTGAAGAGCTGATGCCGCAGGCTAGAGCAGCCGCGCGCCAAACAGGCGGGCGCACACCGCTTGGCCTCGCCCTGCCTGGCAAGTCCATGGTGATCTTCATCGGCGAGATCCGCGACGCCTGGCCGAACATGCTGGTGCAGGAGGCTGTCAAGCGCGGTCTGGAAGAGCGCGGCGTCAAAATCCAGATCGTGACGATGTGGGATGCGATGGGCCTGTCCGAGGCCGACTTCAAGCAAGTGCGCGAAGCCCTGCGCGAATACACAATCAGCGATGGCCAGCGCGAACTCGACAGCTTTTTCACAACCACAGGCCAGATGGTGGACTTCCAGAAGGGCCGCCAATGGGTGAAGGACAAAGACCCGGACCTGTTCAAGGCCACGTGGCCTGACCTTGTTATTCCCGACCCGAAGCTATCCGCCATCGCAAACAATTACATCGCCCGCTCATCGGACGCCGTCGTGGCGTGGCTCGACAAAAATCCGCAGATTGACTGGGTGATGTGGCGCGGCGCCAACCGGCCCAACACGCGCAAGGCCATGAAGCACCATGGCGAGAAGTTTCTCGGTAATTACACCTATCTTGATCTCTACGACCTGATGAGTCAGGTGCCGTCTTTTCCTGCCGACGTGTGGCGGCAGATCGAAATGAAGACGATTGAATCGGTGGGCTTTGTCGAGCGCGCCGAAGTGACGGACCCCGAGGGCACGGCCTTCGGCTACGACCTCAAGGAAAGCGAGGCGCAGGCCTGGGCCGCTGGCGTTTACCAGCAGGGTCACCTCTACATGTTCCCCGCGCAGGCGACGGGCCGCTTCCCCTATTCGGTCGTCGAATATCCCGTGATGACGAGCAAGTTCGTGCCGGGCGTGCTGCCGGAAGTGTCTGGCATTATCGCCTCAACAACGAGCCACGCGGCCACGCATCCGCGCATTGAGATCGTGGTGAAGGACGGCAAGATTTCAGACGTGAAAGGCGGCGGGCTTTACGGCGACGGCATGCGCCTTTTGCAGCAATATCCCGGCACGCAGGACATGCAGTGGCCGCACCACCAGAAGTCTGGATATTGGTGGCTCTATGAAGCAGGCATGGGCACCAACCCGAAGTATTTTAAACATCCCATCGAGGTGCTGGAAGGCATCAATCTGTCCGAGCGCAACGTCGCGGGCGTAATCCACTGGGCGTTTGGCGCCGAGTCCGCGATGGGCCCCGACAAGATTGGCGAATGGTCGGCGCAGAGCAAGGAATTCTCCGAAAAGCACATGCTGCCGATGGGCCATTCGCTGCATCACCACAATTTGCTTCCCACGATGCAAGTGAAAATCCGCGAACTCGACCAGTGGATCACGCTGCTTGAACACGGCGGGCTTGGCTCCTTCGAGGATGTTGGCGTGCGTGCGCTGGCCTCGCGCTATGGCAACCCCAACGACATTCTGCGGCGCGACTACATTGCGCCCATGCCTGGCGTGAACATGCCCGGCAGCTATGACGCCTACGCCCGCGACCCCGGCGCCATTGGGTGAACTGGGCGAAGAGCATCGAGGCCGGCACATACACCTATTTCAAGCCATGATCGGTTGACGAAACACGAACAAAGAAAAGGCGGAGGAATCATGAAAGTCATTGCAGCACAAGCGCTCGGCGGGCTCGCCGCGCTCGGCCTCGCGGTCACGTTCACAACGGGCGCATACGCGCAGGCCGGTGCGCCGCTGGAGCAGCGCAAGATTGTCTATGCGCCGTGGAACCCGGCGGACATGCCCCAGCGCCGCAAGGAACAGGGGCTGATCGGCCCCGGCCCGCAGGCGGCTGTGACTGCGCCCGCGTTTCCGTCCTATCTCAAGAAGCCAACCTCCATTGAAGAACTGATGCCGCAAGCGCGCGCGGCCGTGCGCCAGACGGGCGGACGCACGCCGTTGGGGCTCGTGCTGCCCGGCAAGACTCTTCTGATTGTGGTGGGCGAAGTTCGCGAGCCGCGCCCCAACATGATGGTGCAGGAAGCGCTTAAACGCGCGATCGAAGAACGTGGCGCGAAAGCCATCGTCGTGACGACGTGGGACCTGCTCGGCGTCAGCGAGGAAGACTTTGTGAAGGTGCGCACGGCGTTGCGCGAGTTCACGATCTCCGACGGCCAGCGCGAACTGGAGTATTTCTTCACGACGACGGGATTGATGCGCAAGCCCGAAGAAGGCCGCGCGTGGGTTCAGAAAAACGACCCAGACCTTTTCGCCGCGACGTGGCCTGTGCCTAAGATCGACGATCCCGAACTCGCCAAGCTGGCGGCGCGCTACAACGCGGAAGTGCCCAAGGCCCTTGTGCGGTGGCTCGACAAGAACCCCGGTGTGGACTGGGTTGTCTGGCGCTCGGGCGGGCGTGGCAATACACGCCGCCTGCTCGATCACCACGCCGACAAATATCTCGGCAGCTATACCTACTTCGATCTGTACGACCTGATGAGTCAGGTGCCCGCCTTCCCGTCAGACGTCTGGCGTCAGGTGGAGACCAAGACAATCGAGGCCATCTCCTTCGTTGACCGCGTGGAAGTCACCGACCCTGAAGGCACGGCGTTTGGCTACAACGTCGCGCCCGAGGAGGCCAAAGCGTGGTCCGAGGGCGTTTATCAGCAGGGCCATCTCTACATGTTCCCTGCTCAGGGAACGGGCCGCTTCCCTTATTCCAAGATCGAGTATCCCAAGCTGTCGGGCAATTACATTAAGCCCGTTCAGCCGGAAGTGACCGGCATCATCGCGTCGACAACAAGCCATGCGGCGAGCCATCCGCGCCTTGAGATTCAAGTCACGAAGGGGCGAATTTCGAACGTCAAGGGCGGCGGGCTTTACGGCGAAGGTCTGCGGCTTTTGCAGAACTATCCGGGCACGCAAGACAAGCAATGGCCGCTGGCGGACAAGCCCGGCTATTGGTGGCTCTATGAAGCGGGCATGGGCACGAACCCGAAATACTTCAAGCATCCTGCCGAAGTGCTCGAAGGCATCAATTTGTCCGAGCGCAACGTCGCGGGCATCGTGCACTGGGCCTTCGGCACGGAAGTCGCCATGGGGCCTAACAAGCCGGGCGACTGGGACGCGAAAACAGTCGCGTTCTCCGAACAGAACGCGCTGCCCATGGGCCATTCGATGCACAACCATAACACGCTGCCCACGTTCCAGGTGCGCATCCGCGAACTCGATCAATGGGTGACGCTTGTGGAGCACGGCGGCCTGAAGGCGTTCGAGGACGTGGGCGTCCGCGCGCTCGCCTCGCGTTATGGCAATCCCTCGCAGATTCTGGCGCGCGATTATGTGACCGCGCTTCCCGGCATCAACGCGCCGGGCAGTTACGATGATTACGCGAAACATCCCGGCGCCTACTGGACGAGATGGGCGAACAGCATCGAGGATGGATCAAACGCGCACTTCAAGCCATAACGCGCGAACGCGAATTAAGGGTGTAAACGGGCATGACGAATGAGACGGCGCAAGCCGACCGCACGGTGCGTCTTGACGGCGTCTCCAAGTTTTATGAAACGCAGGCGGCGCGCATCACCGCGCTTGAGAAAATGAACTGGTCCATCGGTGGCGGCGAAGCAGCCGCGCTGATGGGCCCATCAGGCTGCGGCAAGACGACGATCCTCAACCTGCTCGGCGGCATGGACCGTCCGAGCGGCGGCGAGATCTGGGTCAGCGGCGAGAACGTTGCGGCGATGACCGAGCGTCAGCTTGAGGTTTATCGCCTTCGCAAGGTCGGCTTCGTGTTCCAGTTCTTCAATCTCATCCCCAGCCTGTCAGCGCTCGAAAACCTCGAACTGCCGATGCTGATGGCCGGCGTGAAGCCCGAAGAACGGCGCGTGCGGGCGGAAAGCCTGCTCGACAGCGTCGGCCTCAAAGCCAAGGGCTTCAAGCGGCCCGAGGAGCTTTCCGGCGGCGAACAGCAGCGCGTCGCCGTTTGCCTGGCGCTGGTCAACGATCCGCCGATCATTCTCGCCGATGAGCCCACAGGCAACCTCGACTCGCACAACGCCAAAGTCATCTCGTCGATGCTGATCGATCTTGCGACAAGCCGCGGCAAGACTGTTCTCGTCGCCTCGCACGACCCGAAGGTCGTGGAGCAATTTCCGCGCGTCTACCATATGCGCGACGGCGCCATCGAGCAGGTGACCTGAGGCATGCGCGCCATGGAAGTGAAGATGGGATGGCCTTTGCTGGCCTCGCTGTTCCGCATCATCGGCAAGCGGGTGTTTCTCACCTTCTGCCTCGTTTCGTTTCTCGTCGTGTTCCTGCTTGCCGCAGTGAACGTCACATCGCGGCACGCCATGCAGCGCTATGTCGACGACCAGGTGAAGCGCATGCCGTGGGACATCTCCGTCTATCAGACGGCGGACGTGCCGCAGGCGGGCAACGTGCACGACAACGTGGCGAAGACGCGCGGCATCGCTCAGGCTGAGCGGCTCTACTTCCTGCGCACCATTCCGCCGTTCTCCGTCATGTCGGTCATTGATGACCAGCAATTGCGCACGCCTTGGTTGTCTATCCTCACAGCGACGGACCCCACGCTCATCCCTCCCGACATTCGGCCTTCAGGCAACGAAGCCGTTGTCGTTCTCGTCGGCTCCAAGGGACAGATGGGCGACGCATTCCTGAAGCTGCAGAACCGCAAGAAATTTGAACTTGTGGTGCAGCCCAAGGATCTGACTCTGGAAGTGGACGCCGAGCACAAGCATCCGCTGGGCGTCACGACGATCCGCACCGGCATCGAGCGCGTCATCCGCATCGACTCGACCGAACTCAACCGCTGGTATCTGGAACAGACAAGCTCGCCCACGCTTGTGCCAGAGCTGGGCCTGATCCTCGTCTTGCCATGGGACCCTTCGCTCATTCTGAAATTCGACGCCGTTTCGCGCGGCTTCATGCATGAGCAAGGGCACGCCGACATTCACGGCAGCCCGGGTGAATACTTCCCGGAGATCATCCATCTGGCAAAGCTTGATCGCGCCAGCATCGTCTCCGGCTGGGACATTGAGGGTTCGCTGACGCGCATCATCGCGGCGGGCAGCCGGCTCACCGATGGCGTGCAGGACCAGACCGCTGCCGCCGCAGTGGACCACAACCTTGGCACGATGTTCATCCGCATGAACGACATCGCGCAGAAGATTGCGCTGATCAGCCTGCTTGTCTCACTGCCGCTTCTGCTTATGGCCGGCGTGCTGCTGGCAAACTTGTCCGGCCTGCTGATGCTCAATGAGCGGCGCACGCTGGGGCTTTTGCGCCTGCGCGGCGCGCCGGGCCGGTTAATAGGAAGCACGATGCTGATCGCCATCGCCGCCGGTGGGCTGGCGGGCGGCGTGGCGGGCGCTGTGTTCGGGACTATTTTACCCCTGCTCGTCTACTACGGCGGCCTGCCCTCGCTTGCGCTGATGGCAAAAATTCAGGACCCGCGCGTTCTTGGCCTCTTCATCATCGTGGGCGTCGCCATCGCGCTCATGGTCGGGCGTCGCTTCGTGCGCGAGGCCTCGCGCGTCTCTCCGCTTCAGGCGTCGCGTCGGGTTGAAGGCGGCGAGTTTGACGGCGCGCAAGTGCGCTTTGGCGTGCTGCAGGCTATCGCGCTGTTCTTTGGCGCCGCGAAAGTGTCGGGCTGGATTTTAAACAAATCTCTCACGAGTTTCATCGCTGCGCCCTGGGTTGCCGATCTTGACCGCACGCTGGATTTTGTCGCGTTTCCGCTGTTCATCTACGGCCTCGTCTGCCTCATCGCGTCGCGCAAGCGCCTTATGGCGGCGCTGATGACGCCGGTGGCGGCGATGCTCGCGGGGCCGCTGAAGGATGTCGCGATCAAGCACATGCAGATCAGGCGTCATCGCGCGGCGAGCTTTCTGCTCATCGTTGGCCTGATGGCGAGCCTTGCGCTGTATCCCACCGTGATGACGGCAGTGTTCGACAACAAGACGGAGCGCGGCGCGCGCATTCAACTTGGCTCCGATTTGCAGATGACGATCAACGCGCTTGATCTCATGCCATCAGAGGCGCAAGCGCGCGGAGGCCTGCGCGAGAGGCTCGAAGCGCTGCGTCAAAAACTCGATCCACTCATCGCGCGTATCGAGGCCGAGCGCGGCGTACGCCGTGTGTCCTATCTTGTGGAAGGCCTTGTTGATGGCCTTTTTATGCCGGATCGCGGCTTCTCCGGCCTGCCGATGTATCTCGTGCCCGAGCCCAAACGCCATCTGGAGGCGACCTATTCTGAACCCGCGCTTGGACAGGGCGAAGATTTTGGAACAACGCTGCAACGCCTGAACGACAGCCGTATTCTGGCTTCGGCGCCGGTTGGCGCTTTCTACAAGAAAGCCATGGGCGAAGCGATGCCGGTCGGGCGCATGACGGACGGCAAGCTGCAACGCATGCCTTATGGCGGGTCTCTGCTCTTCCTGCCCGGCGTGCCGCTGCGCACGGTCAACGACCGCGAAGGCTTCGTCGCTGCGCGCGTTGATTATCTCAATCACCTGTTCACGAACGCGCCGTATCTGGTAGGCGCGCAGAACGAGAAAGCGCTCGCTGACCTCGACATCCTGGTCCCGCGCATCATCGTCTCGGTGGCCGCACAGCCTGGCGTGGACAGCGTTGATCTGCGCAAGCGCGTGATTGCGGCCTCTAACCTCGAGCCCCTTGATGTGCGCGACATTTCATCGGAGATGACGCGGCTCGGCAGTGACATGTACATTTATCTGGCGCGTCAGAACGTGCAGATTTATCTGCTCGGCGGATTTCTGCTGGCGCTCATCGGCATCTACGCCGTCGCCTACGCCAATTACCTCGAAGACCGCCGCACGCTGGGCCTGTTGCGGATACGCGGCGCTGGGCCTGCAGACGTCGTGCGCTTCTTCCTGCCCAACGTGTTGGGCCCTTCAATCGTGGGCCTTGTGATTGGCGGTGGCGTCGCGCTGCTCGTGGGATATGGCATCACCAAGCTGATCTGGGAGCTACGGCAATTGCAGACCGTGCTGAACTATTTGCCGACGCGCCTTGCCGTATCATGGGAAACGGGCGCAGTTGCGGGCGTTCTGGCGCTTGTGCTGGGCGGCATTGTGCTGATGTTTGCGCGGTGGATCTTCGCCAAGACCGCGCGGCAAGGCTTGCTGGAGGGTTAAAGCCTAACGGCTCACAGCCTCCAGCCAACGCTTCATCATTTCGATTTCAGCCTGCTGATGGCCGATAATCTCCTGTGCAAGGCGGCGCACTTCCGGGCGCAGTCCGTCCTTCAGCAGTACTTTCGACATGTCGATGGCGCCCTCGTGATGCGGGATCATCTGCGCCAGAAAATCGCGGTCAGGATCACCCGTCAGCGGCACGGACGACATACGCTCGCTCATGGTGGTCTGGGCCGCCTGCAGGGCTTTTGACGCTTCCATCCCACGCTCCTTGTCGACGGCCGCCAATGCCCCAGCTGGCGCGGATGGCGGCGAATAGCCCGCCCCTTGCGCGAAATGTTCCTGCAGCGCTGAGATAACACGCTCGTTGCCGCGTTGCGTCTCGGCGCGCGCCTGGCGCAATTCGCGCGACAGTTCATCGATGCGGCGCTCAAGTCTAGCTGTCTCGGAGCCGCTGTCGGAGCAGCCCGCGAGCAGCAAAATAGCTAAAGCCACGCCCGTCGCCGCAGCCTTTACTTGCCAATTACCGCGTTCGCGCAGGCCCATCAGCTTCCCCCATTGTCAATTCATTCGCACATAGAGCGCGCTTCGCGCTCAAGTTTACTGCGAAGAATCGGGGGCTACAAGAAAGCCAATGCGCCCTTAACCCCCTCGAAACCGAGCACTTATGGACAAGTTGTTCAAAAATAGATCGGCCATGTCTGAAACAATCAAGGCATCGACTTCGTTGAACCCGCGAGGACTACTCCAGCAACGATCTTAGAAAGCCAAACACATCATGTTTGAACAGATCGCCGATTGCGCGCCCGTGGCGATGTGGCGGGCGGATGCGACCATGACGTGCGATTGGGTGAACAAAGCATGGCTTGAATTTACGGGCCGCTCTTTCGAGCAGGAACTCGGGCTTGGCTGGACCGATATTTTGCACCCTGAGGATCGGATAGCTTGTGTCGAAGCGTATGTCCAAGCTTTAGCGAAGGGGCAAGAGTTCTCACTGCATTGTCACATGCGACGCGCAGACGGTGTGTTTCGCTGGGTGCTCCATCAGGTGCGCCCGTTCAAAAACAACGACGGCCAGATTGAGCAGTTTTTTGGAGCGTGCACCGACGTCGATGACATGGTCAAGGCGAACGAGGCGCTCAGCCATATAGTAAGGGAGCGCGCCGACGCTGTCGCACAGCGCGATCATCTCCTCAGCGAAGTTCAGCATCGCGTGCGCAACAATCTGCAGCTCGTCCTCTCCATCATCGATATGCAAGCGCGCTCCACCCCCGCGTGCCGCCCCGCGCTCGCGCTTATCGCGGGACGGGTGCGTTCAATTGCAAAGGCGCAGGCGCTGCTGCTTGATCCTATTGGGGCCGCGCAAATTGACCTTTGCGATTATTTACCCTCTCTCGCGCAAGGCGTGAGGCGCGCCGCGCCGATTGGCTTCAATGGGCCAGGCGAGCCCCTTTACATGGCGCTGGGGCGCGCTGTGCCGCTTGGTTTGATCATCAATGAATTATTGTCGAGCGCACTCATTGCCTATAACGACGTGCCTCTGCAAATGTCGCTAAAACACCAGGATGGAGCCGCGCAAATCGTGATCGAGGCGCTTGGCGAACGAGCGGATTCCAACGCTGTGGACGCGCAGCCCTCGCAACTCGTTCAACGACTCACCACGCAGGCTGGCGTGAAAATAGAGGTGACGCCTGATACTGCGCGCAAGTTTGTCCTCCACATTGGTGGGCTTGGTTAAGGCGAACTTTGCGGTTGCCGCAAGCGCGCCGCTTCCCTACCGTGCATTCCGTGAGGCCCCCTGAGAGGGCGCATCAGGGGAACGCATGACCAAGGGCATTGTTGCACAAATCATCGGCCTGACCGCGAGCTTGATGATCGCTGCTTCCGCGCAAGCGTAATCACCTCCCTCCCAGATCTCTCTCGTGATCGCGACCGGCCCCGGCGGCGGATATGATCTTTATGGTCGACTTGCAGCCCAGCACCTTGGCCGCTTTCTCTCCGGCCAGCCTTCGGTCGTTGCGCGCAACATGCCCGGCGGCGGCTCCATCGTGGCGGCTAACTGGCTTTACAATTCTGCGCCCCGCGATGGCAGCGCCATAGGCATTTTGCAAAACGGAACAGCATTCGCGCCGTTGTTTGGCGTTACGCAAGCCCAGTTTCAGGGCGACAAATTCACATGGATCGCAAGCCTCAACCGCCTCGTGAACATCGGGCTCGTGTGGCACGAGACGCCGTTTCGCGACGTGAAGGATATCTTCGAGAAGGAGATTGTTCTGGGCAGCAGCGGCGGCAACACCAGCGCGCTGCCCAATATCCTGAACTCGCTTCTGGGCGCCAAGTTCAAGGTGGTCGCGGGCTACAAAAGCACCAACGACGTCACGCTCGCCATGGAGCGCAAGGAGGTTGACGGCCTGCTTGGGACATCGTGGGACAGTTTCAAAGCCACCAAGTCTGACTGGGTGCGCGACAACAAGGCCCGCGTGCTGTTGCAGGTGTCGTTCGACAGTCACGCCGAACTGGCCGGCGTACCCAATCTTTCGGGCCTCGTGAAGCGTCCGGAGGACCGGGAACTGCTTGAGGTCGTGCTGGCGAGACAGATTTACGGTCGCCCCTTCGCGGCGCCTCCCGGCGTTTCGCCCGGTGCGACGAAAACCCTGCAGGACGCCTTCGCACGAATGGCGGTGGACACGGCGTTTCTTGCGGACGCCGACAAGCGGAAGGCGGAGATTACATTCAACACAGGCGACGAAATCCGCACGCTTGTCGAGCGCATCTATGCCTCGCCGCGCCCGCTGATCGAGCGCGCCATCGTGGAGCTTAACAAGGCCGGAGAATGATCGTCTGAGACGAGGGTCAGGGGTCATCCATCAGCGGGCCCGAGGCGTATCAGACAGGACGTTCGCGTCTGATCAAGCCTCCACAGCCGAAGGTTGCACCGATGGCCAAGCCGGCCGGTAATCATGCGCCCGCCCTTGTATGGTTTCGAGACGATCTGCGTCTGGCGGACCAACCTGCGCTGATGGCTGCTATCAACAGCGGGCGCCCGGTCGTGTGCCTCTTCCTGCATGACGAGGGGCGCTCGTGCGGGCGCTCGCTCGGGGGTGCGCAATTGTGGTGGCTACATCATTCGCTGGCCGCGCTGTCGGCGTCGCTCGCAAAGATTGGCGGGCGGCTCGACATCCTGATCGGGGATCATGACGAATTGCCCGCGATTGCGCGCAAGCTCGGCGCGGCGGAGGTTTTCTGGACGCGGCGCTACAACGCCACGCAGACCGCAATTGACCAGCGCGTGAAGAGCGCATTGACAGAAGCAGGGATCGCGGCGGCAAGCTTCAACGGTCAATTGCTGCGTGAACCGTGGGAAATTTCGAACAAGAGCGGCGGGCCGTTCCGCGTTTTCACGCCATTCTGGAAAACCAGCCAGGCGATGGGTGATTTCGCGGCGCCTGTGGCTGCTCCAAAAAAGCTGACCGCTGCGGACTGGCCGTCCTCTACGCCCAAGCGCGTGCAGCTGGATGACCTCAAACTGCTGCCGACAAACCCCGATTGGGCGGGCGGCCTGCGCGAGACGTGGACGCCCGGCGACAAAGGCGCAGAGGCGCGGCTAGCGGCGATCTTCAAACACGGGCGGGCGCACTACAGCGAGGAGCGCGACCGT
>CANMLK010000098.1 GCA_947498445.1 Beijerinckiaceae bacterium
GCATCTGGCGGAAACGCTCGACGCGAATCTGAGCGTTCGGCTGTGGAATGGCGAGCGTCTGCCGCTGGGCTCGAAGGTTTCAGACGATCTGGGCTTCGCCATCAACACGCCCCAAGCGTTGACGCGCCTTGTGCGGCGGCCGCGCTTTGCGACGCTGATCGAATTGCTCGCAGACGGCGGCGTCGAGATTGAAGGCGGCACGCTGATCGACGTGGCGCATCGGCGCGGGCAGATTCGCACCAAGGGTCTCTTCAAGCGGCTCGACAAATTGCTGCTTGCGCGCACTCTGCTGCCGTTCGCGTTCGGCAGTGTGAAGGGCGGCGACAGTCAGGCGTTCGCAGGACGGATTGAAACATCTGTCGAGAAGGGCCGCGACGACAAGGCGCTCATCGGTTTTCACTACGATTTGTCGAACGCGTTATACGCGCTCTTTCTCGACGAGCGGATGGTCTACACCTGCGCGTATTTTGAGACCGATCACAATGACGTTGCGCAAGCCCAGCGCGCCAAGCTCGACATGATTTGCCGCAAGCTGCGCGTGAGTGAAGGCGACAGGTTTCTTGATATTGGTTGTGGCTGGGGCGCGCTGGTTATTCACGCGGCGCAGAACTTTGGCGCGCGCTCGCATGGCGTGACGTTGTCAGAGGAACAGTTTGCATTTGCGCAGGCGCGAATCGCGGCGCTCGGCCTGCAGGATCGCGTCACGGTGGAATTGCGCGATTATCGCTCGCTGGAGACGCCCGAGAGTTTCGACAAGATCGCCTCCATCGGCATGTTCGAGGCGGTCGGTATCGATAATCACGACATTTATTTCAAGCAGATGCACAAGTTGTTGCGGCCGCGCGGGCTTTATCTGCATCACGCCATTGCGCGCCCGTCGAAGAAGGACATGAAGAAATTCCGCAAGCAGCGTGCGGAATACAAGGCGCTGACGACCTATATTTTCCCCGGCGGCGAACTTGATACAGTCGGCATGTCGATCAACGGGCTCGAGCGTAATGGTTTCGAGGTGCACGACGTCGAGGGCTGGCGCGAGCATTATCAGCGCACGTGCCGGTTGTGGACTGAGCGGCTCTACGCCAATCGCGAGGCTGCCGCGGCGGAGGTGGGCTGGGCGAAGACGCGGCTCTGGTTGCTCTATCTGGCTGGATGTTCGCTGGCGTTCGAGCGCAGCGCGGTGGGGATTTTCCAGACATTGTCGTCCAAGCGCGACAAGGGCCCGTCCGGCTTGCCGTTGTCGCGCGGCGATCTTTATTCCTGATCGTCGTTGTCGTTGTTGTCTTCGGGCGTGGCGGGTTTTTCGCTCAGATCCTCGTAGAGATGGCGCGCGTCTTCATAGGGACCGCGACGTTCGCCAAACGCCAGCACGCGCAGCACCCGCACATCGCGGGACAATGACACCGTGAGTACGTCGCCAATGACGACGGCGCGCGAGGGTTGGTCGATCTTGCGGCCATTGAGGCGCACATGCCGACCCGTTATGAGGCTGGCCGCAGCGGCTCTCGTTCGCGCCATGCGCGCGAACCACAGGTATTTGTCGAGACGCTGCTTTGCCGCGCCAGCACTGTCGTCAGGCGGGCGCGGCGCGCGGCTCAATCGCCGCCCTTCTTGTCTCCCGGGCCTTTGCCTGCCGGGCCTTTGCCTTCAAGCTGCTGCTTGAGGGCCAGCAATTTTGCGAAGGGCGAATTGGGATCGGGCTGCTTTTCGCGCTCGCGACGCGGGGCTTCACTCGACGCGAACTGGCGTTGACCACCTGAGCGATCGCCTGAGCGCTCATTTGGACCGCCAGAACGCTGACCGGGCCGGTCGTCGCGGCGCGGGGGACGCGGGCCTCCCGGACGCTGACCGCCGCCTTCGTTGCGGCGATTGTCGTTGTTGCGGTTGTCCCGGCGCGGCGGACGATCACCTTGCGGACGATCTCCCGGGGGCCGCTCGCCCTGAGGACGTTCACCCTGGGGCCGGTCGCCGTGCGGGCGATGTCTGTGGGGATGATCGTGGGTTGCGGGCGCAGGCGCCCCTTCGGCTGCGGGCGCGCCTTCAACAGGTGCTCCCTCGACAGGGGCGCTTTCGCCCTGCTGCGGACGGTTGCGGGTGAACTGGCTACGGTCACGTCCGCCGCCTCCGCCACGGCGTTGCTGGTCGCGGCCCGGATTGGGGCGGCGATGCTGCTGCTGGCGTTGCGGGCGCCAGACATCAATCAGGTTTTCTTCTTCCGCCGCAGGCTCGCCTGTGGTTTCAGCGGTAGCCGCTTCGGCAGGAGCTTCAGCGGTCGCCTCGCCAGCGTCTTCGCTTACCGCTTGATCGCTCGCGGCGGCCTCCGCAACAGGCGCTTCCGCTTCGGCTGCAGGCGGTTCGGCCTCTGGCGCAGGCGCTTCTGGCTCGGCCGCTGTAGCTTCGACTCCCGGTGCAGGAGCTTCCGCTTCGCTCTCGACAACTGCTTCAGCGGGCGTTTCCGCCGCAGGCTCTGCTTCGGTCGCGACAGGAGTCTCTGCGATTGTTTCTTCGCTGGCCGATTCAACGGCCTGTGTCTCGCTGGTCGTCTCTTCCGAAACTTCCGTCGCCTCGTCGCCGCTCTCCGGCTTCGGGTCTGGAGCGGGTGTGGCGATGATGGGCGTGGTCGCGGCTGCGGCTACGAGCGGCGCGGTGATCGCCGGGCCCTTGCGCTTCTCAGAACCGTAGCCGAGCGATTTGAGGATCGAGGCGAAGGCCTCGCCGGAACAGCCGACCAGCGACGTCATGGCGACCGTGACGACGAATCCGTCGCCGTCCGCGGCGCCTGCCGGGGGTTCGCCGGGCGTGACGCCGGGGCGATAGGCGATGGCGGGGCGGATGAGATCGGCCAGTCTTTCAAGAATATCGACGCGAACGACGCGCTCGCCGCAAACGCGGAAACCGGCGGCCAGATAGAGCCCGCGCGGCGCTTCCTTGTCAGCTGCAAAGGAGGTGCGGCCGGACGCCGCCAGATGCGGCACTTCGTCGAAGCCCTTCACGACTTCAAGACCGCCGTGCTTGAGCGCCCACAATTGCGCAGCCAGCGCCCGGGGCGCGGGCTTCAGCAGCGGCTGAACGTAAATGTGATGGGCGCCAAAGCGCACGCCAAGCTTGCGCAGCACGCCGCGGGCGTTCTGGTCAAGCGACTTGATGTCGTTGGCGACCTTGGAGCGCTCCAGCACGCCCAGCGATTCGCCCACCTGAAAGGCGACGCCGCGCGCGATGCCTTCAAGCCCTTCGCCGTTTTCAAGATCAAGCAACGGCCCCAGCAGTTTCTTGACGTGCTGATCAATCCACAGATTGAGGCGGCGCTGCACGATTTCCAGCGAGGCGGCAGCCAGTTGGTCGTCAGACAGCACACGCACGCGCGGCTTGAGGATGTGATCGCCGGAGCTGAGTTTGCCAACAGGCTCGCCCAGCCAGCGAATGACGCCGTCATGAGCCAGCACGAACGCCTGATCGACGGCGTCGCTCACTCGTTGGGCGCGGCCTTCGAGTTCGCTCGCCAGCGCCTTGAGCGCGGCGGCGTTCAGCGTGCGCTGCGCCTCGCCTTCAGCCTGAGGGTCCGGTGTAAATCGGAAGCCGTGCAGTAGACCGATATGCTGTCCTTCGACGAGGACGTCTCCCGCCGCCGTAATTTCCGCATCGAGCATCGCATTCTCTCTTAATCGGCGCATGAGCACGCTGGTTCGCCTGTCCACGAACCGGTGGGTCAATCTCTCGTGCAGAGCGTCGGACAGGTTGTCCTCTACCTGACGCGTGACGCCCTGCCAATGCTCGGGATCACTTAGCCAATCGGGACGATTGGCTATGAAGTTGTAGGTGCGGACCTGCGCGATGCGCGCCGACAGGGCGTCGATGTCGCCTGTGGTGCGGTCGCAGCCCTGCAATTGCGTTGCAAACCAGTCGTCTGGCACCCGTCCGGCGCGCACCACAAACCCGTAAAGCGTGTCCACCAGCTCGGCGTGTGCTGAGGGTGACACCTTGCGATAATCTGGCACCTGGCACGCCTCCCAGAGCCGTTGGACGTCGGCTTTGGTGGCTGCGATGCGCCTCACGCGCGGATCGCGGGAGAGAATATCCAGCACAATCACGTCTTCGTTGAGCGGCGCGCGGGTCAAACCGGGGCGCCCGGGTTCACGCTCCAGCGAGTTCTGAAGAGCGTCGATGGTGGAGAAATCGAGATCCGCATTTCGCCATTGCAGGGTCGAGACGGTGTCGAAGCGGTGCGTCTCCAGCGCCTCGACCAGTTCTTCCTCGAAGGGGGGGCAGCGGCCTGTTGTGCCAAACGTCCCGTCATTGGCGTGGCGGCCCGCGCGGCCGGCGATCTGGGCGAATTCGGCAGGGTTGAGGCGGCGATATTGCCAGCCGTCGAACTTGCGGTCGCTGGCGAAGGCCACATGATCGACGTCGAGATTAAGCCCCATGCCGATGGCGTCGGTCGCAATGATGAAATCGACCTCGCCGGCCTGATACATCGCAACCTGCGCGTTGCGGGTGCGCGGCGACAGGGCGCCCAGCACCACGGCGGCTCCGCCCCTCTGGCGGCGGATCAGTTCGGCGATGGCGTAAACTTCTTCGGCTGAAAAGGCGACGATGGCGCTGCGCCTTGGCAGGCGCGACAGCTTGTGCTCGCCCACGAACGTGAGATTGGACAGGCGCGGGCGCGAAACAAACGTCACGTTTGGCAAAAGCCGTTCGAGCGCCGGCGCGATGGTCGCCGCGCCGATCATCATCGTCTCATCGCGGCCGCGCCGGTTCAGCAACCGGTCGGTGAAGGTGTGGCCACGGTCGAGGTCTGCTGCGAGCTGAATCTCGTCCACCGCCACAAAGGCGACATCGAGATCGCGGGGCATGGCCTCCACGGTCGCGATCCAGTAGCGCGCATTGCGCGGCTTGATCTTTTCCTCGCCGGTGATGAGCGCGACCTGATCAGCCCCGACTCGGGCGACCACCTTGTTGTAGACCTCGCGCGCCAGCAGGCGCAGCGGCAGGCCGATGACGCCGCTCGAATGACCAAGCATGCGCTCGATGGCCAGATGCGTCTTGCCGGTGTTGGTGGGACCAAGCACTGCGCCCACGGGCCGCGCCGAGGCCGGTCTGTGACCCGCCGACGGGGCGGGCGAAAATGGGTTCATGTGGGCGGGCTCGCTCCTGCGCGCAGTTTTGTATCACAATCGAACGCTCGGGACAGCGAAAGCGGCGTTTGACGAACGAGTCGCGAACATACCGGGGGCGAATCGATGACTCGACGGGAATCCTGTTTTGTTCATCACAAGATTTAGCGCACCCGAGGCAACTTTAAACCACTTGTTGTGGTCGGGCTCGATTCAATGTCGATTGGGAAAGACTCTATAGGCGCAAGAAATGGCGTCCCGTGCGGACTCCGATTTCATGCCGAGTCAAGCGCTCACTGTTGAATGCTGGGCTCAACGAGCCGCGCCAAATTCTGCAGCGAGTCCTGCCAACCGAGATAGCAGGCTTCCGGCGGGATCACGTCGGGCACGCCCGATTGTGTGATTTCGACCTCAGTGCCAACTACGACTTTCTTCAACGACACCTCGACGCGCATTTCGCCGGGAAGTCCCGGGTCGTCGAATTTGTCCGTGTAAACGATGCGTTCGCTGGGCTTGAGCTCGATGTACTCGCCGCCAAACGAATGACTGTCCCTCGTGGTGAAGTTCCGGAACGACATCCGGAATGTTCCGCCGACCCTGGCCTCCAGATGATGCACTGTGCAAACGAAACCGTTGGGCGGCAGCCACTTCGCCATCGCATCGGCCTCAATGAACGCCCGGTAGACCTTGTCCGGTCTGGTCGCCAGAACGCGATGCAGACGAATGGCGCTGGGCATAACTTTTTCCTCTGCCAGAGGAGTGCGGGGGGAAGTCGTCCCCATCGACAGATTAGCGAGAAGCGCTCTGCGACCCGCCGCCGGTTGACGCCACGGACACTTTGGTCGCCTCGATCACGAGTTGACCAATCTGTGTTGCCATTGCGATCTTGTAGGGCGTGACAAGGCGGGCGCCTTCGACCGGCATCAGCCAGACCTCGATCTGGCGATTGTTTTCCATGTAATTCGTCTGCTTGCGGTTGGCGCGATGGCCGGAGATAGCCTTGTACCGCGCCTTGCAGACAGCCACGGGCCCTGAATAAGCGGGCGAGCGAACCTGCTGCGTTCCAGCATAGGAGAGCGTGACGTCAAACCGGGCGTATCCGTCAAAAATGGGGATGGTGCGATCACACGATGCGGGGCCGATGAGTTCGCGACCCGCCACCGGCATGACGAGGGCGCTTAGAGGGTCGATAACGCCGCGCTTGTGGGCGTCGGTCACCGGCACCCGATCAGGATGGGGTTCGAGCGCGGGCGTCACCTCAACCGAGCGCACTGCGCCAGAATTGAGCGCCATGCGGACTGTGCGCGTTTCCTTGCTATTGGAAGACGCGGTCGCATAGGCGCGCGACAGGACGCGGCCCTGTTCGATTGACCCGCTCGAGCGGGCGCCACCTTGCGCTTTTGAAACGACTGAGGCGATGCCGGAGAGCTGGGCCGACATTTCGATATCGTAGCTTGAAGGGCTGAGCGTCGCGTTCAGCCCGGCGCTGCCCATGGACAGGCCCAGCAGCCGAATCGAATAGCCAACCTTTAGCGAATCAGCCGCGGCTGCGGAGCTGGCCGCAAAGCCAGCCGAGGCGAGCGCTCCAGACGCCACCGCGCCGGCAAGCGCCATGCGCTGCAGGCTCTTTGTCGAGGCGCCGGTCAGGGACCAGATCATGGGGCGACGGGTTATTTGGCTATTCATGGGGATCTGGTCCGAATTCACCACGCGGCGGGTCAGGGTAGCATCAGTGATCGCGAAATCCGACGCTTTAATGGCCGGACGCCAGCGAGGTTGTGCGAAATGCCGGACGGCTCTCGCGGGGGCGTCCGCGGCTGCGCACCCGTGAGCGAGGTCCAAATGGTTTAACATTTATTACCGGACTTGATTAACGATCTGTAAAGAGACGCGCCTCTCGGGTCCGATATGCCGCGCGGCGCGTTAACCGGGGCGCCAGACTTGCGAAGTAAATTACCGATGACCGCCGCGTCTGCGCTTCCACCGCACGCCCCTGTTGCAAAGGCCTCGATGTCGCCCGTCAAGCCGCTGATTGTTGATCTGGACACCGGCTTGCTGCGGACCGATCTGGCGCGCGAGGAGTTCTGGCGCGCTCTGGGCGATGGCGGCTGGCGCACGCTGCTGGCAGGCGCCCCAACATCGGCGAACTATTTGGAGCACGCCAGCGCGGATGATCTGGCAAACCTCCCCATGACCGCTGCGGTGCTTGAAGCCATGCGAAACGCGCGGGCGGCGGGCCGGCGTGTGGTGCTGGTCACGGACGCGCCGGACGCGCTGGCGCAACGCTTTGCAGAGACGCTCGATCTCGTCGACGGGGCGGTGGGCGATGCGCCGACGGGCCCTGACCGCGACGCGTGGCTTGCGTCGCGTTTTGGCGCGGCGGGTTTTGAATATCTTGGCGGAGCGCCGGTTGCGCCCGCGGGGACGATGGCGCCTTACATCAAGGCTCTGCGCCCGCATCAATGGGTCAAGAACGTGCTGGTGTTCCTGCCGATGATCGCGGCGCACCGGTTCGACGTCTCGACGCTGGCGCTCACACTCATCGCTTTCGCCGCGTTCAGTCTGGTGGCGTCCAGCGTTTATATTCTTAACGATCTCCTCGACCTCTCGTCCGACCGTGCACATCCGCGCAAGCGATCGAGGCCCATGGCGTCCGGCGCCGTTCCGCTTGCGCATGCCGGCGTAATAGCCATGGTTTGTCTTGCCGCCGGGTTCGGGCTGGCGCTCTTCGCCGGGTCGCACTTCGTTGCGGCGCTTTGCGGATACTCCATTTTGACAACCGCCTATTCGCTGCAGTTGAAACGCGAGCCGATCCTCGACGTCTGCGTGCTGGCGGCGCTCTACACGCTGCGCATCGTCGCTGGCGCTGCGGCGACGGGCATTGCGCTCTCAGTCTGGCTGCTCGCGTTTGCGATCTTCCTCTTCCTGTCGCTGGCCGCCATCAAGCGACAGACGGAGCTCGTCGACAATTTGCAATCGGGACGCGACAAGCCGGCCGGACGCGGCTACGCGGTGATCGATTTGCCCATCGTGGAAATGATGAGCGTCGCTGCGGGATATGCCGCCGTGCTCGTGCTGGCGCTGTATCTCAATGCTACGAATGTCGTGGGACTTTATGCGACGCCGGAAATTTTGTGGGTGGTCTGCGCTGTGCTGCTGTACTGGATCAGCCGGGTCGTGATGCTCGCTCATCGCGGCGAGATGCACGACGATCCTGTTGTCTTCGCATTGCGTGACCGCGTCAGTCATGTCTGCGGGATCGTCATCCTCGCAGCATTGGCGGCGGCGACATGGTGGTGAGGCCGCGCCGATGACACGCGCACAAATCGCCATGCGGTATGCGGCTTTTGCTGTGATCGCGACCCTTGCCAATCTGGGCGCACAACGCATTGTGCTTGCGTTGCTCGACATGCAGGGGGAGTTGGCTGCGGCGATTTTTGTGGGCACCGGCGTGGGCCTTGTCGTGAAGTATGCGCTCGACAAGAAATGGATTTTCCATGATGCGTCGAGCGGCGTTGCTGCGCATGGCAAGCAGTTTTCGCTCTACACCGCCATGGGCATTGTCACGACGATGATCTTCTGGGGTTTTGAGGCAGGCTTCTGGTATGTCTGGCGCAGCGACATGATGCGCGAACTGGGCGCGGTGATCGGTTTGGCGATTGGTTATGTCGTCAAGTACGAACTCGACCGCCGGTTTGTTTTCACGCCTTCCAATCGGGCGAGGTGAACATGCGCCTGTCGGGTTGGGGCCGGTTTCCAATTGCTGAGTGCAATGTGCTTTGCCCGCGCACTGAAGCAGATTTGATTGCCGCGCTTGCGCAAGTCCCCTCCCTTGCCACTACCATTGCGCCTGCCATTGCGCGGGGCATGGGGCGGGCCTACGGCGACAGTGCGCTCAATACGCATGCAATTGTGAGCATGACTGCGTTTGCGCACATGCTGTCTTTTGATGCGCACAGCGGCGTGCTTGTTGCTGAATCGGGGGTCACGCTGGCTGACGTCATCAGCGTGTTTCTGCCGCGCGGATGGTTTGTGTCCGTAACGCCGGGCACAAAATTCGTGACGCTGGGCGGCGCTATCGCCGCTGATGTGCACGGCAAGAACCATCACAAGGACGGCTCGTTTGGCGGCTTCGTCGAGTGGATCGACATTGTCGGGCGCGACGGCGTGGTCCGCCGCTGTGCACGCACTGAAAACGCCGACCTTTTTGAATGGACGCTGGGCGGTATGGGGCTGACCGGCGTGATTTTGCGCTGCGCCATTCGCCTGCGGCGGGTCGAGAGCGGATGGCTGCGCCAGCGCAGCATCCCGGCGCCCAATCTGGCCGCGGCCATGAGCGCGTTCGAAGACAATACGCAGTCGACCTATTCCGTTGCGTGGATTGATTGTCTCGCCAAGGGCGCCAACCTTGGCCGCTCCATCGTGCTGCTTGGCGAACACGCGCTGGCAGACGAACTTGATGTCGCCCGGCGCCCGGCGCCGTTTGTCACGCCTCGTCGGCGCATGCGCGCAATGCCGTTTGATGCGCCGGGCTTCGCGCTCAATCAATGGAGCGTACGCGCGTTCAACGCGCTCTACTGGTGGAAAGGTTCGCGCGGGGCGCGCCAGACGCTGGTGGACTGGGACAGCTATTTCTATCCGCTCGACTCCATCCACCAATGGAACCGCATTTACGGCAAGCGCGGCTTTGCGCAGTTTCAATGCGTGCTGCCGCTGGCCGCTTCGCGCGCCGGGCTTGAGGAATTACTGAGCGTCATTTCTGCTTCCGGGCAGGGGTCATTTCTCGCTGTGCTCAAGCGCATGGGCCCGCAAGACAGCCGCTTCTCGTTTCCCATGGAAGGCTACACGCTGGCGCTCGACTTTCCCGCGCACCCGAAGGCGCTGGCGCTGATGGAGCGGCTTGACGCGATTACGCTGGCCCATGGCGGGCGCTTTTATCTGGCCAAGGATTCGCGCCTGTCGCGCGCAACATTCGAAGCGTCCGATCCGCGCGTGGCTGATTTCCGCGCCATGCGATCGGAGCGCGGACTCGATCAAACATTTTCATCCATCCAATCTGAAAGGCTCGGGCTTTGAGCAAGGGATCAATTCTCGTACTGGGCGGCGCTTCCGACATGGGGCTCGCCATCGCGCATCGTTTCGCGAAGGAGGGGTTCGACGTGCAGCTTGCCGCGCGCCGACCTGACGAGCTGGAGCGGGCCAAGGCCGATCTGGAGGTGCGCTACGCCGTCGCCGTGACGCTGCACGCGTTTGACGCGCTGGATTTCCATGCCCACGAGAGCTTTATGGCGAGCCTGCCGAAGCTGCCTTATGTGGCGGTCTGCGTCGTCGGCCTACTCGGCGACCAGCGCGCCAACGAGACCGATCTGGAGGCGGCCGTTGGCGTGATGCGCGCCAATTATGAGGGGCCTGCCACCATCCTTGGCGTGATCGCTAATTTTTTCGAAGCGCGCGGGTCGGGAACCATCATCGGCGTCAGTTCCGTGGCGGGGGATCGCGGCCGCGCCACCAATTACGTCTATGGCTCGGCCAAGGCGGGGTTCACGGCGTTTTTGTCGGGCCTGCGCAACCGGCTCGCCAAGACAGGCGTGCACGTGATGACGGTGAAGCCGGGGTTTGTGGCCACGCGCATGACCGAGGGCATGAACCTGCCGCCCGCGCTCACCGCCACGCCCGAGGCGGTGGCCGAGCGGATTTTTGGCGGCTACCAGAAGGGCGCGAATGTGATCTACACCAAGCCGGTCTGGCGGCTGGTGATGGCGGTGATCGTGTCGATCCCCGAGGGAGTTTTCAAAAAATTGAAGATTTAAAGGGGTGGCGTTGGGGCGTTTAGAGCGGCGGCGCGCGGGCTTTCTCACTTGCCCTCTCACTTGCCCTCTCACTTGACGGCGGCGGGGCTCTCCACTAAAGAACCGCATCCCGCTCGACGGTCCGACGCGCGGCGATGGCTTGTGCTTTCGCCGCTTGTGTCCTGTCGAGAGCCAATTCTCAAACGAGAGCTGTTCGGGTCGCTCCGCCAGGGGCGCCGAAGAGGTCGAAAAGGAAGCATTATGTCCCGCCGTTGCGAACTTACCGGCAAGGCTGTTCAGTCAGGCAACCTCGTCAGCCATTCGAACCACAAGACGCGCACCCGGTTCCTGCCTAACCTGTGCACGGTCACGCTGATTTCGGATGCGCTTGGCCGTTCTGTGCGCATGCGCATCAGCGCCCACGCGTTGCGCTCCGTGGAGCATCGCGGTGGCCTCGACGCCTTCCTCATCAAGGCTCGTGAAGACGAGCTGTCGCAGAACATCAAGGTCCTGCGCCGCGACATCATCAAGAAGGTGAAGGAGACTCAGGCGGCCTAAAGCCAGTCTGATCTTATTTCCCTGATCGCATAAAAAAGCGCCGGCCCGTGGGTCGGCGCTTTTGTTTTGGCGTCTGCGCCGCGCCCTAGTGCGCGCCGGCGCCAGCCATGCGGCGCCGCCCGCGCACCGGCTGCGGGGGCGGAACGGGGGTCGCGCTTTCGTCGAACAATTCGGCCAGCTTTTCCGTCATCGCGCCGCCGAGCTCCTCGGCGTCCACAATGGTGACCGCGCGCTTGTAATAGCGGGTCACGTCATGGCCGATGCCGATGGCGATCAATTCCACGGGCGAGCGGTTCTCGATTTCGTCGATCACGGCGCGCAGGTGCTTTTCGAGGTAATTGCCGGGGTTCACCGAAAGCGTGGAATCGTCCACCGGCGCGCCATCGGAAATCACCATCAGGATGCGCCGCTGCTCGGTGCGTCCAAGCAGGCGCTTGTGCGCCCAATCGACCGCCTCGCCGTCGATATTCTCCTTGAGCAGTCCTTCGCGCATCATCAGGCCCAGATTGCGACGCGCGCGCCGCCAGGGCGCGTCCGCGCTCTTGTAGATGATGTGGCGCAGGTCGTTGAGACGGCCGGGGTTCTGCGGCTTGCCGCTCTGCAGCCACGCCTCGCGCGATTGTCCGCCCTTCCAGGCGCGGGTGGTGAAGCCGAGAATCTCGACCTTCACGCCGCAGCGCTCCAGCGTGCGCGCGAGAATGTCGGCGCAGGTGGCGGCCACGGTGATAGGCCTGCCGCGCATGGAGCCTGAATTGTCGATGAGCAGCGTCACTACGGTGTCGCGGAAGTTCATGTCCTTCTCGCGCTTGAAGGACAGGGGCTGCTGCGGGTCGATGATGATGCGCACGAGGCGGGCGGGGTCGAGGACGCCTTCTTCAAGGTCGAATTCCCACGAGCGGCTTTGCTGCGCCATCAGGCGCCGTTGCAGGCGGTTGGCGAGGCGCGCGACGATGGAGGACATATTGCTGAGTTGCTTGTCGAGATAAGCGCGCAGGCGCTCCAGCTCTTCGGGCTCGCACAATTCTTCGGCAGTGACGGTTTCGTCGAACCGGTTAGCGTAGGCCTTGTAGTCGGCGCCGCGATGTTCCTGGCCGCCCTGGCCTTGCGGGCGCTTGCTTTCGGACGCTTCGTCGGCATCGCCCATTTCTGAATCTTCGGGCATGTCGCCGGAGGGCGAATCGTCGGCGTCCATCTCGCCTTCTTCGAGTTCATCGCTCGAATCCTCGGCCTTCTCCATCTCGACGGCGTCGCCGGTCGAGTCCTGTTCGCCCTCGCCTTCGCTGTTTTCGGGCTTGGAGTCGGGCTCTGAATCACCGGATTCGACGCCGGTGTCATCGTGGTCCATTGCGCCCTCGTCCATCATGTCGAGGGACTGAAGGAGCTTGTGGACGGCGCGGCCAAAGGCGCGCTGATCCTCTATGGAGTCGCCGAGCTTGTTGAGTTCCTCGCCGGCGCGATCCTCGATGATCGGGCGCCAGAGTTCGACGATGCGCTGGGCCGCCTTGGGCGGGGCGATGCCGGTGAGGCGTTCGCGCACCATCATGGCGACGGCGTCTTCGAGGGGCGCATCCGCGCGATCGCTGACGTCGGCGTAGGCGCCGCGATGATAGCGGTCTTCCAGCATCGCGGTTAGATTGGAGGCGACGCCCGCCATGCGGCGCGATCCGATGGATTCTACGCGCGATTGCTCGACAGCCTCAAACACCGCGCGGGCGGCCTGATTTTGCGGCATCAATTTGCGGTGCACGCCGCTGTCGTGGCAGGCAAGCTTGAGGGCCAACGAGTCCGCGTGGCCGCGCACGATGGCCGCTTCCTCGGGGGAGAGCTTGCGCGGGGGCTCGGGCAGGCGCGCCTTTGCGCCTTCGCCTGTGCCGGTGAGGCCGGGCCGCTCGGGGGCGTAGGTGACTTCAAGCTCTTTGACGCCCGCCATGGCGCGCATGCAGCTGGCGACTGCGCGCTTGAACGGTTCCTGAGGAGCTTCGGCCTTGGCGCCGGGCTTACGATTGCTGGGAATGGATGACATGCTTTGCAACATACCCCTTGAACGGCAGGAGGCAAGAGAGCTCAAGTCCATATATGTTGGACCGCTAATTCCTTTTTCGAGGAAACCTGAGACTGTTCCTCGCACAGTTGCGATTGGTGTAGCCCACGCTAGGATGAGTTTGTTCAAATGGTCAGTTTGTCACATGACAAGAAGAGTTTTCGGCCTCCTTTTGTTCTTTCTTGTCTCGGTCGCCGCAGGTGCCCGGTCAGCGATAGCATTAGAGTTTTCCTATTCTAGGGAAACGAACATTGTTAGCGCGCACGGCGAGATAGAAACCGCCTCGGTTGATGCTTTTAGAGAGTTTCTTAAGAGGTACAATCGTCTCGGGGCGCCTTGGGACGTTGTCCTCAAACTCGACTCTAATGGCGGTTCTCTTGCGGCTGCACTTGAGATCGGCCGCTTGATTCGTGCGCACCAAATAACCGTGCTTGTTTCGGAGAAGTGTCTGTCTGCTTGCGTATTCGTCTTAATGGGTGGCGTTCAACGATATCATGAACGAGGCTCGAGAGTTGGCGTACACCAATTCTACTCTGATCGCATACTTCAGAATCTCGACAAAAAGGAATTCACTGGTGGAGAGCAGATCCGGCAGCAGATGCTCTTAGGCCAATTACTGAGTTTCGCTAGTGAGATGGGAGTAGATTCCG
>CANMLK010000099.1 GCA_947498445.1 Beijerinckiaceae bacterium
AAACCTGCGGTGATTGCGGCCACGGCGAGGTATCTGCCCGCCTTGGCTACAATCACCACGGGAATGAAGAACCAGAGTGGTTCACGCAGAAACCCTGCGACGACGGTCAGCGGATCGCCAATAACGGGCGCCCAGCTGAGCAGCAGGGACCAGCGACCCCACCGGTGATACCAGCTCTCGGCGCGAGCTAGATTTTCACGTTTGACGCGAATGATACGCGTGGCTTTTTCGCTGGCCAGCGCGCGTCCCAGACACCAGTTTACAATCGACCCGAGGACATTGCCCGCCGTCGCCACGGCGATCAGCGCAATCCAGGGCTGCCCACTGGTTGTGAGCGCCGTCGCTAGAACGACCTCCGATGAAAAAGGCACAATCGTCGCCGCAAGAAACGCGGCGGCGAAGAGCCCTGCAAAAACGCTGCCCCCGAACACGCCGGACTAAGGAATCGAGACGATCATGTGCCCCGAGCCCGTCTGCGATTCTGCCTCCCGATGCGCCCTCGCCAGTTCGGGCAAAGGCACAACGCCAGCAATGCGATGGGTCAGCCCGCTTGAGGCGGCCGCAATCACGCCGTCGCATACGGACTGCGCCAACGCAGGCGCCAGCGTGTAGACAAAGACAATCTGCAAATCGAAATTCCGGGCGCGTCGCGGCGACAGCGTGAGCGTGACCTGCGGCTTCGGGCTGGAGCCATAGGTCGCGATAGACCCGCCGTCGGCCAGCACGCTCTCGTTAAAGAGGATGTTTCCCGGCAGATCGATTTCAACGATGCGATCCACGCCGCGCCCGCCCGTTTCGTCGAGCAGTTTGCGCGCAAGGTCAGGGTCCATGCGGTCCAGCACGACGTCTGCGCCCAGTTTACGGGCGGCGTCCATCTTGGCCTGCCCACTGGCGTTGGCGATGACCCGGGCGCCCCCAATTTTGGCGAACTGGATGGCGTAGGCGCCGACCCGGCCCGCTGCGGCGGGGACGTAAACGGTTTTACCCCCGACGGGCCCGCCGCCCATGGCGCAGCGATACCCTGTCATCGCGGGGATGCCGAGGCAGGCGCCCTGATCGAAACTCACATTCTCCGGCAAATGTTGAATGAGCGCCGCCGGGAGAGCGACGTATTGCGCGGCTGTGCCGTTTGCGCGTCCCCATTGGGCGTGAAAGGTCCAGACCCGGTCGCCTTCGCGAAACCCGCCCACGCCAGCGCCGACTGCCGCCACGACGCCCGCGCCATCCGAATGAGGAATGACCCGGGCGAACTCCAGCGGCGCTTTCGTATTACCGCGGCGTTTGTAGTCCGACGGATTGATGCCGGACGCCATCAGTCGTACGAGAACCTCGCCGGGTCCCGGCGTCGGGTCGGGCGCTTCGCCAATCGAAAACACCTCGTCCGCAGGTCCGCACCGATCATACCATCCGGCCAGCATGCACTCTCTCCACTCGCTCAAGCAGCGCAATATGCACGCCCGCCGCAAAATAGGAACGGCTTTGCCGCACCCAACGTGAATGCTAGGAACTCGCCACTCACTTCGGGATCTGTGATGACGCCAGCCGCCAGCGCCTCGATTGTTATCGACCGGGTAAGTTTGCGCCGCGGCTCCAGACTCGTATTCGCGGACCTCAGCGTTTCTTTCTGCGAGCGCCGGGTCGGCTTGCTCGGCGACAATGGCGCGGGAAAGAGCTCTTTTCTGAGGCTCATCAACGGCCTGCTGCTGCCCGATTCCGGCGAAGTGCGGGTGGATGGCCTGGTGACTGCCCAAGCGCGCCGCGATTTGCCTCGCAAGGTTGGTTTCGTCTTCCAGAATCCCGATCATCAAATCGTCTTTCCAACAGTGCTGGAAGAAATCGCCTTCGGGTTTCGCGAATGCGGCCTGCGCCGTGATGACGCCAACGATAGAGCGCGTGACGTGCTTCGTCGGTTCGGTTGCTATGACTGGATTGACGCAGCCGTTCACGAACTTTCAGAAGGGCAGAAGCAGCGACTCTGCATCCTTGCAATCGTTTCGATGGAGCCGGATATTCTCGTCTTGGACGAGCCGTTCTCAAGCCTCGACTTGCCGACGCGTCTCGACTTGATGGATCTCCTGATGTCTCTGCCGCAGCGTCTCGTCATCGCAAGTCACGAACTTGAACTTCTGTCTCTGATGGATCGCGTGATCTGGTTGTCAGGTGGCGCAATTGTCGGAGATGGCGCGGCGGACCAAATCATTTCCAGCTACCGCGAGACTGCAAGGAACGCGCGCAAGCACACGGCGGTCGCTCAATGATCTCGGGACACCTTGCGCATAGGACATGGCTGCATGCGGTCCCCGCGCGTTTGAAGCTTATCGGCCTCGCTGCACTCACATGCATCTCATTCTGGATTGATGACCCGCGTTTGCTGGGACTGGGCTTTGCAATTGTTCTGGTGAACTACCTGTGTCTTGGACGTGAAGCGCGCGGCCGGTTGAAGCTGCTGTCCTCGCTTGTTCCCATTTTTGCAGTGATCGGGTTATTTCAATTCTGGAGCGTTGGGGGTGAAGCGGCCGCCGCCATTTTGCTTCGACTTTGCCTCATGATCCTTCTTGCGGATCTGGTGTCGATGACGACCCCCATGCTCGATATGATGGACGCGATTGAACCGCTACTGCGGCCTCTCTCTATTTTTGGACTCGACGCCATGCGCCTGTCTGTCGCTGTTGCGCTCGTGATCAGATTCGTCCCCGCCCTGATGGAGGAATGGATGAGGCGCAACGAAGCGTGGCGCGCCCGCACAGGGCGCCGCGCATCGGTTCGCCTGCTTCCCGCATTTCTGGGCGGCGTGGTCACTTTGGCCGACCGCGTGGCGGAGGCGCTGGACGCACGTGGATTTGGGCGCGGGAGGAAGCTTTGATGGAGACCCGCTCAATCGTCAGAGCCGCCTTGTTTGCGGCGCTCATTGCGGCGCTGGGTCTGGTTCCGCGTGTTGATGTGCCTATCGCGGCAGGCGTGCCAATTACGGCGCAAACGCTAGGCGTGATACTCGCGGGCCTTCTGCTTGGCGCACGCGTAGGCGCGGCTGCCGTGCTGCTGTTTCTCTTTGTTGTGGCGTTGGGCGCCCCGCTTTTGTCAGGCGGACGTGGCGGCGTCGGCGTCTTCTTTGGTCCCACGGCCGGCTATTTGATTGGCTGGATTTTTGGCGCTGCGGCAGTTGGCTTTTTGATGCAGAAGCTGCCAATCGCCTCGATCTTTATACGCGCGCTTGTGGCGTCACTGATCGGCGGAGTGTTTGTCATCTATCTGTTCGGTATTCCCTACCTCGCGGTTGTGGCGCGTCTGACCTTGGACAAGGCCTTCTTGGCCGGTGCTGTTTTTCTGCCCGGAGACATTCTCAAAGCGGTGTTGGCGGCTCTTGTGGCGAAGTCTTATTTTGCCTCGCGCACGCCAATCAAATGACAATTGGCTCGTCACTCGCGCGCTTTGCTGAAGACAAGCCAGATGCGCTCGCTATCGTTTGCGATGATGAGACCGTCGCATGGCGGCAATTGTGGCGCGCGGTGCAGGCAAATGCCGAAGATCTTGAAGCGCGCTGTCCTGCAGGCCGAAGCGTCGCGCTGATCCTCAGGAATTCGCCATCAATGCTCACACATTTTCTGGCGTGTGCACTCACAGGGCGCGAGGCGGCGGTGATTGACCCTGCATGGCCGCATGTTCGAATAGCTGACGCGCTGGAGGCTCTCAAACCGGCGCTTGTTTATAGAGAATCTGATTGCGAAATTTCCGGTTCGATCACGGTTAATGCACGTGCGTATTTGCCTTCAACAAAGGACAATTTTCTAGCGAAGCGGATCGGTCCAGACGGTTCTTTTTATGTCGGGTTTACATCCGGCTCGACAGGAAAGCCGAAAGGCTATCGTCGTAGCCATCGCTCGTGGCTTGAAAGTTTTGAAGGGGATCGCGCTGAATTTGGCGTCACGCAAGACGACGTCATTCTGGCGCCCGGTTCGATGACGCATTCGCTTTTTCTGTATGCAGCCGTGCACGGGCTACACATTGGTGCGACAATACTGATCTCGCGCAGCTTTCATCCCGGCCGGGCTTTGCGCATGGCCATGAAGCATCGCGCGACAGTTGCTTATGGCGCCCCGACCCAGTTGCGGATGCTGATTGACGCACAGACAGAGCCGCTTTTGACGTTGCGCTGGGTCCTTTCATCTGGCGCCAAGTGGTTCGCCGCCGCCAGCGATGACCTCGCGCGGCTCGCGCCCAACGCGCGCTTTGCGGAGTTTTATGGCGCGTCGGAGCTTAGCTTTGTTGCAGTCCGAAAGTCTGGTGAGGCGTGCCCGGAAACGTCTGTGGGACGAGCATTCGCCAACGTGACAATTTCTGTTCGCAACGATGAGGGCGATTTGCTCACGCCGGGCAAGGTGGGGCGTGTTTATGCCAGAAGTCCTTATCTGTTCATGGGCTACGCAACGGATGACGAGTCGATCACGCGGCATGAAGACGAGATGAGTGTGGGAGACATGGGTTTTCTCGACTCATCCGATTTTTTGCATCTCGTCGGACGCGCTGATCGCATGATCGTAACGTCCGGCAAGAACGTTTACGCCGAGGAAATCGAGCGGGCGCTCGAGCAATCGCCACGGGTGCGCGCGGCCGCAGTTTTCGGCGTTCCCGATCCGCTTCGCGGGCAGAAAATCATCGCCTTTGTCTTGCATGAAGAAGATCACGCGCTGCTGCGCGCAGATATAACGCGCAGCCTTCGTGGCCTGCTGCCTTCAGCTTTTATTCCGCATGTCGTGGCGCGCCCCTTCGAATGGCGGTGGACCTCATCTGGTAAAACAGACTTCAAGGCGATGCGCGCCCTTTGGGATGAGGGCGCGTGGGAAGAGGCGCCATGATGGACGCGTTCATCATTGCTGCGCGCAGAACACCCGTTGCGCCTCGTAACGGCGCGTTTCGTAACATCGAAATCGCCGGTCTCGCCACGCCCGTCATCCATGCGCTTTTGAGCGATGCGGGTCTTCGTGCTCAGGACGTCGATGACGTCATCCTTGGCAACGCTCTTTACGCTGGCGGCAATCCCGCCCGGCTCGCGTCGCTCGCGGCGGGTTTGCCGCTGGGCGTTCCAGCGATGTCAATCGACACGCAATGCTGCGCGGGACTCGACGCAATCGCGCTGGCTACCAGTCGGATTCGCGCGGGCGAAGCCCACGCCATTATCGCCGGCGGGATTGAATCCTATAGCCGCTCTCCGCTGCGAATGCGGCGCCCGCACGACGACGGCGAAATGGGTAAGCCCTATGATCGACCACCATTTTCACCATGGCCGGATCGTGATCCTGATCTGATCGAGGCCGCCGCGCGCTTGGCGCGAACCAGCGGTCTAGGGCGCGCGGCGCAAGAGCTTTTCGCGATTGAAAGTCACGCAAAGGCGATGGCCAGCGATCATCGGGCAGAGCTTGTCATGGTGGGCGGTTTGGAGTCGGACGCGTTCAAGCGAAGGCTTTCAGCGCCTGTTTGCGCTCGTCTTCCTCTTATCATGGGTGATGACGCTTGTGGGCTGACGGCGGCCACTATTGCGGTTGAAGCCGATGCGGCCGCGATGACGCTTGTTGTCTCGCGCGAAGTCCTGACGCGACTGCGCATCAGGTACGCCTTGCGTGTACATGGTACGCGGCGGGTGGGGCTGGACCCCGCCCAACCGGCAACGGGTGCGCAGGCTGCTGCTCAACCACTTCTCGCAAATGCTGATCGAACGCCTGTCGTTGCTGAGTTGATGGAATCGTTTGCGTCGCAGTCCATGGTGGCTATTCAAGACCTTGGTCTGATAGCTGCGAGCGTCAATCGTGGCGGCGGCGCACTCTCGCGGGGGCATCCCATAGGCGCGTCTGGCGGCATACTTGCCGTCAGACTCTTTCATGAGATGCGAAGCGAAAGCCTCGGCGCCATCGGCCTCGCCGCCATCGCTGCAGCCGGAGGGCTGGGCTCCGCCGCTTTGTTCGAGCGAGTTTAGGGGACCTTAAACGTCCAGGTTGGCGACACTCAGCGCATTTTCCTGAATGAACTCGCGCCGGGGCTCTACAACATCGCCCATCAGCTTCACAAACAGATCGTCTGTATCGGCAACGTCCCTGATCTTGACCTGCAGAAGCGACCTGACGTTGCGGTCAAGCGTCGTTTCCCAGAGCTGATCCGGGTTCATTTCGCCCAGACCTTTGTAGCGCTGGATCTGCGAGATGCCTTTTTGCCCGGCGGCCATGACGGCGTCGAGCAACTGGCCGGACCCGGCGACGACGGTCTCGTCCGAACGCCTAGCGAAGGTGGCTGGCCGCGCGAAAACCTCGCGCAAGGACACCGCATGCTCATCGAGCTTGCGCGCTTCGGCAGAGGCGAGGAGTCCCTGGTCAAGCACATGGGCCTGCCTTACGCCGCGCACGACGCGGGAGAAGACGTAGCCGTTGTTTTCAACGCCGCCTTCCCAGCCACGCTCGGTCTCTTCCGATAGAAGATCGAGTCTGGTTGCGATGACGTTCGCTAACGCAGACGCCTCGTCTTCGCCAAGCGATGAGATGGCCTTGAGGCCGCCAGCGAGCGCCGTCTGCTCGACCGACACCCTGTCGTAGCGCGAATGAAGCTGTTGCATCACCTGGCGGATGATGCGCGCTTCCTCGATCAGGGAACGAAGATCGGAAGACGCGCGCACTTCACCGTCGTGCACACGTAGTGAAGCCCCGTCGAGGCCGTTCTCGATCAGATAATCTTCCTTGGCCCGCTCATCCTTCAGATATTGCTCGGACTGGCCACGCTTCACTTTGTAAAGTGGCGGCTGGGCGATGTAGAGGTGCCCGCGTTCGATGAGCTCGGGCATCTGACGGAAGAAGAACGTCAGCAGCAATGTCCGGATATGCGATCCGTCCACGTCGGCGTCCGTCATGATGATGATCTTGTGGTAGCGCAGCTTGTCGGGATTGAAATCGTCGCGCCCGATGCCTGCGCCCAGCGCGGTGATAAGCGTTCCGATTTCCTGAGACGACAGCATCTTGTCGAAGCGCGCGCGCTCGACATTCAGGATCTTGCCGCGCAGAGGCAGCACAGCCTGATATTCGCGGTTTCGACCCTGCTTGGCCGAGCCGCCGGCCGAGTCGCCCTCGACGATGAACAACTCGGCCTTCGCGGGATCGCGCTCCTGACAATCGGCCAGCTTTCCGGGCAGATTGGCGACGTCGAGCGCGCCCTTGCGCCGCGTCAGTTCACGCGCCTTGCGCGCCGCTTCGCGCGCGTGCGCCGCCTCGAGAACCTTGCTGACGAGGACACGGGCTTCCTGCGGGTGCTCTTCAAACCATTGGCCGAGCATCTCGCCGACAAGGCTTTCGACGACGGGGCGAACCTCCGATGAAACGAGCTTGTCTTTTGTCTGTGATGAGAACTTTGGATCGGGCACTTTCACGGAAAGCACACACGTCAGTCCTTCGCGGCAATCGTCGCCAGTCAGGTCAACCTTCTCCCGGCGCGCGATGCCGGACGATTCCGCATAGTTCGTCACCTGGCGCGTCAGGGCCGAGCGGAAGCCCGCCAGATGCGTGCCGCCATCGCGTTGCGGAATGTTGTTTGTGAAGGCCAGAACGTTCTCGTGGTAGCTGTCGTTCCACCAGAGCGACACCTCGACGGTCATCCGGTCACGTTCGCCATGGATCATGATTGGCGCCGGCAGCAACGGGCGCTTTGTCCGGTCGAGGTATCGCACGAAGGCTTCAAGGCCACCGTCGTAGTATAATTCCTCGACCTTCACCTCAGCGTGGCGCGCATCGGTCAGTACGATCCGCACGCCGGAGTTCAGAAAAGCCAATTCGCGCAGGCGATGCTCGATAGTGGCGTAGTCAAATTCGATCATCGTGAAAGTTGCGGGCGAAGGCAGAAACGTAACTTCCGTGCCCCGCTTGGCCGCGCCATTGATGATGGGCGCAGGTCCGACCGTCACAAGCGGCGAAACAGCATCGCCGTGCGCAAACTCGATAAAATGCTCTTTGTTGTTGCGCCAGATGCGCAGCTTCAGCGATGTGGAAAGAGCGTTGACCACGGAGACGCCCACGCCATGCAAGCCGCCAGACACCTTGTAGGAATTCTGGTCGAATTTACCGCCCGCATGAAGATGGGTCATGATGACTTCAGCCGCCGAGACGCCTTCTTCCGAGTGGATGTCCGTTGGAATGCCGCGACCGTCGTCTGTGACGGTGCAGGAGCCATCCGCATTCATCGTGACCGTTACGTGGGTCGCGTGGCCCGCCAGCGCCTCATCGATCGCGTTGTCCACGACCTCGTAGACCATGTGATGAAGGCCCGAGCCGTCGTCCGTATCGCCAATATACATGCCCGGGCGCTTGCGCACCGCGTCCATCCCGCGAAGGACCTTGATGGAATCGGCGCCGTAATCAGCCGGGTCAGGAGAATCTTGAGGCGAAACAATAGGTTCGACCATAAATTGGAACACTCTCGAATGAGGCGGTGACGAACGGGGCGCCATGGGTCGATTCGTCGGAGGCAATGTACTCCGAAACGGTCAGGAAATGCACCGAAAACGGGACTTTGCCGACCGGCCCTGAGATGGCCGAATGAGGTGGTGACCCCCGCAAGCAATCATGCTGATTTATATAGGATTTTCCGAGCGGTTTTAAACCGGTCGCGGATCGCGTCAGCTGTTGCGGACCACATCCAGAAATGCCTTGCCGTAAAGGGTCAGCTTACGCTGTCCAACGCCGTGGACTTCGCTCATTTCATCAAGGGTCGTCGGGCGGCGCTCGGCCATGTCGAGCAGCGTCTTGTCCGGGAAGACCATAAATGCTGGCACGCCCTCGTCGCGGGCAAGCTCACGACGCAAGGTCTTGAGCTTGGCGATCAAATCATCGTCTGCATCGTTTGATATTCGCGTCCGCGAACCAGAGATGCGCTCGCGCTTGCGGGTCGCCTTTTCGGGGCTGCGCAACGAGATGGCTTCCCGCCCGAGCAGGATCGCCTCGCCCTTGCCAGTGAGCTGAAAGCCGCCGTGCTCCTCGCTCGCCGCCTCCAGCGCATCGCAGGCGAAAAGCTGGCGATAAATTGCGGTCCACTCGTGTTTCGACCTGCCCTTGCCGACGCCAAATGTTTTCAATTCCTGATGGCGATTTCGTTGCATTGGCTCCGTCGCCTCGCCCACAAGCAGGCTGGCGAGATAACCAGCGCCAAAACGTTGTCCCGTGCGGGCGACGGCTGAGAGCGCTTTTTGCGCATCGATTGTGCCGTCGTAAAGCGCAACTTGTCCCCGGCAGACATCGCAGCGCCCGCAGGGGTCTGAAGGTTCGTCGAAATAGGCCAGCAAAATCTGGCGACGGCAACGGGCCGCTTCGCAAAGCCCCGTCAGCGCTCCAAGCCTGCGGCGCTCGACCAATCGTTGGGCGTCATCAATGTTCTTTTCGTCGATCTGCCTGCGGCGCAACGCGATGTCTTCCACGCCGTACAGCGTCAGTGTCTCGGCGTTTAGTCCATCGCGGCCCGCGCGGCCAATCTCCTGATAATACGCTTCCACGCTGGAGGGCATGTCCGCATGGGCCACGAACCGCACGTCGGGCTTGTTGACGCCCATGCCGAACGCGACTGTCGCTACAGCAACCACACCGTCTTCGCGCAAAAACCGGTCCTGGTTGCGATTGCGCGCGGTGAGATCAAGTCCTGCGTGATAGGCGACTGTCTCGTGCCCCTGACCGGCCAGATATTCAGCCAATCCTTCAGTCTTCTTGCGTGAGGCGCAATAGATGATGCCGCTTTGGCCCCGTCGGCGAGACAGAAATTCCGTCAATTGGCGGCGCGGTTGATCCTTGGCCTCAAAGCGCAGGTCGATGTTGGGACGATCAAAAGAATGCAGGAAAATTTGCGGCGGCGACGTGAACAGGCGCTCGACGATATCCGCTCGTGTCGCTTGGTCCGCGGTCGCGGTAAACGCGATCGCCTGAGGCCGGCCGAGCGCTTCGATGGCGCGTTTTATTTCGCGATATTCGGGGCGAAAATCGTGGCCCCATTCTGACACGCAATGCGCTTCGTCGACGGCGACGCGCCTGACCTCGCGTCTGCTCAACGCGGATGTCAGCCCATCCAGCGCGAGGCGCTCGGGCGAGACAAACAGAAGGCGCAGGTCGCCGGCGCGAATCTGTCGCCACGTGTCCTCCGTCTCCTCGGCGCTGTTGTTGGAATTGAGTGATCCGGCGGCGACGCCGACAGCCCGCATTTGCTGGACCTGATCGCGCATCAACGCAATCAGCGGCGACACAACCAGCGTCAAGCCGCCGTCAAGCAGGGCAGGCAATTGATAGCACATGCTCTTGCCGCTTCCCGTTGGCATGACCGCAAGCACTGGCCCGCCAGACAGAATGGCGCTGATGACTTCAGCCTGTCCCGGCCGAAAGTCCTCATAGCCGAATACGGATTTCAGTACGGCGCGCGCATTGGAGAGAATCGGCATGTTTTCAGGTTATCATTTATGGCGTGGGGCCGCTTCGCACGATGCGACCCGGCGACACAATGAGCATCTCCGCCCGCCCCGCCAATTCTGCGAAGGCCTGCGGATCAGCGCCTGTCATCCAGACTTGCCCGCCCAGCGTTTCAAGCTTCGCGAACAGGGCGGATCGTCGTTGCGGATCGAAATGGGCGGCGATCTCATCAAGAAGAACCAGCGGCGCGATTCCGCTCATCGACTTGACGAGGCTGGCGTGCGCCAGCGTGAGGCCAACCAGCAACGCCTTCTGTTCGCCGGTCGAACATTGGCCCGCGCGCACGCGTTTGGGGCCATGTTGCACGACGAGATCTGAGGCTTGCGGGCCCGATAATGTGCGCCCCGCCGCAGCGTCTCGCACCCGTGTCCCGAACAACGTTCGCCGGAAACGCTCCTCAGCTTCAAGAGAAGGCGCATCAGATACGAGGCGATCAATCTCACCCTCCATCGCAATCTTCGCCCATGGAAACGGCGAACCCTCGTCACGCGTTTCATGAATGAGCGCGTCGAGGCGCTCAATGGTTTCCTTGCGCGCAAAGGCGACCGCCACGCTCAGTTCAGCGACCTCGCGTTCTGTCGCATTCAGCCAGGCGCCATCGCTGGCGCGATCTTCCAGAAGCTTGTTGCGATTGCGTAACGCCCGCTCAAGCGCCGCAACCCGCGCGCCGTGATCGGCGTCGACGGCAAGCACCATGCGATCCACAAAGCGGCGCCTGTCGCCCGGCGATCCCGCGAACAGACCGTCCATGGCCGGCGTCAGCCAACACAGCCGCACGTAATCGGAAAAAAGCCGGGCCGATCCAGCCGGGGCTTTGTTGACGCGGAATTTGCGGCCCTGCGGTCCGTCGCCAGGATCATGCCCAGCGCCAAGCTGCACTGGCCCGTGGGGTGAGCGAAGCTCCACCGAAACAGCAAATCCGCCGCTTCCCCCTGCGCGCGCCATCTCGGCGATGTCGGCCCGGCGCAGACCCCGCCCCGGCGCGAACAGCGACAGCGCTTCCAGCAAGTTCGTTTTGCCCGCGCCGTTATCGCCAATCAGCGCAACGAGCGGCTTGGAGGCAAGCGCAAGGTCAAGCCGCGGATAGGAGCGGAAGTCGGAGAGAATAAAACGGCTGACGGACGCCTCGGGGCTAACCAGCGCGTCTTTCGCGGATTCGGACATGGCGGCTCTGTTGCACGAAAAAACAAAGGCGGAAAGCGCGCGCCTTCCGCCTCATTCAATCTCACGCAAACGAAATGCGTCGATCAGACCCGCATCGGCATGAGGACATACAGGGCTGACGAGCCGTCCCTGTCCTGCACGACCGTTGGCGAGCCAGAATCCGCCAGTTTGAACAGAGCGGTGTCGCTATCCAGCTGCGAGGTGATGTCGAGCAGATATTTCGCGTTGAAGCCGATATCGAGTGGACCCGAATCGTAGTCGACCTCCAGCTCCTCGGTCGCCGAACCCGAATCAGGATTGGTGACGGACAGCGTCAGCTTGCCGTCGGCCAGCGAGAGTTTCACGGCCCGGCCACGTTCCGACGAAATGGTGGATACGCGGTCCACAGCGCGCGCGAAGGGCTCGCGCTCCACGATCAGGCGCTTGTCGTTGCCGCTGGGGATCACGCGTGCATAATCGGGGAACGTGCCGTCGATCAGTTTCGATGTCAGGATCACGTCGCCGAACGTGAAGCGCGCCTTTGTCGAGGACATTTCAATGGTGACGTCCGCAGAGGCGTCTTCGATCAGTTTCTGCACTTCTGCGACAGCCTTGCGGGGCACGATCACGCCGGGCATGCCAGCCGCGCCTGCCGGGGAGGGAATTTCCACCCGGGCCAGACGGTGTCCGTCGGTGGCGACCGCGCGGAGCATCGTGTGTCCATCGACTTCAATCGTGTGCACGAAAATGCCGTTCAGATAATACCGCGTCTCCTCGGTGGAGATGGCGAACTGGGTCTTGTCGATGAGCTTCTTCAGCTCTCCGGCGGGCAGCGTGAACTTGTGGCTCAGATCGCCGGTCGCCATGTCCGGAAAATCGGTGTCAGGCAGAGACTGAAGCGTAAAGCGCGACCGTCCCGAGCGCAGCAGAAGCTGGCCTGCGTCGCCCGACGATTCGAGGGACACCTGCGCCCCGTCAGGAAGCTTGCGCACGATGTCGTAGAGCGTATGGGCTGGCAGGGTGGTCGCACCGGCTTGCCCGATATCGGCGGCCACGCTTTCGGTGATTTCAAGATCAAGATCCGTCGCTTTCAGCAAAAGCGACGTCCCATTCGCCTGAAGCAGAACGTTCGACAGGATCGGAATCGTATTGCGCCGCTCCACCACGCGATGGACGTGGCCCAGAGATTTCAGAAGCGCCGCTCTTTCGAGAGTGACTTTCATCGGATTTCGACCCAGTTTGCTTTCACGCAAGAAGCGTTTTTCAAAAGAGGCGGACTGTGCCAAGCCCTGCGCCCGCACGCAAGGCGTTGGAGGCGTCCATTGGGGCGTACTCCCCACATTTTAGCGCGTTTTCGTCGCTATCACGACCTGCGGCAGGATAACCGGCCCTTAAGCCTGCATCCGCTACACTGCAATTTGTATCTCGAAGACAGGTCGCGCGCGGCCTGGGTGTAAGGCGTAGAGGGTCCGATGGGTCGGAGAAAAAAGCCAGAGGCTCTTCGCGCCAATCCCCAGGACCGGGTTGGGAGCCGCGGCGGACGCCCTCAGGCCAAAGCGAAGCCGAAGAAGCGCGGGTTCTTTGCTACGCTTGTGCTTGGCAGAGGCAGCGCATCGAGGTCGAGACGCCGTCGTGGCTTGGTGTACTGGTCATTCGTAATGTCGCTCTGGGGCGCCATCGGCCTCGTTGGCCTTATCGCATGGCACGCAGGCCAGCTTCCCCCCATCGACCAGCTCTCGATTCCAAAACGGCCTCCGAACATCGCCATATATGCCGAGGACGGGACGCTGCTCGCCAACCGGGGCGACACGGGCGGGCCCGCTGTTCACATCCGTGAACTGCCGCCGTATCTGCCCAAGGCCTTTATCGCCATTGAGGACCGCCGGTTCTACGATCACTGGGGTGTTGACGTGGTGGGCGTGGCCCGGGCGGTGACGCGCAATCTCAGCGGCGGCGGCGGCATGCAGGGCGGCTCGACGATTACGCAACAATTGGCCAAGAACCTCTTCCTGACGCAGGAGCGCACGTTTTCCCGCAAAATTCAGGAGGCCATCCTCTCGGTGTGGCTGGAGAAAAGGTTCAGCAAGGACCAGATCCTCGAACTTTACATGAACCGGGTGTACTTCGGCTCAGGCGCCTATGGCGTCGAGGCGGCGGCGCAACGCTATTTTGGCCGCAGCGCGCGCAATGTCAGTCTCGCTGAAAGCGCAGTCCTCGCCGGGCTCATGGTGGCGCCGTCCCGGCTTGCCCCGAATCGTAATCCGCGCGGCGCGGCCGAGCGCGCAACGCTTGTCATCATGGCCATGGCCCGCGAGAAATTCATCACGGATGGCATGGCGAAAATAGCCATGGGCAATCCCGCCGAGTCTGTCCGGCACGGTGGGGCCGGGTCGGTCAATTATGTCGCCGATTACGTCGTTGATCTGC
>CANMLK010000100.1 GCA_947498445.1 Beijerinckiaceae bacterium
ATGGCAACATCCACGCCAACATCAGCCAGCCCGAAGGCATGGAAAAGCAGGCGTTCCTCGACCAGTGGTATCAGATGAACGAGGTGGTGCACGCCATCGTCACCAAGCTCGATGGATCAATTTCCGCCGAGCATGGCGTTGGCACATTGAAGCGAGATCTCCTGCCCGGCGTGAAAGACCCCGTCGCGCTCGACGTCATGCGCGCCATCAAGAAAACGCTGGACCCGCAGAACATTCTGAATCCGGGGAAAGTGATTTAGGCGCGCCTACCTTCAGCCGTCCTACCCTTAGCCGTCATGCGCGGGCTTGACCCGCGTATCCAGAAACGCGGTTGATCCCAAAACGCGGTCGATCAACGCGTCTGGATCGCCGGATCAAGTCCGGCGATGACGTCGGAGAAAATCCATTTCTCTCACCCGAACAAATCCCGCTGTCGCGGAGGCTCTTCTTCAATAGCGTCCACCGCGTTTCCCTTCGCAGGGGCGGTGACACTCTCCACGCATTCCATCGCGCCCACCGGTGTGTGCACGGCCGGGTTGTCGTTAGCCACCTTGTTCACGTCGGTCGAAATGGGCCACGCCTCCAGCACATCGTCGCGTGCAGGCTTGAGCAGACGCGCGGCGGGTTTGACGTCCGTCTCGTCGCATTCGAGCCATGCGTCGAAATCTTCGCGTTCAAGGATCACCGGCATCCGGTCGTGAATGGAGGCCATGAGGCCGTTGGCGTCAGTGGTCAGGATGCACGCGCCATCCACCTCTTCGCCGTCTGGCCCGGTCCAGGTTTCCCACACGCCCGCAAGCGCCATCGGGCAGCCGTCGCGCCGCTTGATGAGGAACGGCTGCGAGGGTGGCGCCTTGCCTTTCGCGGGCTTGGGAAAGCGGCGCCATTCATAGAACGCGTCGGCGATGAAAATGCAGCGGCGCCGCTTCATCGCGTTGCGAAAACTCGCCTTCTCGAAAACAGTCTCAGAGCGCGCGTTGATGACGAGCGGAAAGTCCTTCGGGTTCTTCACGAACGAAGGCAGAAAGCTCCAGCGCACCAGCGCGAAGTGTTTGCGCTTTTCCCCGTCGGGATCGCGTTGCAGCCGCACGATGGGCACGGGCTGCGTCGGCGCAATATTGGTGCGCGGCGGAAAATTCGGCCGCTCAACGTACTGGAAGAAGGCCCGCACAGCTTCGGGCGGCAGGGTGATCGCGAAACGTCCGCACATCACCCAGATATTGCGCTTCGCGGCGCCCGCCGCAAGGCGGGGTTGGCCAATCAGGCGATGGCGATGACCGGCGTGCCCACGCGCACGCGCTCGTAGAGATCCATAACGTGCTCGTTCAGCATGCGGATGCAGCCTGCCGACGCCGCGCTGCCGATGGAGCCGCGCATGGAGGGGGAGGTGCCGTGAATGGCGATCTCGTGCTTTTCCAGCACAAGCGCGCGTTCGCCCATGGGGTTGTTGGCTGCGCCGCCGGGGATGATGGGGCCGGGGCCACGTCCGCCGCGAATGGAAGCGGGCGCCTGCCAATCGGGCCGCACATGCTTGCTCACAATCCGCGTTTCGCCCTTCCACGACATGCCCGAGCGCCCCACAGCGACAGGCCAGGACAGCGCCGTTCCGTCGTCGCGCGTGAGATAGAGCATCCGCTTGTTGAGGGAGACCACGATGGTTTCTGCCCGCTGGACAGGCGCCGCAACGGTTCGCGGCCAGGCGCCGCCGGCAGCGTTACGCTTTGGCTTCGCCTTCGGCTTCGCTGCACGTTTGGCGGCGGGTTTGGGCGCTGCTGCGTCAGGCGTATTAGCGAACGCGGAACCGGTCGCCACGGCGGCGAAGGAGGCGGCGAGCGAGGCGAGCAAACGTCTACGGTCCATTCCATGATTCCTTCTGCGGCGACGCGCCGTTTTACCCGTCGCCGCGTCTTGCGCAAGCGCAGCCGTGTTAATCCATCATCGCGATAATGTCGCACTGGATCAGCTTGCCGCGATCCAGCTCGCCCTGCACGGAATGGCGCACGGGCCGATTGGCGGGGTCGGGAAACAAGTCGACCCAAAGATCAGTGATCTCCTCGCGCCGTGTGACATCCGTGAAGGCGACGTTCACTTTTACGATGTTGTCGGTGCTGCCGCCAGCGTCCTTCATGATGGCGCGCACACGCTCGAACATGCGCTGGCACTGGTCGCGCAGGTCGCCTGGCGGCTCGCCCTTATTTGTGCCGTTGATGATTCCCGTCATCAGCAAATTGCCGACGCGGCAGGCGGCCGGAATGGGATTGCCGTGGCTGAATGCGTCCGAGTAGATGCTCTGGCGTTTGGGCATGTTCACTCCCTGTGCGGCGGCTTACGCGTCGCCTTCTATGTCCCGTCGCAGCTTTGTCAGCTCCGTCGCGGCGTGCTCCATGAAGGCGCGCACGCGCGCCGAATGACGCAAGTCCGGATGCGTCAGCAGCCACATGTCATCGCCGAAGGGCAGTTTGTCGCCTACGCGAACGACGCCCGCAAGTTTTTCGCCGATCAGGCAGGGCAGAAGGCCCGAGCCGATGCCCGCCTGCACCGCGCTGGCGACGCCCGCAACGCTGTCGATGCGGCACACGATGGCCTCGGGCGCGACGTTGTCGTCAAACCAGCGGCGCGGCCCCGCCACTCCCGGCCCCTCGCCAAAGCCGACCCATGGCCGCTCGTGATCGGCGCCGCGCCAGTCCGCCGGGTTGTACGCCCCCCAGCCGATGCGCGCGATCTTGCGCCCCACAAGCGTTTCTGGCGGCTCCAGCGTCGCGCGCAGCGCCACGTCCGCGTCGCGCCGGGACAGGTTGAGGTTCTCGTGGCCGACCACCACATCGAGCCGGATGTCGGGATACGCCTTGCGGAATGAGGCGAGCATCGGCGCGATGAGCCAGGTCAGGAAAGCGTCGTTTGTCGTGAGGCGCAATTCACCCGCGGGCTTTGTGCTGCGACCCGCGACCGCGCGCTCGAAGTCGACGACGTCGTGCTCCATCTTGGCGGCGAGCGCGATCATCTCTTCGCCCGCCGGCGTCGGCGCATAGCCGTTGCGCGACCGCTCGAACAGCCGTGCGCCGATGGCGCCTTCCAGCGCGCCCAGACGGCGGAAAACCGTGGAATGGTTGACGCCAAGTTTATCGGCGGCGCCAACCAGCGATTTCGCGTCCGCGATGGCTTTGACGAGTCTGAACTCATCCCAGGAAATCGACGTCGGCATCTGGCGTTGCCTCCCGTGGGGATAGGTGACGCGCGGCGGCTGGCAATTTGCGCGCGCCGTCGGCCTTATACCACAGGCCTGCGCTGCAGGGGGCAGGCGTTGGGTACAGCGCAATTGGCGCCATCGCCTACACCAATCCTTTACGGCGCGCGGCTACGATGAGCTTTCTGCAAGGTGGGCAAGCTGGATTCGAGTGCGTTTATGTTTGAAGCGTCGATAACGAGCCGCATTGAGGCGCTGAAGCATTTGTTTCTGGCTCCCGGCTCCAGCTTTTCGCTGATGTCGCTCCTGAGCGCCGTTGTCGTCTGCATCGCCTTTTATGTGTGGCGGCGGCGTTCGCGCGGACGCAGCATCACGTTGCGCGGGCTTGGCCGCCTGGCCTTTCCGACCCATCTGTTGCTGCATCCCTCCACGCGGGCCGATGCGGTCTTGTTCGTGCTGCAAATCATCGGCTTGGGCGGGATTCTGGGATGGGCTTATTTCTCGCAACCCTGGATCGTCGCGCATGTGACGAGAGGCATGATCTTGCTATTTGGTGGGGCAAGCCCGGCAAGCGTTCATCCAGTGTTGGCTGTGGCCATCATCACGCTCGCCAGCTTTCTTGCTTATGAGTTCGCCTATTGGCTTTTCCACTGGGCTGCGCACACGCATCCGCTGCTGTGGGAGTTCCACAAGATTCACCACACGGCGGAAGTGTTGACGCCTCTGACAGTGTGGCGCGTGCATCCGGTGGAGCAAATGATTTTCATTAATACGCTCGCCGTCATTGTGGGCGTGTGCGATGGCTTGGGCCGCTATTTTCTGGGTGGCGGCGTGCAAATTTATGCGATGTCGGGCGTCAACATCCTGCTCGTCTTTTTTGTCTACACAATCGTCCATCTGCAGCATTCGCACGCGTGGATTGCGTTCACCGGCGTCTGGGGCCGCATTCTGCTGAGCCCCGCGCACCATCAGGTGCATCACTCGGTCGATCCAAAACATCACAACCGCAACATGGGCTCCTGCCTTGCGATTTTTGATTGGCTGTTCGGGACGTTGTACGTTCCGTCGCGCGAGCGCGAAGTGCGCAAGCTCGGCCTCGGGGATGAGGTGAAGGCGCCCCACGATGTGGTGGCTGCGCTTTTTGAACCCATCTATCGCACGGCCGATTATCTGCTGCCTGCCCGCCCCGGCAAACCGGTTACGCCCGTGGCGCAGCAGCCCGCGCAAGCCGGTCATTGATCGCCGCGCCTAGCCCGGTCTCCGGGATGGGTGCAACAGCGATGGCGCGCGCGCCCGCAGCGTCAAGGCGTCGCAGGTAGGCGAACAGGTTTGCCGCCGCTTCGCTCAGATTACGCGCAGCCGACAGATCAAGCCGCGCAACACCGCCGGAAAGCTGACCGCCAAAATCCAGCGCCGCTTCGTCGTCCGCTACATCCATTGCATCAAGCCGGACAGCGGACCGGGGCGCGTAATGCGACGGCAGCATTCCCGGCGCCAGCGGCGCCGCCCCTTCCTGAATGGCCGATGCCGCGACGGGCCGCCCAAGCACGCGCTCGATGGCTTCTCGCGAAACGCCGCCGGGCCGAAGGAGCCGCAGTCCGTCAGACAGGCATGACACGATGGTTGATTCCACGCCCACCACGCACGGTCCACCATCGACGATCAGGTCGACGCGGCCATCAAGGTCGCCAGCGACATGCTCGGCATTCGTCGGGCTGACGCGGCCGGACCGGTTGGCCGAAGGCGCCGCGATGGGCGTCCCTGCTGCGCGAAGAATAGCCTGCGCCACAGGATGATCGGGCACGCGCAGCGCGACGCTATCAAGGCCCGCGCGAGCCAGCAGGCTTACGGGACACTCGCGCCGGACGGGCGCGACGATGGTCAGAGGTCCAGGCCAGAAGGCGTCGGCCAGCAGCCACGCGTCGCTGTCCAGATGCGCAAGCGCCTCGGCGGCGCCAAGGTCCGTGACATGCGAAATCAGCGGGTTGAAGCTTGGCCTGTCCTTGGCCACATAGATCGAGGCGACCGCCGCGTCGCTCGTTGCGTCGGCGCCCAGCCCGTACACCGTCTCGGTGGGGAAGGCGACGAGGCCGCCAGCGCGCAGAATCAAAGCCGCTTCAGCGGCGGCGGCAGGGCCTGCCTCCATCCGGCGCGTTTTCCTGCGAGCGGGGCCATGCGCGGGCATTGGACTTGAGAGACTCCAGATGATTGTTCGGCCCGTTTTGACCGTCCGCACGCCTTGTGCGCCGCTGGTGTGGGAGCCGTCAAGGCGACGAAACCAACACCCGGCAACGCTTGCTACGGCGGCTCAAAAGGGCCATGTTCCTGAAGGATTCTTAACGCCGCCGCTTCGCTTTGGCGCGCTTGGCCGCAAGACGGCTATCAAGAGAGACGAACGCGTGTTTTCAATCAAGCTGTCGCAGTATTCCGTGGTCAAAAGGCTTCGCTGCACAATGATCGTCGGCGTTTCGGCGTGTTTTTCTGCGACTCTCTTTTTTGCGCCCGGCGCCGCGTTGGCGCGCGAGGCAGCTTTCGCCCCGGCTCCGGTAGAGATCGGCGCCACCCAGTCGGGCAATTATTTGTCTGCGCTGGTCGCTGGCTCGCAGCGTGACACGCGCGGCGCCGCTGTTTTCTTTCGGGAGGCGTTGCGGGCCGATCCGCGAAACGCAGTGCTCCTGGAGCGCGCCTTTGTCGCCTCACTTTCGAACGGCGACATGGCGCAGACGTTTGCGCTGGCCGAACGGCTGGTTCGCACCGACCCCAAGAATGGCCTTGCGCATCTGTCGCTTGGCGTGCGTGCGCTGAAACTGCGCCAATTCGCCACCGCTCGCTCGCATCTCGCCAAGGGCGGCAACACCCGGCGCGGCGACATCACCGCCATTCTGCTCACCGCCTGGGCGTGGGCTGGCAGCAACGACGCCACGAAGGCGATTGAAGCAGCGGACCGATTGAACGAACGCAGTTTCGCCCTGTTCCGCGATTTCCACGCCGGGCTCATCGCCGAGCAATTGCGCCGGCCCCGTGAAGCCAGCCAGCGCATGCGTTCTGCTTTCCAGGCGGACAAGAACACACTGCGTCTTGCCGAGGCGTTCGCGCGACTTGAATCGCGTCAGGGACGCCCGAAGGAGGCGCTGCAAGTTCTGCAGGAGTTCGACAAGGCTCTGCCCCGTCATCCCGTCATACTCGACGCGATCGAGCGTTTGGAAAACGGCCAGACGCTTGCGCCGCTCGTCGACAACGCTATCGAGGGCGCGGGCGAAGTGCTCTACGGCCTTGGCGCTGCGGGCGCGCGTCAGGGCGACGAACTGGCCTCCATCATCTATCTGCGTCTTGCGCTGCATCTGGCGCCCAACCACGGACTCGCAGTCATCAGCCTTGGCGATCTCTACGAGCGCATCAAGCAGGGTGAGCGGGCTATCGAAGTTTACGCGACGATCCCAGCGGCCTCGCCGCTGCGCTCAAATGCGGAACTTCAGATCGGGCTCGTGCTCGAAACTCTGGAGCGCAAGGACGAAGCACAGAAGCATCTGGAAGGGCTTGTCGCGCGCGACTCCACTGATCCCGACGCTTTGCTCGCGCTCGCCAACCTGCAGCGTTCACGCAAGCTCTTTGCGGAAGCTGCCGACACCTATTCGAAGGGCCTGACGCTTTCCGAGAAGGCTGGACGCGCCGACTGGACGACGTATTATTTCCGCGGCGTGTCCTTTGAGCGCTCCAAGCGGTGGCCGCAAGCGGAAGCCGACTTCAAGCGCGCGCTCGAGCTGTATCCCGATCAACCGCTGGTGCTGAACTATCTCGGCTATTCATGGGTCGATCAGGGCATCAATCTTGATGAAGCGTTTCGCATGTTGCGCAAGGCCGTCGATCTGCGCCAGGAGGACGGCTACATCGTCGACTCCCTCGGCTGGGCTTATTACAAACTTGGCAGATATGACGATGCGGTGCGCGAACTTGAACGCGCCATCGAACTGAAGCCCGCTGATCCCGTCATCAACGATCATCTGGGCGACGCCTACTGGAAAGTCGGCCGAAAGCTTGAGGCGGGCTTCCAGTGGAACCACGCCCGCGACCTCAACCCCGAACCCGAAGACTTGCCGAAAATCTTGCGCAAGATCGAAGCGGGTCTTGAAGATGCGCCGCCAAAGCCTGCGGCGGAGGTTGTCCCCACGCGCAGCGGCGGCTAACTTATGCAGGCGGCTGCGCCGGGCGCGCTCACTGAAAGAGCGCCCGCGAAAGTCAATCTCACGCTCCACGTGTGCGGGCGCCGCGAAGACGGTTTTCACGATCTTGAAAGTCTCGTCGTCTTCGCCGGCGTTCATGATCGCCTGACCCTGCAACCGGCCGACGATTGGTCGATTGAGGTCGCGGGCCCCACAGCGGCCGTCGCCGGTCCATCGCATGACAATTCTGTGCTCAAGGCTGCGCGCGCTCTTGCCGCAAACGTCGACGGCCTGCGCGTTGGCGCGTTCCACCTCACCAAGCGATTACCGGCGGCGGCGGGCATTGGCGGGGGCTCGTCGGACGCTGCTGCGGCCCTGCGCCTGCTCGCCCGGCTGAACCAATTGCCCCTGGACGATCCGCGCGTCATCGCGGCGGCGCAAGCCACCGGCTCGGACGTTCCCGTGTGCCTCGATCCTCGTGCGCGAATGATGTCGGGCCGCGGCGAGATCGTGGGACCGCCGCTGGCGCTGCCGCCCATCTTTGCCGTTCTGGTCAATCCCGGCGTCGTGTTGTCCACCCCTGACGTGTTCGCGAAGATAGGCTTCAAACCGGGCGAGCGCTCCATTTGGGGCGCGCATCCAGTCATTGAAGCGAGCGAGCGTTTGGACGCACTCGCCCCCAAATTGCGCAAGGGCAGAAATGACATGGAGGACGCCGCAAGCGTGCTGGCGCCTGTGATAGGTGCCGTCCTGGCGGTGCTCGGAGCCGCGCGCGGGGCCAAGCTGGCGCGCATGTCGGGCTCCGGCGCCACGTGTTTCGCCCTCTTTGAAAACTGCCATGCCGCGGCCCGCGCCGCCCGCGTGATCCGTCGCGATCATCCAGGATGGTGGGTGCGCTCTACGCTCCTGCGCTGATCTTTCCACCCCCGGGCTTGCGCCCGCGCTTGTTCCGCCGCAGAAGATCGCGGCGAGGGCTGTTGTCGCGGGCGGGGGGGAGCAAGGCATGGGGAAGATTGGCCCTTCGGTGCGCATTCGCGCGCTCATGGAGCGCATGTCGCTTGATGAAAAGCTGGGGCAGCTTTCCATGCTTGCGGATGGCCTCATCGAAACCGGCCCGCCGGGCCCGCACAATCCATTCACGATGATTGAGGAGGGCCGTGTGGGCAGCCTTCTCAACGTGTGGGGCCGTGATCTCGTTCGCGAGGCGCAGCGCAAGGCCGTTGAGGAGAGCCGGCTGGGCATTCCCTTGTTCTTCGGCCTCGACGTGGTGCACGGCCACAAGTCCATACACCCTGTCCCGCTGGGCGAGGCCTGTTCGTTCGATCGCGTGTTGTGGGAAGAAACCGCCCGCGACAACGCACTCGAAGCCGCGTCCGACGGCATTCACATGACCTTTGCGCCGATGCTCGATGTGTCGCGCGACGCGCGCTGGGGCCGCATCGTCGAATGCGCCGGTGAAGATCCGCTGGTCAACGCGGAATACGGCCGCGCGCGCGTGCGTGGTTATCAAAATCCCGGCGACGACGGCTTCATGCGCATCGCAGGCTGCGCGAAACATTTCTGCGCTTACAGCGCCGTGATTTCCGGCCGCGACTACGGCGAAGTTGATGTGTCGCAGCGCGCGATTGAGGAAATCTATCTGCCGCCGTTTCGTGCGGTGGTGGAAGAGGGCGTGGTCGCAATCATGCCCGCATTCATTGACGTTGCGGGCGTTGCGATGACAGCGCACAAACGCCTGCTGCGCAACGTATTGCGTGAACAATGGGGTTTTGATGGCCTGATCATCAGCGACTACAACGCCATCGCCGAACTCGTGAACCACGGCGTCGCCGCCGATCTCTGCGAAGCTGGCGTCCTGGCGTTGAAAGCTGGCGTCGATATCGACATGATGGGCGACGCTTACAACAAGGGCCTGCCGGAGGCGCTTGCGCGCGGCGACGTCACCCTTGACGAAATTCATGAAGCGCTTGTGCGCGTGCTTACATTCAAGGAGCGGCTCGGACTGTTCGACGATCCATATCGGGGCATCGGCAAGGACATTTCAACCGGGCATGCAAAGCGGCGCGGGCTGGCGCGCGTGGCGGCGCAAAAGTCGATGGTGCTGGTCAAGAACGATGCGGTTTTGCCGCTGCGCAATCCCGCCTGTATCGGGCTGATCGGACCGATGTGCGATGCGCCCGCCGATCAACTGGGCGCCTGGGCCTCGGCCGGCGCCGCCGAAGACTCAATCACTATTCTGGCTGGTATGTGCGAAGGCTTCGCGTCATCGCGCATTGCATACGCGCAGGGCTGTGATCTGAAGACCGCGACTTCGGGCGGGGCGGAAGAAGCGCGGCTCGCGAGCGCCGACGCAAATGTTACTGTTCTCTGCCTGGGAGAAGAGCGCTTCACCACGGGCGAAGCCTGCAGCCGCACACGCCCCGAACTGCCGCAATGCCAGCTGGATCTTGCGCGCGTGGTTTATGAAAGCGGACAACCCGTCGTGCTCGTGCTCGCTGTCAGCCGCCCGCTGGTTTTGCCGGACTGGCTTGTCGACGGCGCAGCCGCCATTCTCATCTCCTGGCATGCAGGCTCGGAAACAGGCCCCGCGCTCGCCGATTTGCTGAGCGGCGCAGTCAGTCCATCCGCCAAACTGTGCGTGTCCTGGCCGGCAACGCTGGGCCAGATGCCAGTTTTCTATGGCATGCGGCCGACAGGGCGCCCGCACGATCCAAACAACGGTTGGTCCACAAGCTTTCTCGACGCGCCCTATGCGCCACGGTGGCGCTTTGGCGACGGCGTCGGCTACGCTTGTTTCGAGCGGAGCAATTTGCGCGCGGATGTGGCCCGTGTCTCGCGTGAAGGCGTGGTGAACGTCTCGCTCGACGTCGCCAACACAGGCGATTGCGAGGGTGTTGAAACAATCTTCCTGTTCATTCGCGATCCGGTTGCGCGCGTCACACGCCCGGTGCTCGAACTAAAAGATTTCACGCGCGTCACTCTGCGCGCGGGCGAAACGGCGACGGTGCGATACACCCTGCGCGCCAGCGACTTTTCCTATCTCGATGAAAATATGGAAATGCGTCTCGACGACGGCGTTATTCATATTTTTGCGGGCGCAAGCTCGAGGGCGGATGCTCTTCAACGTGTTGACGTTGTCGTCGATGCAAGCGGCGCCGTTGCCGGACGTACTCACCCAAGCGCAGACTTGGCCTGAAGCGTAATTACGCTTGAGCATTGCGTCTTCGCGGGCGCCTTGTGCCGGTCTCTCGCGTGGGTATAGTTGCCGTTAGCGGGGGCGCTGTTGCACGTGCGGCGAATCGACAATGTTCGCAGAAGGGCGCTCATGCCCCATGAATTCGTAATTATGGCTGGCCCTCCGCTCGAGGGGGCGGGCGGCCCAATGCGCGAAAGCCATGCTGACCCCGTTTCTGGCGAGCTCTGGAGCATGGCGGAAGAGCTTGGCGAGATCGGCAGTTTCGACCGCGATCTGCGCAACGGAACGGCTCGCGTCAGCGACACGATGTGCCGCATTTTCGGCCTTGATCGCGCCGCCCTCGAATCCTCCGAGAACGCATGGATGAATCGCATTCATCCTGATGACCGCGGCGAGGTGGAAAACGCCTTGCGCGCCGCTACTGCTGACGGTGCGACCAATATAAAATTCCAATACCGCATTGTGCGCGAGGGACAGGTGCGCTGGATCTCGACACGATTGCGGATAGACTACGATGCGCAAGGCGTGCCGTCGCGTCGCTTCGGCGTCAATCAGGACATGACCGATCGTTACTCGACAACAATTGCCAACGCCCATCTGGCGGCCGTGGTGGACTCATCGAGCGAAGCGATCAAGTCGTATGCGCTCGACGGCACAATCTTGTCGTGGAACCCCGGCGCCGAACGGCTCTTTGGTTATTCGGCCAAAGAAGCTCTCGGCAAGAAAATCGAATTGATCTTGCCGGTCGAGCGCCGCGAAGAAGCCAAGCGCAAGTTAACAACGGTCGCCAGCGGCGGTCACGTGCGGCTGGAGACCATGCGCCTCCGCAAGGACGGCGCACTTGTCGACGTCGCGATCAGCGCATCGCCCGTGCGCGACGCCTTGGGTCGTGTGGTGGCGGTGTCGTCAATTGCGCACGATACAGGTCCGCGCTTGCTCGCGCAGCGTGCGCTGGAACGTTATCGACTTCTGGCCGAACACGCCCGCGACATTCTTGTCGTGCTGCGCTTGCGCGACGGCGCCATCGTCGAGACGAACAACGCTGCTATGATCGCATACGGTTACGATCGCGAAGCGCTTCTCCAGATGAACATCGCAGATTTGCGCGCGCCTGAAACAATTGAAGCCTTGCATGAAGACCTTGGGCGCGTCGGTGAAGGCGCGTTGTTCGAGACCATTCATAAACGGCGGGACGGATCGACGTTTCCGGTCGAGGTGAGCGCGGTCTCCATGGAAATCGACGGTGAGCGCATGATTTTGAGCCTTGTGCGCGACATATCCGAGCGACGGGAATGGGCGCGCGTTCAGCGTTTGATGACGCGCGAACTTCTGCATCGTGTGAAAAATTCCGTCGCGGTCATCCAGTCGCTCGTGCGTTTGACTGCGCCGCGTGCGCGCAGTCTCGATGAATTTGTCGCGTCCCTGTCTGGCAGACTTTCCGCCATGGCCGCCGCGCACGATCTTTTGAGCGAAATGCACTGGCGCGGCGCGGACCTTGGCGAACTGCTGGCAAAGCAACTCGCGCATTATCTGGGCGGTGAAGAGAAGCGTCTGCGCATGAGCGGGCCGAAGGTTCGCCTGCCGCAACAATTTGCAGTTCCTCTTGCGCTCGCGCTGCATGAGTTGGGAACGAATGTGGCCAAGCACGGCTCGTTGTCTTCGCCCACGGGGCAGGTCGATATCACCTGGACCTATACGCGGGGACCGCGCGATAAACTTGCGATCCTTTGGCGCGAGAGCGGCGGCCCGCCGGTCGAGCGGCCTACGTCCACAGGTTTTGGCTCGACGCTGATCGAGCGCGGCTTGCCGGGCGCCCGCGTTGACCGGCGCTATGAGCCAGACGGACTGGTGTGTACAATCGAGATCGATCTGACGCCCGCGCGTCGGCGCGGGCCGCGTGCTCGCAAGGGCGCCAAGGGCGTAGCGAATGGCGCGGCCAAAAGCGCGGCCAAAAGCGCGGATTGACCGGCCCGACTCCATGCGCCATGCATGACGCGTCCGCACTTGACGGGCGATGCGGGGAGGCTGGAGGCGGGCCCATGTCAGACGCGCTTTCGTACATGAGCGGCTTTGGAAATTCGTTTGAAACCGAGGCGCTGCCAGGTGCGCTGCCGGTTGGACGAAACTCGCCGCAGAAGTGCAATTACGGGCTCTACGCGGAGCAATTGTCAGGCACTGCGTTCACCATGCCGCAGGCGTCCAATCAACGCTCATGGCTTTATCGCATCCGCCCGGGCGTCAAGCATGCGGGGCGTTTCGCGCGTGTCGATACGGGGCTGTTGCGCACAGCGCCCCTCGCACGCAATGAAAGCCAGTTGCCGCTTGGCCAATTGCGCTGGGGCCCGGTTCCAATTCCGCAAACCAGTCTCAGTTTCATCACGGGGCTCTGCACAGTCACCACGGCCGGCGACGCGGAGACGCGCACCGGCATGGCGGCACATTATCTCTTCGTGACGGCCTCGATGCGTGACGAATATTTCATGAACTGCGACGGCGAAATGCTGATCGTCGTGCAGGAAAACCAGCTCCGCCTCGTCACGGAGTTCGGCGTCATTGATGTGGCGCCGGGCGAGGTCTGCGTCATCCCGCGCGGGGTTATCTTTCGCGCGCAATTGCTGGGCGGGCCAGTGCGCGGCTATGTCTGCGAAAATTACGGCGCCTCGTTCACGCTGCCCGATCGTGGCCCCATCGGCGCAAATTGTCTGGCCAATCCGCGCGACTTTCTCACGCCCGTCGCGGCCTTCGAGGATAGCGAGTCGCCGTCGATACTGTTCGCCAAATGGGGCGGGGAGTTGTTTTGCAGCCAGATCGCGCAATCGCCGCTCGATGTTGTGGCCTGGCATGGCAATTACGCGCCCTACAAGTATGACCTGCGCCGGTTCTCCCCGGTGGGCGCGTTGATGTTCGATCATCCAGATCCGTCCATCTTCACGGTGTTGACCGCCCCCTCGGAAACGCCCGGCACGGCGAACATCGACTTCGTGATCTTCCCAGATCGATGGATGGTGGCGGAGAACACGTTCCGCCCGCCCTGGTATCACCGCAACATCATGTCGGAGTTCATGGGCCTCATCTACGGGGTCTATGACGCCAAGCCCGAGGGCTTCCGCCCCGGCGGCATGAGCCTGCACAATTCCATGCTGCCGCACGGGCCAGACGCTGCGTCATTCGATCACGCCAGCACTGCCGACCTGAAGCCGGTAAAGCAATCGGGCACGATGGCCTTCATGTTTGAAACGCGGTTTCCCCAGCGCGTGACCAGATGGGCGTCAGAGCTTCCCACGCTTGATGACAGCTACGCCGATTGCTGGAGCGGTCTGCAAAAGCGCTTTGATCCGACACGGCGCGAGCCCGGCTAGCAGCCTGTCGGACTGGATTCAAAGACTTGGACCCGCTGCGCGTTTTTGCTGGTTCGGGGGCGTTGCAAGCGCCTGTCGGCTCCCGGATGGCCTGGCGGGGGCCGCGTTTGGC
>CANMLK010000101.1 GCA_947498445.1 Beijerinckiaceae bacterium
GCCGACCCCGGCCCGCCTCAGCTTCGCCCTCACCTTCGGCCTCTGGCTCTCGCTCAGGTTCACCCTCGGCGCCCTCTTCAGGTTGCGATCCGCCCTGCCCGTCTTCGGCTTCGTCCACAGTCGGCTCGCTCGCAAGGGCGGCTTCAGCAGCGGGGCCTTCCGCGACGGCGGCGGTCGCCTCTACTGGCGCCTCATCCAAAGCGGCGACCGGGCGCTCGCCCTCTTCGCCAAGGGGCAGATCGTCGAACAGGTCGCCTTCCAGCGGGTCTTCGTCCTCGCGAAGCTCGGGATCGTCACTGGGCGAGGGCACGCCGAAGCCCTTGGGCAGCCGACCATCGAACAGACCGGCGGACTTCAGCTCGTCCAGCCCCGGCAGATCGGTAATGTTCTCAAGGCCGAAGTGAAGCAGGAAGCTTTCGGTCGTCCCATACGTAACGGGACGCCCCGGAGCCTTGCGTCGGCCACGAAGGCGCACCCAGCCGGTCTCCATCAGCACATCGATCGTGCCGCGCGAGATGGTGACGCCGCGAATGTCCTCAATCTCGGCGCGCGTGACAGGCTGGTGGTATGCGACGATGGCGAGCGTCTCGAGCGCCGCCTTCGAAAGCTTCTTTTGATCCTGCTGATCGCGCGACAGCAACCAGCCAAGATCGGGAGCTGTGCGGAAATACCAGCGCTTGGCGACACGCGCGAGGTTGACGCCGCGCCCCGTGTAATGCTCGCGCAATTCTTCCAGCACCGAGCGCACATCCACGCCAGCGGCCATGTGCTTGGCGATTTCGGCGTCGTCCAGCGGCTCTGTGGCGGCGAACAGAAGCGCCTCGGCGATGCGGACCGCTTCCTGGCGCGTTTCGGCGGCCTGGTCGATCACATCGTCCACTTGGCCCGGCTCAGCCGTGTCGCCTTCCGCCGCCGGGAACAGTCGCGCAACATTTGGCACTTCAACATCCTCACACAAACGATTCATCAGACGTCAGAATCAGGCCGCGTCGCGCGGTCGGGGCGCGCGCAGCCAGATCGGCGCGAACGCCTTGTCCTGACGCAGTTCGATCTTCCCCTCGCGCACCAATTCCAGCGACGAAGCGAATGACGAGGCGCGCACGGTGCGGCGCAGCTCGGGCGTCGCAAAAAAGCCGGACAGGATATCGTCCATCACGGTCCACTCGATGGCGTGACCGGCAAGCCGCTCCACAGCGTCGCGCGCTTCCGCCAGCGACCAGACAACGCGCTGCTTGAGCGTGACCCGCAAAAGCGCATGCATCTGCCGCTGCGAAGAATAAGCGGTAAGCAAGTCGTAGAGGCTCGCCTTGAAATTTGCGTGACGGTTGACAGTCACGCCCTCAGGCGCGCCGCGCATAAACAGATCGCGGCCAAGTCTTGGACGATTGACGAGCTTTTCAACGGCGGCGCGGATCGCCTCAAGCCGGCGGAGCCGTTCAGCAAGCGCGGCGGCCAGATCCTCGGCCGCAGGCTCCTCGTCCTTGGCGGCCTGCGGGAGCAGCAGGCGCGACTTGAGGTAGGTGAGCCAAGCGGCCATGACGAGATAGTCGGCGGCAAGCTCAAGCCGGACACGGCGAGCGGCTTCGACAAACTCGAGATATTGTTCAGCCAGCTGCAGGATAGAGATCTTCGTCAGATCGACCTTCTGACGGCGGGCGAGTTCAAGCAAAAGGTCGAGCGGGCCTTCAAAACCGTCCACGTCAACGAGGAACGTCGGCTCAGCGTCCGCCTTGTCGATAGTCGTTTCAAAGGGCAGTTCGGCCAAAACGAATCACTCCACACCCGCCAGCGCACTCTGGCAGCCAGCGGAGAATGATCGCCTCAGCCACGCATCGCAAGCGCGGATTGCTGGCGCAGCGCGGCGTCCACAGGATCGAACGCGACCTGAAGAGCCCCGCTCGCCCGTAGCCGATCCAGAGCCTTTTCAGACCTTTCCGCCGACCTGCCAGCAAGGAACGGCGTGGCGAGCGCCACCTCCTCGGCTTCCCGCAGGTCGCTCCAGCAGTAGAGCGCAAGATCAAGCCCAGCGGCGAACAAGGCCTGCGTCTTCTCCGTGAAAGAGCCGCCAAGCGCCTTCATGGAAAGGTCGTCGCTCATGATAAGGCCATCGAAACCGATGAAGCCCCGCATCACCTGCGACACCACCTTGCGCGATACAGTGGCGGGCAGATCAGGGTCGATGTCGGTGAAAACGACGTGCGCGCTCATCGCCATCGGCATATCCGCGAGCGCCCGGAAAGGCGCAAAGTCGCTCGCCTCCAGCTGAGCGCGGGGCGTGTGGACGACCGGCAGCGCAAGATGACTGTCGGCGTTGGCGCGTCCGTGGCCGGGAATATGTTTGATGACCGGGAGCACGCCGCCGTCCAGAAGGCCCTGGCATGCAGCGCGGCCCAGCAGCGCCACCTGCGCCGGATCGGACGAATAGGCCCTTGAGCCGATCACCTCGTTGGCGCCTTCCACCGGCACGTCCAGCACCGGCATGCAGTCGACGTTGATACCGACCTCGATGAGATCATGGGCGATGAGCCGGGCGCCCTCACGCACCAGCGCCGCCTTGTCGTCTTCACCGCAGTCGAGGCGATCGTAGGCGGCTGCAGCGGGATGGGGCCGCCAGTCGGGCTCCTTCATCCGGCGCACGCGGCCTCCCTCCTGGTCGATGAGGACCGGCGCGTCCTCGCGCCCGACAAGTTCGCGGAAATTCTGTGTTATTGCAGTTAGTTGCGACCTGTTCTGAACGTTACGCCCGAACAGAATAAGGCCCCATGGCTTGAACCGCTGCATAAAGTCCCTCTCGTCCTGCGTGAACGTGAGGCCGGAACAACCGCAGGTGAACGCGCGGGCTTCATGCGCCATGTGAACTCCGAGTATGAACTCCGAAACTGAAATTACGCGCGGAGAGCGTGATCTCTGGGCAGTCCGGGAATCAAAAGGGCGCGTCCCAGGACGCGCCCCCGAATTCAAATGGCGTTGTCGCTACTCGCGCGCGACGAAGCAACTGCCACCCGAGGACTTGAGCTTTGCGCACAACCCGTTAGCGTCGGTCTGCGACATGCCAACCACGCGAACGCGATAAACATCCTTGGCGCCGACCGTCGCCTTTCGAACACTCGGCTGCCGTCCGCCCAGAGCCGAACCATAGCGCTGCTGAAGGCGCGAGATGGCGGCGCGCGCCTCGCTTTCCGATCCCGGCGCCGCCAGCTGAACGGCGTAGCCGCCGCCGCGAGGCGTGGACGCCACAGCCGCCGATTGGGGCGAGACTGCGCGCGGCGCGGCAGGCGCGGCGCGCGGCGATGTGGAGGCCGTCGTTGTGGAGGCCGTCGTTGTGGGGCCGGCGCGCTCGCTGGTTTTCAGCGGCGTTGCAGTTGCGACGCGCACTGGCGTGGGAGCAGCTGTCTGTGTCGGAACCGGGGCCACAGCGCGCGGAGCGGGCGCAACGCGAGCGGGCGCGGCCTGCGGCGCCTCGATGATCGAGCCATCGGGCCGAACCGACACAGTGCGAACACGGCGCGCTTCCGGGAAATATCCGTTGCCGGCCGGCCCAGCGGTCGGCAGCACTGACGTCGGCGCGCCGACGTTCGGACCGGGCTTTGCAGTGGGATTGGCGGCGGCCGCCTGCCGGGCCGCTTCGCGGACGTCGACAGCTTGCTCTTCACGCGTCACAACGCGGCTCGCGGCAAGGCGTTCGCTGCCGTTGCGGTCGAGAATGGTCGCCGCCTGGCTGGGCTTTTCGCCAGTAGCCTTGGCTTCGGGCTGAATTTTAAACGGCTCTCCGGACGCCCGAATCGTGGGTGCGTTTGCGTTAGTCGGGCCGCCACGCATGGCGAACGTCGTCACGCCAACGCCAATCACCAAAACTGCCGCCGCGCTTCCAAGCAGCATCATTCGCTTGCGCGTAAAGCCTGAGCGCGAGTCTGGAATCGGTTCAAACGCCTCTGGACGCCACGCCCGCTCTTGAGCGGGCTCGCCCTGCCGGGCAAATTGTTCCGGCTCGAAGGCCGGCGGCGGCGCTGCTGCGAAACGCTCCGCTGCATTGGGGTATCGATTGACCACGGCGTGAAAACTGTCGCTTCCGGACGCCGCAGCCTCAAGCTGCTGGCGCATTGTGCTGACAGGATTAACCGCACTCCCCGGGCTTTCGGTTGCGCTTGCTGGGCGCGGGAACGCCGGACGAACCGGAACCTGCGCCACGGCTTCGGGGGCGTAATCATAAGCGGCAAGTGGCTCTTCGGCAGGCGAGGCGCGAAGGCGGCGCTCGAACTCTACCAGATCGATGGATTGACGAACCCGGGCGGCTTCACTCATGGACTAATACCTCGCACGCGGCCCACCGCCGAACCTCCGGGGCGGGCTAACGGCCAGACGCTAAGCCAACGACAAAAGCCGCACGGCGCGCCTAGCGCATTTCATCAGGAGCCGAGACGCCAAGAACGCCCAGCCCCGACGCGAATACTCTGGTTAAGGATGAAACCATTGCGACCCGCGCTGAAGTCAAATCTCGTCTTTCTTCATTAACAAAGCGCAAATGTGGCTGATCTTTGCCGCGATTCCAGTGAGAATGCAGAGAACTTGCCAGATCATGTAGATAAAATGCGACACGATGGGGCTCGTGCGCTGCCGCCGCTGCATCGATCTGACGCGGGAATTGGGCAATCATTTTGGCAAGCCCCGCCTCGCCCTCGTCCGTCAGCAGCGTAAAGTCAGCGGTTGATAGCGTTGCAGCCGATGTGTCGAGGTCCGCGAACACCGCCTTCGCCTGACGGATGACGGACTTGCAGCGGGCGTGGGCGTACTGGACGTAGAAAACCGGGTTTTCCCGCGATTGTTCGATGACCTTGGCCAGATCGAACTCCAGCGTCGCGTCATTCTTGCGGAACAGCATCATGAAGCGGACAGCGTCCACGCCCACTTCATCCACCACATCGCGCAACGTCACGAACGTGCCCGCGCGCTTGGACATCGTGACCGGCTCCCCGTTGCGCATCAGCTTCACGAGCTGGCACAGCTTTACATCAAGGCTGGCGCGCCCGCCGGACACCGCCTTTACTGCTGCCTGCATGCGCTTGACGTAACCGCCGTGGTCCGCGCCCCAGACGTCGATCATGTCGTCAAAGCCGCGATCGACCTTCGACTTGTGATACGCAATGTCGGACGCAAAATAGGTATAGCCGCCGTCGGACTTGATCAGCGGACGATCCACGTCGTCGCCAAAGTCGGTTGAGCGGAACAAGGTCTGTTCACGATCTTCCCAATCGTCCGGCAATTGCCCCTTGGGCGGCGCCAGATGCCCCACATAGACGATGCCGCGTGCGCGCAGATCCTCGATCACGGCGCGCACATGATCCTCGCCCGCATCCCCTTGGGTCAGCGAGCGCTCGGAGAAAAACACCTCATGGCGAATGTTCATCGCGGCCAGATCGGTACGGATCATCTCCATCATCGCGTCGATGGCGAAGGCGCGCACGAGAGGCAACCATTCGGCCTCCGGCTTGTCGCGCAGGGCGGCGCCATGCGCCTTCGCCAGCGCCGCGCCCGCAGGCTTCAGATAATCGCCGGGATAAAGCCCTTCGGGAATTTCGCCGATGCTTTCCCCCAGCGCCTCGCGGTAGCGCAGGAACGCGGAGCGGGCCAGCACATCCACCTGCGCGCCCGCATCATTGATGTAATATTCGCGCGTCACCTTGCGGCCTGAAAAGGCGAGCAGATTGGCCAGCGCATCGCCAAACACAGCGCCGCGCCCGTGGCCCACATGCATCGGGCCGGTCGGGTTGGCGGATACGTATTCCACGTTCACCGCCCGCTCGTCGCGCACGGCGGGGCGGCCATAGGAATCATCGCTCAGCGAAGCGCGCAGCACATCGGCAAAGACATGGGGATGCAGCCGGATATTGATAAAGCCCGGCCCCGCGACCTCGGCCTGATCGACGTCGGGGTCGCCGGCCAGCGTATAGGCGAGCGTGGTCGCCAGTTCGCGCGGGCTGGAAAAGCCGGGCTTGGCCTCCTTCGCGTAGACCATGGCCGCGTTGGTCGCCAGATCGCCGTGAGAGGGATCGCGCGGCGGCTCGACCACGAAGCGCGACAGATCGAGCCCCGCCGGCAACTGGCCATTGTCGATCAGACCTTTAAGGATCAGACCGATGCGATCCTGGAGTTCGGCAAAGACGTTCATGGAGCGGTGTTCCGCGCGAAGCTTTAGAGGGCAAAGTTGATGCGCGGCCTAGCGGAAATCGCCGGAAGCGTCAAAGGGCGGGGTTATCTCAAGCTCGGCGCGCCGCCCGTCAGCCGTACGTGTTCAGCCACCGCATAGCGGTCTGTCATGCCCGCAATATAGTCGCAGACGACCCGCAAACGTTTGGCCTCGTCCGGCGCGCTTGCCGCCATACGAGCCCATTCAGCGGGCATGCGGCTGGTGTCCTCCGCAAATTGCGCAAACAGGACATCCACCACACCCGCCGCCTCGCGCCGCACCTTCATCACCAGCGGATGCCGGTACATATGCGGGAACAGAAAATCCTTCAGCGCCCGGTCCACCGCCACAAAATCGGGCGAAAACGAAACGGTGACATCTCCCGCGCCTCGCACCTCATCGGCTGATTGGGGCTGGCGCTGCGACAGGCGCGCCTGGCTTGCGTGAATCACATCCTCGATCAGCCGCGTAATAACCCTGCGCGAAATCTCATGGATGAACCGCACCCGCTCAAGGCCGGGGTGGCGCCGGTCGATCTCGTCGACGATGTCGCGCAGGAAAACCACGTCGCGCAGATCGGCAATGTCAAACAGCCCTGCCCGCAATCCATCGTCGAGATCGTGCGCGTTATAGGCGATGTCGTCGGCGATGGCGGCGGCCTGCGCCTCCGCGCCCGCATACGTTTTAAGGCCCAGATGGGCGGCCTCGTCAAAAATAAGGATCGGCGCAGGCACACCACGCTTGGCGTATTTGGGCATGGGCGCGCCGTCGGCCTGCAGCAGCGGGCCGTTGTGCTTCACCAGCCCTTCCAGCGTCTCCCACGTCAGGTTCAACCCGTCGTGATCCGCGTAACGCCGCTCAAGCTTGGTGACGATGCGCAGCGCCTGCGCATTATGGTCGAAGCCCCCATGCGCCTGCATCGCCGCCTCGAGCACATCCTCCCCCGTGTGGCCAAAGCAGGTGTGGCCCAGATCATGGGCAAGGGCGAGCGCCTCGGCCAGATCGTCATCGAGGTTGAGGGCCCGGGACAGCGCGCGCGCAATCTGGGCCACTTCGATCGTGTGCGTCAGCCTCGTGCGGTAATGATCGCCCTCATGGGGCACAAAGACCTGACTTTTGTGCGCGAGGCGCCGAAAAGCTGTAGAATGAATGATACGGTCGCGATCGCGCTGAAACTGCGTGCGCGTGGGCGACGCCGCTTCGGCAAGCAGTCGGCCACGGCTTGCCTGCGGGTCGGCGGCGAAGGGTGCGCGTTGAACGGTCACGTCAGCGGGCATATATTGAGGCGGCCAACACGGCAAGGAGCCAGATCCCGACATGAGCGAAACCCTGTCACTTGCAACCCCGATAGCACTTGCAGACACGACAGCTCTTGCAGACACGACAGCCGCCCCGCCCATCGTCACCGAACGGGCGGCCCAGCGCGTGAAGAAAATTCTGGCCAAGGAGCCAGACGGCTCGCTCCTGCGCGTCGCCGTGAATGGCGGCGGCTGCTCGGGCTTTCAATACGCTTTCGAGATTGTGCCGACGCGCGCCGCGGATGATCTTCTGATCGAGAAGGACGGTGTGGGCGTTGTGATCGATCCCGTCTCGCTAGACTTTCTGCGCGGCTCGCGGATCGACTTCGTGGACGATTTGATGGGTCAGGCGTTCAGAATCGACAATCCAAACGCGTCCAGCTCATGCGGCTGTGGCACGAGCTTCTCGGTCTAGGCGCCCCTAGGTCAGGCGCTCAGCGCCTGCTCTGGCGCGGGTGAACTCACGAACCTTTCGCCCGCAGCCTCGCGCATCAACTCCAGAACGCGGTTCAGGGCGGCTATCTGCAGCTCGGATTTTTCGAGATTGTCAGACAGGCGAGCCACCTCGTCGACCAGACCGCTCCCGGAGCAAGCCTGATTCAAGGATTCTTCGGCAAAGTGGGTCTTCATAATGTTCGTCCTTGAAAGGGGCGACCGCGAATCAACTTACCTATTGCAAACTAAGTATACGCTAAAGCTTTCCAAGCGTAAGCACAGACTCAAGTAGCAGCACGATTTCCAGAACCGGCGCGCCAACAACATTGCACGCCAGACGTTAACGGACGAAGCACGGGCGAGGCAGGATGCATTCCCTCTTTATCGGACAAACTTATATTGACGTGACGATCCTCGCTGACGCGATGCCCGCCGGAGACGACAAGGCCGTTGCGCGCGACTATGCGGTGTCTTTTGGCGGCAACGCGGTGACCGCAGGCTTTTGCGCCGCGCGCCTCGGCCATTCCGTAGACATGCTGACGTCGCTCTCGGACGATTGGCTCGGGCGCATGTTTCTCGACATGGCGGCGAAGTACCAGATCTCTGTCCACGGCCGGAAGGTGAAGCGCTCCTCGCTGTCAGTCGTCCTGCCCAGCGCAGGTAAACGCGCCATCCTGCGCGCACGCGATGATGAATACCTGCATCCCCTGCCGAACCTGAATATTGCCGGTATCAACGCCCTTCATCTCGACGGCCATCAGGCGGACGCGGCGATGCACTATGCAAAGCTTTGTCGCGAAATGGGCGTTATGACATCGCTGGACGGCGGCGGCCTGCGCTCGAACACCCACGATCTGCTTGGCTTTATCGACGTGGCGATTTGCTCGACCCGTCTGTGCGAGCAGATGAACATGAACGGCGAACAATTGCTCGACTATTTGAAAGGCCGTGGCTGCAAGATCGGCGGCGTGACCGAGGGCGAGCACGGCATGCTCTGGTACGACGAGGGCGGCGAAGTGCAGCGCCTGCCCGCGCTGGATGTTCCCTCAAGCCTCGTCATCGACACCTCGGGCGCCGGCGACGTGTTCCATGGCGCCTATGTAGCCGCCTACCTCGACGATCCAAGCGGGCGATGGATCGACCAATTCCGCTTCGCGCGCGCCGCCTCCGCCTTCAAGGTGCAGCACCTCGGCAACGAAGCAGGCCTGCCAGCGCGCGAGGATGTGGCGCGGATGCGCGAGAAGTACGAAGAGGGTTGAGCCCTCCCCGCCTCACGCCGGATCATACTTGTCCTGCGCCTGCGCTTCGGCCACAGCAATCGCCGTCATGTTCACAACGCCGCGCGCGGTGACGGACGGCGTCAGCACATGGGCGGGTTTGGCCGCGCCCATGAGGATGGGCCCCACGGGCAGCGCGTCCGCCAGCACCTTCACGAGCTGGAAGGCGATGTTCGCCGAGGCGAGGTTAGGCATGACGAGAACATTCGCCTCCCCGGTCAGCCGCGAATGGGGCATCACGCGATCACGAATCGCCTGCGAGAGAGCGGTATCAGCCTGCATCTCGCCGTCGACTTCCAGATAGGGATTGATGGCGCGCACAAGCTGCAGGGCCTCGCGCATCTTGAACGCAGTCTTTGAATCAAGCCCGCCAAAATCGCTGTCAGCCAGCAGCGCAATCTTCGGCGTCAGGCCAAAGCGGCGCACGTGTTCAGCGATGCTCACCGTCATGTCCGCAATCTCAGCTGAGGTCGGATCGGCGCGCACATGGGTGTCGGCGAGGAAGAAATTGCCGCGCTGCGTGATGAGCAGCGATAGCGCCGAGAAATCGCTGCACCCCGGCGCGAGCCCGACAATGTCGCGGATGTAGCGCAGGCGCGTATGGAAACGGCCTTCAAGCCCGCAGATCAGCGCATCAGCATCGCCGCGATGCAGCGCAATGGCGCCAATCACGGTGTTGTTGGTGCGCACCAGCGTGCGCGCGGCGTCAGGCGTCACGCCCTTGCGGCCCGCGACGTCAATCAGCGTCTGCACGTAAGCGCGATAGCGCGGATCGTCTTCTGGATTGACCAGCTCAAAGTCGTGGCCCGGCTTGATCTGCAGGCCAAAGCGCTCAATGCGCTTTTCCACCACCGACGGGCGCCCGATCAGGATCGGGATCGCCATGCGCTCCTCAATCGCAACTTGCGCAGCGCGCAGCACACGCTCGTCTTCGCCGTCCGCGTAGATAACGCGGCGGGGGTCGGATTTAGCCTGCGCAAACACTGGCTTCATGATGAAGCCGGAGCGGAACACGAAACGATCAAGCTGATCGGCGTAAGCGTCGAAGTCGACAATGGGCTTTGCCGCAACGCCGCTGTCCATCGCCGCTTTGGCGACGGCCGGCGCGATACGCAAAATCAACCGGGGATCGAACGGCGAGGGAATGAGCGAATTGGACCCAAACAGCGGCGCAGAGCCGCCATAAGCGCGCGCCACAACATCTGACGGCGCTTCACGCGCCAACTGCGCAATGGCCTCCACCGCCGCGCGCTTCATCTCTTCGTTGATCGTTGTGGCCCGAACATCCAGCGCGCCACGGAAGATGTAGGGGAAGCAGAGGACGTTGTTGACCTGATTGGGATAGTCCGAACGGCCCGTGCAGATCATCGCGTCCGGGCGCGCCGCCAGCGCCTCCTCGGGCATGATCTCCGGGTTGGGATTGGCGAGCGCGAGGATGAGCGGGCGCTCGCCCATCGTCTTCACCATGTCCGCCTTCAGCACGCCGGCTGCGGACAGGCCGAGAAACACATCGGCGCCGGGCATGATTTCAGACAGTGTTCGCGCGGAGGTCTCTTGCGCGTAAACTTCCTTCCAGCGGTCCATCAGCTGGTTGCGGCCCTTGTGGACCACGCCTTCAAGATCGGCGACGAAAATATTCTTGCGATCCGCGCCCAGCGAGACGAGCTGGTTGAGGCATGCCAGCGCAGCCGCGCCCGCGCCCGAGCACACGATCTTCACTTTCGAAAGATCCTTGCCCGCCAGCTCCAGCCCGTTGCGAACGGCGGCGGCGACGATGATGGCCGTGCCATGCTGATCGTCGTGGAAGACCGGGATCGACATGCGCGCGCGCAATTGTTCTTCGATCTCGAAACAGTCCGGCCCCTTGATGTCCTCAAGGTTGATGCCGCCGAAAGTGGGCTCCAGCGAGGCGACGGTTTCGACGAATTTCTCGATATTTTTCTGCTCGATCTCGATGTCGAACACATCGATGCCGGCGAATTTCTTGAAGAGAACCGCCTTGCCTTCCATCACAGGCTTGGCCGCAAGCGGGCCGATATCGCCCAGCCCCAGAACGGCGGTGCCGTTGGTGATGACCGCAACTAGATTCTGGCGGATCGTGAGATTGGCCGCCTCGGCCGGATTCTCGACGATGGCTTCGCACGCGGCCGCGACGCCCGGCGAATAGGCGAGCGCGAGGTCGCGCTGATTGCCCAGCGGCTTGGTCGCCTGAATTTCCAGTTTTCCCGGCCTCGGCAGCCGGTGATAGACCAGCGCGCCCGTGCGCAGGTCTTCGGACATCTTGGTGGCCATCTTACTCCCCACCCTGCGGCAGTCCGCAGGCATTCCATGTCTCGATTCGCATAAACGATGCCAGAGCGGCGCCGACAAGCCTTGTTTTGGCTGAAGCGCAGATCGAGTGCTCGAACACTGACGCAAAGAACCATGCGTCGCACAATCTTGCGCCAGTCCTGCGCCGCGTGACCTGAACCGCAGGCTCTGATAGAGAGGCGCGCCGCTGGGGATAAGCCGGGCGGCCATCATGCCACGCAAGGATGCCGGGGTGCTGCAGACCACAACCTCATCGGGGCAGCCCCATTCCGCCCTCGCCTATCGGTCCGACATTGATGGCCTGCGAGCGATCGCCGTCCTGTCGGTCATCATCTTCCACGCCAAGCTTGGGCTGTTTCCCGGCGGGTTCGTGGGTGTTGACGTGTTCTTCGTCATCTCGGGATACCTGATCGCCTCCATCATCCTGCGGGAGGAGGAAAAGGGCGCCTTCTCGCTGGCCCGATTTTATGAGCGGCGCATCCGCCGCATTTTTCCCGCACTGCTTGTCGTCATCCTGTTCTGCGCCGCCGTGGGCGCGCTGCTGCTGACGCCCAACGACTATCTTTTGTTCGGCCGCTCCGCCTTTGCGGCGATGTCGTTTTGGTCGAACTTCTACTTTTCCCGGCAAGGCGGCTATTTCGCGCCAGCGGCCGAAACGCAGCCGCTTCTGCACACATGGTCGCTGGGCGTCGAGGAGCAATTCTATCTCGTTGCGCCGTTCGCACTCCTTCTTCTGTCGCGCCAGTTAAAACGCTGGCGCGCGCCGATTTTCTGGGCCCTTTTTGCCGCCTCACTGGGCGTCTCCGCGTGGGGCGTTTATCGGGAGGCGCAATGGGCGTTCTTCCTGCCCCATTCGCGCGCGTTCGAACTGATGTGCGGCGTCGCGCTCGCCATGGGCCTCGCGCCGCGCACTCACGGCCGCACCAACGAAGCGCTTGCGGCGGTTGGCCTGGGGATGATCGCGTTCACCGTCGTTTTCTACAGCGCCGCCACACCCTTCCCCGGCTTTGCGGCCTTGCTGCCCGCCGTCGGCGCCGCGTTGCTCATTCACACGTCGAGCGACGCGTCTCAAACGATGATCGCCCGCGCGCTGTCGCTGCCGCCTGTCGTTTACATCGGCAAGATTTCGTACTCGCTTTATCTGTGGCATTGGCCGCTGCTCGCCTTCGCCGAATACGAATACGGGCATGATTTGCAAGCCTGGCATCGCGCGCTGCTGCTGCTGGCCGCCGTCGCAATTTCCGCCGCCAGCTACCGCTTCATCGAACAACCGGCGCGGCGCATGGGCCCGCCTGTCACCCGCAAAGTGGTTTTCGCGGCTGGGGCCGCCGCAATCATTCTCACTGCGGCGCTCAGCCAGATCATCGTCAAAGGCCGCGGTCTGCCGGGACGCCTTGATCCAGAGATCGCAGCGCTGGCCCGCGAAACGCCAACGCGGGTGCAGCATGGAGGCTTATGCGGATTTGGCAGGGACCGCCAGCAACGCCGGGATGAAACCTGTTTCATCGGCGATCAGTCGGCGCCCGCGCCCCGCTTTGCGCTCTGGGGCGATTCCCATTCAGCAGCCGTCGGCCCGCTGATCGCCAGATCCGCCACGGACGCCGGCGTCAAAGGCTACAACGTCGGCCGGGGCGGATGCCCGCCGCTTTTCGGGCTGGAAAACGAAAGCTCCGTCTTCCGACGCTGTCTGACCAGCGCGCGCGATATGGACCGCGTGCTCGCTGACCCCAACGTTCAGCAAGTTATCCTTGTTGGTCGCTGGGGACTCTACGCGGAAGGCGTCGCCTCGCTGAATGAAGCCGCCACGCAGCCGCGCCGGTTTGTCGCGCATGATGACGAAGCCAATCGCGCCGCCTTCGCACGCGTGCTGGTGGCTTCGGTCGAAAAAATAAGGGCGGCCGGCAAGCTGGTCGTCATCGTGGGGCCAGTGCCTGAGTTTGAGCTGAATGTGCCCGCCGCGTTCATCAAGGCCGCGATGCGGGGCGCGCGGGCTGACATCACCATGGGGCGCGCCACTTTCAATCAACGCCAGCGCGGCGTCATGCCAACGCTGGCGAAACTGTCGCAGATGGAGGGCGTGCGCGTCGTTTATCCCCACCTTCAGCTTTGCGACTCCCTCGTCTGCCGCGCCACCTCCGGCGGCAAGGCGCTTTAGGGGATGTCCCGAGGAATGTTGAAATAGGAGGGTGGCGGCGTTGCCCGCCTTGAGCCGGTAGGCTCGGGGTGCTGATTCCACGAAGAAAGGCAACGCCATGAAAAGGACTACCACAACGCCGGCCGCCGCTGCGACGGCCATGATGCA
>CANMLK010000102.1 GCA_947498445.1 Beijerinckiaceae bacterium
GCTAGGCCATCATCGTACTTGTAGCGCTTCATTTCGGGCAGGCAGACCTTGCCCATGGTCACCGCCGACGCGACGCTGGACCCGGAGACCGCGGCAAAGCCCGCGCATGACACGATGGTTGCGGAGGCAAGGCCGCCGCGCCAATGACCGACCCATGCATAGGCCGCTCCGAAAAGCGCACGCCCCATGCCGGACGCCGCCGCCAGATTGCCCATTAGCACGAACAGCGGAATAACCGCCAAATCGTAATAGGCCGCATAGGAATAGGGATACGTGCCCAGCGCCATCAGCGCCTGTTTGGGGCCGTTGAGAATCGCGAACCCGACGCTCCCGACAAGCAGCATGGCAATGCCGATCGGCATGCGCAGGGTCAGCAGAAAGAGCATCACAGCGATGCCAAGAGCGCCAATCCATTCAGGTGACATCGGTCAGGCCTCGGACATCTTGAGATGGACGCCGCGCGCGGCGCGGATCGCATGGATCAGCAGAACAATGGCGTAAAGAGCCGAGCCAAAGGCCACCACCAGACGAAACGGCCAGTGGGGCATGCGGAGCATGTTGCTAATCTGCGTCCACGCGTGGCGCGTCTCTTCGACCATCTGCCACGCGATGACCGCAAACAGCGCGGCGCCTACCAGATTGACCACGACGGGCACGAAGCGCAGCGCCAGCTTTTCAAGAAACTTCTCGAAGAGATCGACGCCAATATGCCCGCCGACCCAGCCGCAATAGGCGATGCCAAGGAACACAATAATCGCCATGGAAAATTCGGTCGCTTCAAGCGATCCGCGAAACGGCGCATTGAAAAAATACCGCATCACGACGTCAAGCGTCGTGAACATCATGAGAAGCAGCAGGACAGCGCCCGCAAGCAGCGCCATTATGCGCAGGAAACCATCAAAGACTTTCATGCCCCTACCCCGCCCTTACCTGCCGTCGTGACAAAACAAACGGAGGAGCTGCTTGACAAACGGAGGAGCTGCTTGCTTCTCCGCGCATTTGTGCAGTGCTTCGGATTGTCAACCGAGCAAGCCATAGGCGGAAACGAGACCACGTGCGGGAAGTCCCGCCTTCTCGCCTTCACCCACACGCTCGTTGATGTGCGGCTTGAAGGCGTCGAGCCAGCGTTTACGCTCTGCGGCGTCGAGGGTGATGACTTCGCGATCCTTGCGCGCAGCCGCAACGCCGGCGTCGTTCTGCTCGTCGTAGGTGCGGGCTCCCTGCAAGCTCAGTTCGAGACCCGTGGTGTCGTCGATCGTCTTGCGCAGGTTGGCAGGTAACTTCTCATAGCGCGCGCGGTTCATCGCCACCAGGAAGTTGGACCGACCCAGAGGCCCGTCAATGGTGAAGTAGCGCGCAACTTCAATGAGCTTGAAGTCGATGGCCGCAGACATCGGGATCATGGCTGCGTCCACAACGCCGCGATCCAGATTGTTGTAAATCTGGTTGGCGGGCATATCGATGGGCGTTGCGCCGAGCGCGGTCAGCTGCGCCGATTGCGCGGCGGAGGGCGTACGGATTTTCAACCCGCGCAGGTCTTCGAGCGTGCGAATAGGCTTGTTCTTACTCATCAGCGCTGCGGAGTCCGAGTTCCAAAGCGCAAGAACCTTGGCCTCCTTGAATTCCCGACCGAGGAACTTGTCAAAGTTCGCCCAGATCTTGCGGGTGCCGTCCGTACCGCTATCGGCCATGCCGGGCAATTCGGTCAGCGCCATCATCGGGAAGTCGCCGGACGTATATCCGGGAAGCGTGAAGCAGATGTCGGAAATACCGCGCGCCATCTGGCGGTACAATTCTGGCGGCTTGCCGCCTAACTGCATGGACGGGAACATGCGAACGGTGACCCCGCCCCCGCTGTCCTTAGCGATCTTTTCGGCCCATGGCGTCAGCACCTTGGCCATGATGATGTGCGTGTTCGGAACGAAGGTTGCGAGCTTCAGTTCCTCCGCCGCCATCGCTGGCATGATCTGGAAGCCGAGTCCGGATGCGACGCCAGCGGCGCCCGCCCCGCCCAAGAAGCCTCTGCGTGTGCTCTCCATGATATCCTCCTCCCGAAAGCCGAGCCCGACGTTCCGCCGGACCCTCGCCCCTCCCTGGGCTTCAGACTTCCTGATAGCGCAAACTAGGAGAGGAAAGGCGTCTCGCCAAGTCCCCGTTCGTCACTATCGTCACGGAACGTCGCCGACAATCTCCTTGACCCGTGCGATGACATGAGGCGGCGTCCTGTAGAGCTTGTCTATCAGCGGGGCGATATCCACGCCGGGAACCGGCTCGATGTCCAGTTTGCGCTTTGCGGCGTCATCCAGGAATATCTTGTCGGTCATGGTGGCGTCGAAGGCCCCGCGCATGGCCTTTACCACCGGCTCGGGCACGCCGGGGGGTAGCACGTAGGGACGTCCGAACTCCTGCGCGCCGAACATTAAATCCATCGCCGCGCGCTGATCGTCGTTTTTGGCGAAATCGTAGATCCACGAAACCTTCGGCATCTGCGGGTGCTTCTTCACGCCAAACTGGACAAAGAAGCGAATTGCGCCCGAAGTGAGCTGGTCCTGCGCCGTGGCCTGGACGCTCGCGAACGTCGTGCCAACCAGCGCATCGACTTCCTTGCGCTCCACCGCCAGCATACCATCGCGCGTGCCGGGGTAACCCACGATGACCTTGAACTTCGTTCCAAGGATCGAATTCGCGAAGGACGGGAAGCTGTTCGTGGCGCCGGTCGACCCGGCAGTCACCACCTCGCGGTTTAAAACATCGCCAAGGCTCGCAACGCCTGAGTCGCCCCGCACGACGCCAACGTAGTTTTCGCGCAAAATGCTGCCGAGCCAGATGAGTTCGCGGGCGTCGTATTTGGCGTGCGCGGGAAACAGCAACGGGTTGGTCGCTACAAGATTGAAGACGGCGCCCATTGCTGTGCCGTCTTTCGGCGCTGCGCTGACCAAATGATTGACGAGTGTGATCGAGGCCGCGCCCGGCATATTCTGCACGACAAACACCGGTTGTCCGGGCACATGGCGGCCCATGTGAAAAGCGAGCAATCGTGCGTAGGCGTCGTATCCTCCGCCTGGAGGGGCGCCTATCAGCAACCTGATCTGTTTGCCTTTGAAGTCCTGCGCGTAGGCAGCGTCGGGGGTTGAAATCACCGCGGCGAGCGCGATCAAACCGACATGCTTTGCGAACCAGTGCATATGCGTCCTCCCCCTGTTGCCTGCGCGCCGGCGCTTTCGTGCGCCTTTGATTTACGCAGCTAGATGCGCCGGTCAGGAACCGACAGATAGATGTCGCCGTCGCGCACCGACACCGGCACCGGCTTTAGCCGCATGCGGTTGTCAGTCGGGTGTGCGCCTGTCTCGATGTCGAACTCGTAGCCGTGCCACGGACAGACGATGTTCATGCGACCACCCGGATCGAACACCCGCCCGAGGCTAGTGCGATCCTCGCACACGCCCTCGGCGAACAGCGGCGCGAGAACACCCTGACAGGCGGGCCCGGAGAAGTGCGGACATACATTCTCGTATGCGAAAAAACGGCCGCGAAGATTGAAAATTCCCACTTCGAACGCACCGATTTGCACGACCCTGCGGCCGCGTTCGGCAATGTCTTCGGACTTGCAAACCCGGATGTCCACCATTGCGCTCCTCGCGTTGCGCTACTGACTCCGCCTGCGGTCGTACCACATGGTGAAGTCAAACATGTTGATATCGTGATAGCCAACTATCTCGCAGGCGACGAGCAACGCGTCTGTCGCAGTCGCTTCCTGCGTGATCACCTTCGGGAAAACGCCAGAAGCCTCAACACGCGCCGCATAAAGGCGGACGAGCGCCGTCATCATCGAAGCCAATTGCTCGTCGCTTAATGTGCGCGAAGCAGGATCGGTCCGTTCGGCCTCCAGGAGGCTCATATCGATGACGAGCGGCGAACCTGCGCCCTCCGCGTTGGCAGCCATCAAACGGTTACTCCGGCTTTCACGCCAGCCTTGACGAACTCGGGCGAGGAGCGTGAAACCGCATGCGTGTCGCCCGGCGCAAACGGCGTGCGGTTGGCGAGCACGTCACGGGCGCGGGGCCTCATGCGCTTCAGCGGGATGTTGAACACCTTTGCTGCATTGAGGCCGAGGATGTTGCGCTTGCCCTGATCGGACAGGAACGGCAACGTCGAGATTGTGCTCGGCGTATCAAAGTCCCAATGCGGCCAGTCGGATGCATACATGAGCTGTGTTTCGGCATGCATCCGCTCAAACGTCGCTTTCGTCAGCACCATGTCGGAGCGTTCGAGCGGCTGGCTAGAGTAATACATATCGCGCATGTAGTCGCTTGGCAGTTTCTTGAGCCCCGGCGCCTCGCTCTGCCGCATCATGACCTCGTGGTCGAGACGCTGCATGAGGAATGGCACCCACGCCAAACCGCTTTCCACCCATACGACCTTCATTTTGGGAAAGCGTTCCGGGAGCGCGTTGATGATCCAGTTGGTCATGTGGATCAGGTTGTAGTGCACGAACGAAAGCGCGTGCATGGAGATGAACCGATTGAGCTGGGAGAACGACGGATCGTCCCAGTGCGGACCGGCGTGGAAGACGAGCGGCTTGCCCGTCTCCTCGATCATCGCGAACAGCTTCATGTAGGAATTGTCGTGGATCGGGGTGTTGCGCACGGAGCAAATCGTGAAGCCGACCATTTGCGGATTGTGCGCATACTGGTTGACGAGCCTGTAACATTCCTCGACCGAATTCAGCGGCAGGTAAATGAGACCGAGAATGCGCGGGTCCTCTGGCAAAACGCGCTCCGTGAGCCAGCGGCAGTACGCACGCGCCAGATACACCTCGACGCCTTCCATCGGGTTCATGCCGAGATGGAGCATATTTGTCGGGAATATTATCTGGTAGTCGACGCCGAGCGTGTCGATGCAGCGCTGCACAATCTGTGCGAAGCGATGCACGCCGCTCGTCGCGTCGAGCGGCTCGGCGCCCTGCCCGTGCTGATGGGGAATGCGGCCCGAGAGCGCCTGAAACGTCAGGCCCGGCTGCGTGTTGATGAGCGGCGTCGCGGCGACGTTCATCATGTTATCGGCGGTATACCTGAGAACATCATTCTCAAGATAGCTCATGACTTCGGGCCAGAAGCCCTTCTCCTGGAGGTGGGCGTCCATGTCGACGATGATTTCATAATCGTCGTGCATGAGCGCCTGCTTCGCAGCGGCGCCAAGATAATCACGCGTGTCGGTCGCGTTCGTGATCGGCGGCAATTCGCGAATGTCGGGACCTTTCGCATCCATGCCTTTTCCTCCCCGTGATTTATTTTGACATATTTTATTCAGCAGAGCGCGCCGACGCGATGTCAGAACTGCATCGCCTGCCCCTCAATGGTGAGCCGGCGCATCAGGCGGGGCTCTTCGCGGGGGAAGTCGTTGCGGGCGTGGATGGAGCACCAATTGTCCCAGATCACCATGTCGCCCAGCACCCACTTGTGCTCGTAAACGATGCTCGGGTCTTCGGAGATGTCGAACAGCTGCTCCAGCGCGGCCTCGCTCTCCTCGTGCGACAGGCCCTCGATTTTCGCCGACATGAGGCGCGACACATAGAGGGACTTCTTGCCGGTCGCCGGATGGGTGATGAACAACGGCTGCCAGTTGTGGCGAATCTTGGAGATGTCCGTCGTGTCAACGTTCAGGCGTTCACGGCGCTTGTAGTCGTGCATCTGCAAGACGCGGCGGCCTTCGAGCCTGTCGCGTAGCGCGCGGGGAATATTGTCGTAGGCCGCATACATGTTCGAGAAGCGCGTCTCGCCGCCCGTTTTGGTGAGCTTCATGGCGTAGAGCAGCGTCGCGCGGTGCGGCTCGGGATAATAGCTGGTGTCGTGGTGGAACCACATTTCGCCGTCGCCGAATGCGCCGATAGGCTTGCCGTTTTCGATGATGTTGGTAACCATCATGAACGGCGTGTCGTAATCGCCTCCGGGGCCATCGCCTACAACCGGGCGGCGGCGATAGGCGACCTTGCCGAAGATTTCAGCGGCCTTGAGCTGGTGTAGCTCATCAAGCGTCTGGTCACGTACGATGAGCACGATATTATCGTCGAAGGCTTGGCGGATCGTAGCGGATGTTTCCGGATCAATAGGCTTGGAAAGATCGACGCCAATGACCTCGGCGCCCAGTGACGGATGCATTTTGCGGATTATGATAGCCATCGCGGATTTCCTCCTCGCTTTTATGTCCCTGCTTATTTGCTTTATAGGCCGGGTTGCGCCGCTTGCGAAGCGGGATTACGCAATCGCCTGTGCGCCAGATGATGAGGTCGCATGACACTCGACAGACGCCTGTTTCTCGTTGGCGGGGCGGCGGCGGCGCTTCTGCCCGGCTCCACGCGTGCTCAGGAGGCGACGACCGACGGGTTCCGCATCCTGCGTCCGGGGCCTCTGGGCGGCGGATTGCCCGGGCTCATCGCCTATGGCGACGATGAGACGCCGCCCGTGCTAAGAATCGCAAAGGGCGCGGAGCTCAAGGTCAGACTGGTCAACGGGCTTGAGCAGGACACAAGCATCCATTGGCGCGGGGTGCGCGGTCTCAATTCCATGGACGGCACGCCGCTCGTCCAGAAGCCGGTCGCCCCCGGCGCCAGCTTCGATTATCGCTTCACGCCGCCCGACGCAGGCGCCTTCATCTTCCAGCCCCACGCGGAAACGACATTCGCCGCGCAGGCGCAATTGGGGCTCGGCGGCGTGCTCGTGGTGGAAGACCCCGCGGGCCAGAAGGCGGATCACGAAATCGTCGCGGCGCTGGGCGATCGCGCCGCGTCAGCGGCTGAACTGGGCCCATGCGCGGACGGGCGAGCCGTCATCCTGCACACCAACCGGCAGATGGCGGGCGATGGCCTGATGGGGACGGTCGTCACGGTCAACGGTCGCCCGGCGCCGCAAAGCCACACCTTTGCCCCGCGCGCCCGGGTTCTCCTGCGACTGGCGAATCTGTCCACCAGCCGGCTGATGGCGGTGAGTTTTGAAGACGTTCAGGCGAACGTCATTGCTGTCGACGGGCAAAACTGTCCCGTCTTTGAACCGCTCCGCAATGTGCTGCCGCTGGCGCCTGGAGGGCGCTTTGACGTGATGTTCGATATGCCCGAGCAGGACGGCGCTGACGCGCGGATCGATTTGCTCGGCGCAGGCCCGGACGGCGGATGGGACGGAACGCTCCTGCAACTGAAGGCGCAGGGGCGGCCTGTGGAGGCGCGTCCGCCTGTCGCCGATCCCGCGCCCAACAAATTTCTGTCGGAAATGATTGCGCTTCAAAAAGCGCACAGGGCAGAACTTGTGTTCGACGCACAATATGGCGGCGAGTCCGCGGCCATGTGCGCGGGCCGCGCGCCCTCCATCTGGCGAATTAACGGCAAGCCGGGCGGCGACACAGTGCGCCTGTTCGCCGTGCGGCGCGGAACGCCGGTATCGCTGGGTCTCACCAACAAATCGCAGTCGCATGTCGTCATCCGGTTGCACGGCCATGTGATGCGGCAATTGCACCTGATGGACGACGGCTGGGACCCCTATTGGCGCGACGCGGTCGTTGTTCCTGCGGGCCGGACTGTGCGGGTGGCTTTCGTGGCCGACAATCCGGGGCGATGGCGCATTGGCGGGGGAATCCTGCCCCAAGCGCTGGGCGGTCTGGCGGGTTTCTTCGAAGTCAGCTGACCGGCGCGTAGAGTTCGCGAAAGACCTTCGGCATCTGCTCGGCGATGTCCTCGGCGATCAGGCCGGGGCCAAAGGCGCGGGCGGCTGCGCCATGCATCCACACCCCGGCGCACGCCGCCTCGAACGCGGGCGCGCCCCGGGCAAAATTAGCGGCGATGAGTCCCGCCAGCACATCGCCAGAGCCGGCGGTCGCGAGCCATGGCGGCAGGTTATGGGCAATGGCGGCCCGGCCATCGGGGTGCGCGACGACTGTGTCTGCTCCTTTGAGAACGACGACCGCGCCCGTCAAACGGGCCGCCGCGCGAGCGCGGGTCAGCTTTGAGGATGCGCGCAGGCTTTGAGCGAGTAAGCCTTGAGAACATGATTCATCTGCTTCAGAGTTTGAGTCCGGAAGTCTCGATGAGGTTTTGAAAAGTCTAGTGAATTCTCCGTCGTGGGGCGTCAGGACGACCTTGCCGGGAAAGGCGCTAATCGCGGCGGCCAGCACATCGGCCGCGCCTGCGAAACTCGTCAGCGCGTCGGCGTCCAGCACGATCCCGCGTCCAGACTCCCCCGTTGACAGCGCCGCCAGCACGCAGTCGCGCATGGCCTGCCCCACGCCCCCGCCGGGACCAAGAGCAAGCGCATTGAAGCGCCGATCCTGAAGAATGCCGATCAACTCCGCCGCGCCCTCGCACGGCGTCAGCATGATGGCGGTGAGATGGGACGCGTTGACGGCCAGCGCCTCACGGGGCGAGGCGAGCGTCACGAGGCCAGCGCCGCCCCGCAGGGCGCCTCGGGCGGCAAGCCGCGCGGCGCCCGTGCGGTGCATCGGCCCGCTCAGAACGAGCGCATGACCGCGCGTGTATTTGTGCCCATCGGCAGCTGGCGTGGGAAGACTCGACCGCCACAGCGCGGGCGCATTGCGGAAGGTGAGCGGTTGGATCGTTTCAAGCACTGACGATGGTATTCCGATCTGCGCGCACTCAATCTTTCCGCAAAGCGTGCGCCCCGGCAGAAGCAGATGGCCAGGCTTGAGACGGAAGAAACTCACAGTGACATCCGCAGAAATGGCGGCGCCGCGAATCTGACCCGAGTCTCCATCGAGGCCTGACGGAACGTCCACCGCCACCACGACGCCGCCCGATTGCCCGCGCCACAGATTCACCTTTTCGACCAGCGCACGCGCCTCGCCCTCAAGATCCCGATCCAGCCCAGCGCCGAACAGCGCATCGATGACGACGCGTGCGTGACTTAAAAGAGCGTCCGATGCGGCGCCGACCGCGCCAGTCCAACGCTGCGCCGCCAGGGCCGCGTCGCCTTTCAGGCGCGTGACGGGTCCAAGCAAAAAGAGCGTGACATCCCTGCCCTGAGCCGCAAGAATCCGCGCCGCGACGAAACCATCGCCGCCGTTGTTTCCCGGCCCGCAGAGAATAACAATTGATCCGCCGCCAGCTGCATCATGCGCGCAGCGTGCGGCGTCTGCGACCGCCCTGCCCGCAGCTTCCATGAGATCGATACCGGCGACTCCGCCGACAATCGCGCGTCGGTCCGCTTCGCCCATTTCGGCGACGCTCAACAGCTCAAGCGCCTGATCATCTGCAAACATGCGCGCATCGTGCGCGCGCGCCTGTCGAAGCGCAAGTTTGCGGAACATTGCTGCGCGTCAATGATTGTGGCGAACGAGGCCGCATTGCGTCATGCGCGCGCTGGCGGGGATTGAATGGAGCACAAGATAGCTGAGAAAACCCTCAACGACCTGTTCCTTGAAACCCTCAAGGACATCTATCACGCCGAAAAGCAGATCTACCGCAAGCTGCCGAAGATGGCCAAGAACGCCAATTCTCAGGAATTGAAAAACGCATTCCTGACGCACCGGGAAGAGACGACGGGCCAAATCGAGCGCCTTGAGCAGATTTTCGAAAGCCTTGGCAAACGCGCGCAGGGCAAGCCTTGCGAAGCGATGAAGGGAATTCTCGAAGAAGGCGAAGAGGTCATCGAAGACTTCGGCGATTCCGATGCGCTGGATGCAGTCCTGCTCGCAGCCGCCCAGACTGTCGAAGATTACGAGATCAGCCGCTACGGCGCCATGAAGGCCTGGGCAAAGCAACTCGGCATGAAGGACGCCGAAAAGCTTCTCGATGAGACGTTGAAGGAAGAGATCAAGACCGATCTGATCCTTAGCATGTTGGCCGAGATGGCTATGAACCCCAAGGCTGCCGGGAAGTAATCGGCTTTGCAGAATGTTGTCGGCGGCCTTGCGAGGCCGCAGCATTATTTTCCATTGAGAAAAGTCCCGTGATGAGCGCCGTCGTGACTTGTGACATGACTTGTGACCTGCAGACACCTCCTGCCGTTGACGGGCCGGACGAGCGTGAGTACCAACACGGCATGAAGCTGCGCACTGCGAAATTTGGCATCGGTCAGGTCGTTCGCCACCGGAAATTCTCTTTCCGGGGGGTGATCTTCGATATCGATCCTGAATTTTCGAACACCGAAGAATGGTGGTTGTCGATCCCGGAGGCCACCCGCCCGGGCAAGGACCAGCCGTATTATCACCTCTATGCCGAGAATGCGGAGACGGAATACGTCGCCTACGTCTCCGAGCAAAACCTGCTGCCCGACGAGAGTGGGGAGCCCGTGCGCCACCCCGACGTAGAAGCGCACTTCGTTCGCAATGGCGATGGCGCCTATCAAATGAAGCAGGGCCGGCCAAACTGATGGATCGGCGGCGGGCATTCTGACGCCTTTGGCAGGGTCCCAAGCGCCGACAAGCCGCCGATAACAAAAAAGCCCGGGATCGCCCCGGGCTTTTCGTTTTAATGGAAAGAGATCAGCGCGGCGCCGCAGGAGGGGCCGGCGTGGCACCCGCACCGCCTTCAAGGCGGCGGCGTTCATCTTCAGCGCGCTTCTGCAATTCAGTCTGCAGCGCCTTCTGCTGGTCTTCAAGCACCTTTGGGTCCACGGCCGGGCCATCAAACGCCTTGCCGAAGCCTTCCAGCGGCACAGCGAAGACGACTTCGGCGTTCGCCTGGTTCTTCACATTAATGTTGAGGACTGAGCCGCGCTTCATGACCTCGAGTTGCTTGGCGTCAAGTCGTGACTCGGCGAAGCAACCGTTGGGGAAGCAAATCTCGTACGTCCCTTCAAGCGCGGCACCCTTGTCGATGGAGAAGCGGAAGCCGGGGCGCAGCAGCAGGCCCACAGGCAAAAGCAACCGGACAACGCGCTGGGCGTCTCCCTTCACGTCATAAACGGCGACGGCGAGGACCGGCTGCTGGTCTGCAGCCTGCCCGAAGTCGCGCGTGGTGTAGCAGATTTCCTTGCCGGCCTGCGGGTCTTTGCCGCAAACCTTGGTCCATTCCGGCTGGGACGGCTTCAGCTCGACGCGATTTGTAGCTGCTGCCGGCTGCGCGGCGGGCGCCTGTGCGGGCGGCTTCTGCGTCGGGCGCGGCGTCTGGGCAAAGCTCTCCGCTGACGCAAACGCGAAGCAGAGGCCAAGGGCGGCGGCCCCGTAGCGCCTGGATATATTCTGCATGAAAAATCCTTTCAGTCCCTGCACCGGCAGTCGAGCAAACCGTCCGGCGGGGCTCGTGGACGGCGGCGAGCGCCGTTAATCACAAAGCTCTTCGCCTCGGAATACGGCGACATATTGACCCGCGCCTCTTATCGCGATTGGCAGCGCTGCGCCAGACCCGCTTCGAGACAAGTACGCAAAGAAGCTCGAGCGTTGCTTAAATCCATCGATTTGCGCGTTCTTTGATCAGACTGGGCCCTTTCGCTTGCGCTCAAAACAAGTTGCGAAGCCTTCATGTGACGCGAACGGCTGGCTCGATTAATGTCCCCTGCATGTCTGCGCCCTTGATTCGCGCGCTCGCGGCGGCGGCTGCGCTGCTGCCTGCGCTGTTTATCTCCACCATTGGCCGTGCCCTCCCGGGCGAGGGGGAGGGCGCTCGCCATGCGATCGCCATGCATGGCGACCCTGCCCTCCCGGTCGATTTCAAGCACTTGCCCTACGCAAACCCGGACGCGCCCAAGGGCGGGCGGCTCGTCATCGGCTTTCAGGGCGCCTTCGACAGTTTGAACCCCTTCAACCTGAAGGCCGGATCGGCTGCGCAGGGCATTAATACGAACATTTACCAGACCCTTATGGTGCGCTCGACCGACGAGCCGTTCACGCTTTACGGACTTTTGGCCGAGAGCATCCAGACGGACGACGCGCGCTCGTGGGTCGCCTTTCGCCTCAACCCCAAAGCGCGGTTCTCTGACGGCAAACCTGTCACGTCGGCGGATGTGCGTTTTAGTTGGGAGCTTCTGCGCAAGCGCGGGCGCCCGCAGCATAGGGCTTCTTTCAATCGGGTCCGCGAGGTTGCGACGCCGGACGCTCAAACGATCCGCTTTGACCTCGCCGAGTCGGACGACCGCGAACTGCCTATGAACATCGCGCTCATGCCGATCCTGCCAGCGCACGCGGTCAACCTGGACAGGTTTGACGATTCCACACTGGAGTTTCCGCTGGGGTCCGGCCCTTACGTCCTCAAGGACATCAAGCCCGGCGAAATTCTGCGTCTGGAACGCAATAAGGACTATTGGGCCAAGGATCTGCCCATACACCGCGGCATGTTCAACTTTGACGAGATCCGTATCGAGTATTTCCGCGATGTGGCGAGCTTCTATGAGGCGCTGCGCGCGGGCGTGATCGACTACCGCGATGAGACCAATCCGACACGCTGGCTGACAGGCTACGATTTCCCCGCGATCCAGCAGGGCAAGATCGTCAAGCAAAGCCTGCCGCTTGGCGGCGCAAAGGGCATGCAGGGCTTCGCATTCAACACGCGCCGCGACATCTTCAAGGATGTGCGCGTGCGCGAGGCGTTGAACTACATGTTCGACTTCCAGTGGATCAACAAGAACCTCTATGGCGGGCTTTACCGGCGCACCAAGTCGTTCTTCGACGAAACCGAACTCGCCTCCACCGGCTCGCCTGCGAATGATCGTGAACGCGCTCTGCTCGCCCAATGGCCGGGCGCCGTGCGCGCCGATATACTGGAAGGCAAGTGGGCGCCACCGGAGAGCGACGGTTCGGGCCGCGACCGCAGCAACGCGCGCAAGGCCCTCGCGCTGTTGCGCGAAGCGGGCTGGACGATCCGCGAAGGCGTGCTGCAGCGCAAGGGTGAGGCGTTTTTATTCGAGGTCATGGTGCAGGACCGCAACCAGGAGCGGCTCGCCCTTAATTTTGCGGAATCGCTGCGCCGCATCGGCATCGAGGTTCGTGTGCGCACGGTAGATCAGGTGCAATACCAGCGTCGGCGGCAAAAATTCGACTTCGACATGATGATGGGCTTGTGGGTGGCGTCCAACTCACCCGGCAACGAACAGCGAAACCGCTGGTCGTCAGCGGCGGCGAAGATGGAGTCGTCCTTCAATCTTGCAGGCGCAGCCTCGCCCGCGCTTGACGAGCTTATCACGCAAATCGTGGCGTCAGCGGACAAGCAGGACTTTCTTGCGGCCGTGCGCGCGTTCGACCGGGTGCTGCTGTCGGGCTTCTATATCATCCCGCTGTTCCACGCCCCGGACCAATGGTTCGCGCATGCGTCTGGCCTGAAGCGTCCCGACCATTTGCCCGGGTATGCGTCGCCCCTCTTCGGCGCTACGCTGGACACCTGGTGGCGCGAAACGCCTTGATGGATGGCGGCCCCGCCCCTTTGAGGTTTTGGAGCGTGCGATGGCTGAGAGCGGCGACAGAAAGAAAATTACGGTTGATATCGTTTCCGATGTCGTCTGCCCGTGGTGCTTCATTGGCAAGCGGCGGCTGGAGAGCGCGCTGGCGATGGCGCCCGATCTCGATATCGATCTGCGCTGGCGCCCATTTCAGCTCGACTCAACCATTCCGCCAGGCGGCATCAGTCGGCAGGATTACATGGATCGCAAGTTTGGCCCGGAACGGGCGGCGACGGTCCATGATCGCGTGCGAACCATTGGCGCCGAAGTCGGCATTCCGTTCGCTTTTGAAAAGATCACGCGGTCGCCTAGAGCGCGTTGACATTCAAGATTCCCCAGGACTCTCAAATCTGATTCAAGCTCCTTTCGGATAGGAGCGTTGAATGTCGGCGGTTCGCCTGTCTCTTCGGGACGATCAATGGGAGCGGATGG
>CANMLK010000103.1 GCA_947498445.1 Beijerinckiaceae bacterium
GTTCGCGCCGGTTACAGTGATCACCGCAAACGAGCTGGAGCGCCAGCCAGCCGCCAACATTGGCGACCTCTTGATGTCAACGCCCGGCGTCTCTGGAAGCGGTTTCGCAGCGGGCGCGAATCGACCGGTTATTCGAGGCGTCGACAATGCGCGCGTTCGAATCCAGGAGAACGGCGTCGGGGCGATGGACGTGTCCGACATCGGCGAAGATCATGGTGTGCCAATTGACCCGCTGGCGGCGGAACGCATCGAAATCATTCGCGGCCCAGCGACCCTGCGCTGGGGCTCGCAAGCGATTGGCGGTGTGTCAGCGTTGAAAACAACCGCATACCGTCTCCAAACACGCCCCAAGGTTTTCGAGGCGAGACTCGCGGCGCGTTCACCAGCGTGGACAACGGCAACGAAGGCGCCATCAAGATCGAAGGCCGCGATGGCCCGTTCGCCTTTCACGCAGATTTCTACAAGCGCTTCGCCGGCGATTACATGACGCCGCGCGGGCGGCAGGCGAACAGCGCCGTACATATGCAAGGAGCGTCCGTCGGCGCCTCCTACATCTTCCAGAACGGCTACATTGGCGCAGCAATCTCGCACTTTGAATCGCTCTACCATGTGCCTGGCGGCGAAGCAGCTGACAACCGCGTTCGCATCGACATGCGCCAAACCCGCTTTACGTCAAAGGGCGAGGTGCGCACCGACAGCGCTTACATCGATACCATCCGTTTCTGGTTTGGCGCAGTCAATTACAAGCATGACGAACGCGCGTTCGACGGCGGACTCGACACCGTCAAGGGGACCTTCAGGAACCGCGAAATGGAAGGCCGCGTGGAGGCCCAATTGCGCCCGGTCGAAACATCTTTCGGGCGCTGGAACTCAGCTGTCGGCATCCAGCTCGGCCATCAGAAGCTTGGGACCGCGGGCGAGGGCGCAGGGCTGTTATCGCCTGCTGACGCCTCCCGGGTGGCCGCCTATATCTTTAACGAGCTGCATCTGAGCAACCGCCTCCGTTTCGAAGTGGCTGGCCGAGTTGAAGGCACGCGCGTGGCTGGCGCGGCAGTGACGTTCCCTGCGACGCTTTTGCCTGATGGAAACCCGCTGCCCGAGACGCAACGCACGCGAAATTTTCTGCCGGTGAGCGTGAGCGCAGGCTTCCTCTATGAGCTACAGCACAGTGTTATCGCCAGCGTCACGGCGCAAGCGGTGCAGCGCGCGCCAACGGCGCTGGAGTTATTCGCACGCGGTCCGCACGAGGCGTCAGGCACGTTCGAAATTGGCAATCCAAACCTGCGTGTCGAAAGCGCTCAATCGATCGAATTTGGCCTGCGGCGTGCGGTCGGTGCTTGGCGTTTCGATGCGTCGGTATTCCATACGCGATACAATGGCTACATAGCCAAACGCCTGACGGGAAATCTTTGCGGTGAAGAATTCGACGACTGCGGCGTTGAAACAGAGCTTCGTCAGGTACAATTTACGCAGCGAGACGCGACCTTCACGGGTGCGGAACTTCTGACGCAATTCGACATCCTTCCAATCGGTGTCGGGATGTTCGGCGTTGAGGCGCAGGCGGATATCGTGCGCGCGCGCTACAATGACGGTGGCGTAGTACCGCGCATCCCTCCCGCGCGACTTGGCGGCGGCGTGTTCTGGTATGGCGGCGGATGGTTCGCGCGGGTCAACTTGCTGCATGCTTTTGCGCAAAATTGCATCGCACTTGGCGAGGAAACGCCCACGCCAGGCTACAATCTGTTAAACGCCGAACTCTCGTATAGGCACAAATGGGATGTGCTTGGCGTCAAGCGGGAGCTGACCGTCGGTGTCAAAGGCACAAACCTGTTGAACGATGACATCAGGCTGCACTCCTCGTTTAAAAAAGATGAGGTGCTGCAGCCCGGCCGTGGTGCGCGGCTTTTTGCGACGGTTCGGTTCTAGTATCCGTTCCGACCCGCGCGCACCCTTCGACGGCCGCCGCAAGCTTACTTTTTGCGTCCAGAGAGTTCGCGCACCTGATCAATGATCGCTGGCGGCGTGGCGTAGACGCTTTCGAGCAGCGAGTGGATCTCGGCGCCGGAAACCGGCTCCAGATCGATCCCGAGCTTCTTCGCTTCGGCCTTGGCTTCGTCGTCCGCCAGCATGGTGAGGAACGTCTTGCGCAAAAGCTCGACGCGCTCCTTAGGCGTCTCCGCCGGCGCGACCAGTGGCCAAGCCATCGTCTGTCCTGTCAGGATAACTTGCAGAATCTTCTTTTGCTCGTCTGTCTTTGCATATTCCATGACGAGCGGCACATCCGGCAATTCGGGCGACTTGCGCAGCGACATTTGAACCAGAAGCCGCAATTCCCCACGCTTCAGCATGTCCGCGCCCTCAGTGCGGAACGAAGCCCACGACCATGAGCCGCGCCCCTCGACCTCGCGCCGCTCCACCGCCATCACCATCTCCGGTCCGCTGCGGTAGCCCGTGACGATCTTGAATCGCGTGCCGAGCAAATTGTTCAGCGTGTTTGGATAGGTCACGCCATCGGTGCCCGGGGCCGGGCCCGCCACGGCAACTTCCCGCGTGCGCAGATCATCAAGCGTGCGCACACCCGTCTCTGAGCGCACCGCGATGACGGACACTTCGGGACTCGTGCTTCCAATCCATTGCAGCTTCAGCGGATCGAAACGTGTTTGCTCGCCGCCAAGCAGCGGTTCGATGCCCATGCCGCGCGCGACAACAGCAAGCGTCGTCCCGTCTTTCGGCGCCGCGCTCGCAAGATGGTTGGTTGCGGTGACGCCGCCGCCGCCCGTCATGTTACGAACGATGACCTGCGGATTGCCCGGCAGTTTGCGCGTGAAATGGCGGCCCAGAAACCGCGCGTTGACATCGTAGAGACTGCCCGTGCCTGACCAGCAGACGATGGTGATCGTCTTGTCTGCGTAAAAATTATCGCTTTGCGCAAAGGCTGAAACGCCACTCAGGCCAAACGCCACAAGCGCAATCGTGACTGTAATCCGCATCGTCTCCCCCCTGCTATTTTGGTGATTGCGCTGACTTTGCCGCTCAATGTCAACCCGCGTGAACCGGGCGGTCATGGCGCCAATTGCTGTCGCGTCCCTGATGCGCGCTGCGTAGCTCGCAGAATATGTCGCTTCTAGCCTTCCTGAAGCTTCAGCGATCTTGCGCGTGCGGCCTCAAAACCGGCGGCTGTGATCTCGATGACATGGCGACCGCAGCCAAGGCAAACTTGCTGCTCATCCAGTTGGCAAACGCCGACGCATGGCGAAGCGGGCGCGCTGGCCTGCGATTTTGCAACAATTGGTGTTTGATCGTTAGCGTCATTCATCGCGGGTGTCCGTGTTTGCGCCGCAATGGACCCTTTTGGCCGCAGCCGTCAACCGTCGAATGCCCGCAACAGCATGGAAGCATTTGAAAAATGGCAGAAATCTGTTGGCGATTGCTGAGGAAGGCGTCGGGCCGCGCGTTGCGCCCAAGGCGCTGGCGTTTCCGCAATTGTGCGCATAGTCTTGCCCTGCAGGGTCGCCACATTGAAGGGCGCCCGCGAGGAGGAACGTCATGATGAGGGTGAGCCAGCGCCTGGCTGTTTGGACGCTCGCGTCCGCTGCTGCATGCATTGCGACCGATGGGTTCGCGGACGATTTCTACAAAGGTAAAACGATCAAACTAATTATTGGCAGCGGCGAGGCGAGCGGGGTCGATATCCTTGGCCGCGTCGCAGCGCGTCACCTGACCAAGCATATCGCCGGAGCGCCGGTGATCGTTTCTCAGAACATGCCAGCGCCAGAATCAATCGCCGTCGCCAATCACGTTTTCAACATCGCCGAAGCGGATGGACTGACTATTGGCGCAGGCTCGTCCGGGCTCTTCAGCCGTGCGATCTCGCAGCCCAACATCCGTTTCGATCTTACGAAGTTCACATGGATCGCCAACATCTACAGCGCAACGGTGATCTTCTGGATGCGCACGGATTTCCAGTGCCAGACATTCGAGCAAATGCGCAATTGTCCCGAGCCCATCAAATTTGGCGCAACGGCGCGTGGCTCAACCGGCTACGGTCTTGTGCCGGAATTATTAAAAGAGGCGCTCGGGCTGAAGATGGACATCATCTATGGCTATCGGAACGCCGATGTCGATCTTGCTGTCGAGCGCAACGAGGTTCATGCGTCGGGCGGCGATCTCATCGGCTTCATGGGTTCGCGCCCGCGCCAGCTGATGGAGGAGGGCAAGGCGAAAATCCTGCTCCAGGTGTCCGGGCGCAAGAACCCTGAGCTGGAGAAGTACAACGTCGCCTGGTCGATGGATGTTGTGCCCGACAGTCACAAGCCGCTGTTCAAAATGCTCAACCCGATCCTCGATCTCGCGCGGCCGTATTTCGCGCCGCCTAACGTGCCGGCCGATCGTACGGCGATCTTGCGCGACGCGTTCGGCAAGCTCGTCGACGATCAGCAATTTCGCGCCGACATGAAGAAGGTCGCCGGCATCACGCCATCGCTGGTGCGCGGTGAGGAGATGACCGCCAACATCAAGGAAATGCTGGATCAGCCGCCGGAAGTGAAGGACAAGGTCATTCGCCTGCTTCAGGGCAAATGACGCAAAACAGCGTGCGTGCGCTTTAGCGCCCGCACGCCTTGCGGCAGGCGTCGGCAATCTTCGAGACGCCCGGAGTCACCGCCTTCTCAAGTGGCGGGCTGAAGGGCACTGGCGTCATTGGCCGGGCGACACGAACAGGCGCCGCCTTCAACGCGCTCCACGCGTGAATCGAAACCGTCGCGATCAATTCCGAAGCCACGCCGCAGATCTCATACGTTTCATCCGCCGCAACCATGCGGCCGGTCTTGCGTACCGACGCGACAATGGTGTCGACATCGAGCGGCGCTATTGAGCGAATGTCCACGACCTCGACGTCGATGCCTTCTTTCGCAAGCTCCGTCGCGGCCTCCATCGCATCGACGACGCTGCGCGAACAGGCTATGACGCTTACATCCTTGCCTTGACGCTTCACCTCCGCCTTGCCCAGCGGGATCATGTAATCTTCTTCCGGCACCTCTTCCGTCAGGCCAAGCAAGAGCGCGTGCTGCATGACGATGGTTGGATTGTCGCTCGCCATCGCCGCGCGAATGAGGCCCTTGGCGTCACGCGGGCCAGACGGCATCACGATCTCAAGCCCGGGATTGTTTGCGTACATGGCGTACGGACTGCCCGAATGTTGAGGCCCGCCGCCGCCGCGTATGCCGTGAAAGAGATGGAACGTGACGGGCGCCTTGATCTGCCCATTCGACATGTAATGCACGTTCGCCGCTTCGTTGACGAACTGGTTCCACGCCTCGTAGGCGAACACCGCCGTTCCGTAGTGAACAAACGGGCGCATGCCTGTCATCGCGGCGCCGACGCCAAGCTGCGCGACTGCTGCTTCCGAGGTCGGCGGATCGACCATGCGCGACGCAAATTCAGCTTTCAGTCGATCTTCTGCGTGATGCTCGGGCCCATGCCCGGCCATGCCGCGACCAATAATCGTCGCCTTCGGGTCTTTGCGCAGGCTCCAGATCAAACCGTCGATCAGGGCCTCCGCCAGATTCATCTGCGGCATTCTGTTGCTCCGGAATTCAGGCGAATACGCCGCTGAAAGCGGCTGCGGGTTCAGGGAAGGGGGATGCTTCGGCGAAGGCGCGCGCGTCTTCCATCAACGTGGTGACGCGTGCATCCAGTGCGGCGAGTTCATCGCGCGTGGCCGTTCCGCTCTCCACGAAAGCGCGCGTCGCGCGCAGGATGGGATCGGAGCTCTTGATCCACTCGGCGTGCTTGCCGCTGATCTTTTCCTGCTCGAAGGCGAGCGCCAGATCGGTGACGCCGGTGGGGAAGGCGGCGGTGACCTGATGAGAGCCCGGCCAACGCTCGAGCGTGCATTCGACAAAGACTGGCTTGCCGGTGGAGCGAACCCGCTCTGCCGCCTGCGCAAACATGACGCGCGCAGCGTCGGCGTCCGCGCCGTCCACGATCATGTTCTCGATCTGCAGCGCTTGAGGAATATCGCGCAGCCTTGCCGCCGCCAGCATGGAGGAGGGGCGCTGGCCGGCCTTTGAATTGTTCTCGCAGACAAAGAGAACCGGCAGTTCAAAGAGCGACGCCAGGTTGAGCGCCTCGTAACAGACGCCTTCATCCAGCGTGCCGTCGCCAAAGTGGGCGAACGAAATGTTCTTAGCCCCCTGCAGCTTCAGCCCGTAGGCGGCGCCCGTGGCGAGCGCAATTGAACCGCCGACCATCGCGGAAGTCGAAAGCATGCCAGTCGAGACATCGCACAAATGCCAGGAACCGCCCTTGCCGCCGTTCAGCCCATCATTGCGGCCCAGAATTTCGGCAAATGCGCGACCCGGGTCAGCGCCAGTAGCGATAACGTAGCCGTGGTTGCGGTGGGTGGTGTGAATCTTGTCGCCCGGCTGCATGGCCATGGCGACCGCAGATCCTGTCGCCTCGTGGCCGATGTGCAAGTGCTGGCGCCCGATATACTCATGCTTCTGAGCGAGACGGATGACCATCTCCTCGAAGCGGCGCATGCGCAGCATGCGTTCAAACTGCGCAAGTCGAACCTCGCGCGTAGCGCCCGTCATCGAGAAACCTCCCGTGCTGCGCGCTTTTGTTGATCGCGCCATGCTGGCGCTAGATTAGGTCCAGCCTCCGTATTGTCAACGGGGCCGGGTGCGTTGATTCTATTCTGCGAGTGCGGGTAGAGTGCGCGCGAGCCCGATAACGGCGAACAGAAGAACAACCCGGAGGAAATCATGAACGATATGCCCAGAGTTACGCAGGAAATGATCGATCTGTATGATCATTTCACGCATGTATCGACCGACAAGGCCGCCTATCTCGACAAGCTCACGGCGCTCGTGGGCTCGCGGGCGGCCGCCGAGGCGATCACCTCGCAGATTGCGGCCAACAAGATGTCGGCTCCGCTTGCTGCCGTGAACGATCCGCGCCTCACCATCGAGAAGGTGACCTTTGGCGAGAACATGACAGGCTATCTCGCCATGCCCAAGGGCGCATCGGGCAAGCTGCCATGCGTGGTCGTGGTGCATGAGAACCGCGGCCTTGTGCCTCACATTGAAGACTTGGCGCGCCGCGTTGCGCTGGAAGGCTTCATCGCGCTGGCGCCTGATTTTCTGCAGCCGCTGGGCGGCACGCCGGAAGATGAAGACGTTGGCCGTGACATGATCGGCAAGCTTGATCGCGCGCAAACGGTGAAAAACGCTGTCGACGCTATCGCGCACCTCAAGAAACACGCGAACGGTAACGGCAAGGTCGGCGCCGTCGGCTATTGCTGGGGCGGCGGCATTGTCAATGCTGCCGCAGTCGCCACTGGCGATCAGCTCAACGCTTGTGTCGCCTATTACGGCGCGCAGCCCAAGGCCGACGACGTGTCCAAGATCAAGGCGAGCATGATGCTGCACTACGCCGGCCTCGATGAGCGCATCAACGCGGGCATCGACGCTTTCAAGGGGGCGCTTGAAGCCAACAAGACGCCGCACGAAATCTTCGTGTACGAGGGCGCGCAGCACGCGTTCAATAACGACACGACCGAGGCCCGCTACCACAAGGAAGCGGCCGACCTCGCCTGGTCGCGCACCATCAGCCTGTTCAAGAAGACGCTGAGCTAAGCGCTATCTACGCTAATGGGCCGTCAGGACAACAACGTCCAGACGGCCTTTTCTATGCGCGCAGCATCGGGCCGCCAGAGCGGTTCAAGCGTGCGGCTGATGGGCACAGGCGTATCAGCGGCGCCAAGGCGCATCACCGGTGCGTCGAGCCAGTCGAACGCGTCTTCGTTGATGATCGACGCGATCTCCCCCGTCACCCCATAGGAACGCGGCGCGCCGTCAATGACGATGGCGCGGTGCGTCTTGCGCACCGACTGGAGCAACGCTTCCTGATCAAGCGGAACGAGCGTGCGCGGGTCGATCACCTCGGCCTCGATGCCGTCGGCGGCGAGGCGCTTTGCGGCGTCGAGCGCAAATTGCGCCATGCGCCCGATCCCGATGAGCGTGATGTCGCGCCCCTCGCGCAGTACGCGCGCCTTGCCGATAGGGACCAGCGGAATGTCTGCCTCAACTGCGCCTTTCGCAGTGTAGAGCATCCGGTCTTCAAAGAAGAGCACGGGATCGTCGTCGCGGATTGCCGCGCGCATCAGGCCCGCCGCGTCAGCTGGGTTTGACGGCACGACGACCTTGAGGCCGGGCACATGCGCCGCCCACGCGTAAAATCCCTGCGAATGTTGCGGCCCGAGATTCGCGCCCGTGCCCATGGTCGTGCGCAGCACCAGAGGCACGCTGGCGCGACCATTCGACATGTAGCGAACCTTCGCCGCCTGATTGACGAGCTGATCCATGCACAGCGTCATGAAGTCGCCAAACATGACTTCAAACACCGGGCGCGCGCCCGCCATCGCAGCCCCGATCGCCATGCCAAAGGCGCCCGGTTCAGAGATCGGCGTATCGATGATGCGCGTGGCGCCGAATGTCTTGAACAAGCCTTCGGTCTGCTTGAACACGCCGCCAGCGGCGCCAACGTCCTCGCCAATCAGCATGACATTTGGGTCAGCATGCATTTCAAGGAACAGCGCTTCGAGCACGGCTTCGCGGAATGTGATGACGCGCGGCTCAACCATAGACGTGCTCCGCAAGGCGTGTCGCTGCCGCCTCTGGCGCATTGCGCACGCGATCCACCGCGTCCCGCACCTGCGTTGTGATCTGCGCTTCCAGCGTCTTGAGTTTGGCGGCTGTGGTCAGCCCTTCGGCGATCAGGCGTTTACCTGATTTTGGGATCGGATCGCGCGCCAGCCAGCGCTTGGTCTCCGCGTCCATCTTGTAATCCTGCTTGTCGCCGACATGGTGCCCGCCGAACCGCCACGTATTGCACACAATGAAAGAGGGGCCCTTGCCAGCGCGTGCGCGCGCAACGGCGCGCTGCGTGGTCGTAAACACCGTGCGCACATCCATGCCGTCGATCATTTTGGACGGGATGCCAAAAACCTCCCCGCGCGCCACGATGCTCGGCCCCGCCGTCACGTCGTCAATGGCTGTGAACTCGCCAAATCCGTTATTCTCGCAGACGAACACGACCGGCAGATTCCAGATCGCGGTCATGTTCATGCATTCATGCAGCAAGCCCTGATTGAGCGCGCCGTCGCCAAAGAAGCACACGAAGACTTCATTGCCGCCGCGAGCCCGTGCGGCAAGCGCCGCGCCTGCCGCCAGCGGAATGCCGCCGCCAACAATGCCGTTTGTGCCAAGGTTGCCGTTGTCGAGGTCGATGAAATGCATCGAGCCGCTGCGTCCACCGCAGAGTCCCGCGTCCTTGCCAAGAATTTCCGCGAGCAGTGAAAACACGTTCGCTCCTTTGGCCAGACAATGTCCATGGCCGCGATGATGGCTCGCAATCATGTCGCCTTTGGCCAGCGCGGCGATGACGCCGACGTTTGTCGCCTCCTGTCCCGCGCAGAGATGCACAAGGCCGGGCACCGCGCCGGCTGTCGCCAGAGACCGCACGGATTCCTCGAAATGGCGGATCAGGAGCATCATGCGATGCATGCCAAGCCAGTCTGGCGGATATTTTTCAGGTCTGCCAGGGGCAGCCGCCTTACGTGTCGTTTGCTTCATGGGTGGCCCTGGCGGGGTGTTGAAGCCACGCCTGTTTCCTCACTGTGCGGGGCTCTTGCGGCGCGCCCGCTTTGGTTGACTTTGTGCAACGGGATCAATTACCGTTCGTGGTCACAATAGCGTTCGACAAATAAGACGCAACAGCGGAGGAAATGATGGCTTTCCGGGGCCCTACGTCGGCAGACATTCTCGCATCCAAATTTGCTGCGGCGATGCCCGCGGAGGTGACGCTGCCGCAAGCAGACACGCGCCATTACTTCCAGGCTATCGACAACATGATCAACGTGTTTGCGATCAAGCCGGACGACAAGGTTTTATTCCTCACCGATCCGCTGCTGGATCGCCGCATTGTGGATTGCATCACCGGCGTCGCAAATTCCCGTGGCGTTTTCCCGCGTGAGTTCATGGCGCCGTCCACCCAGCTCCCCGATTGCCCGGACGAAGTGCGCGCGCTTGTCGAGGACGCGACCTTTGTCGTCTCCTCGTGGTTTTGCTCCGTCAATTCGCCCTTGTTCGTGAAGTTGCGCAAGGAAAAGGGCCAGCGTTGGGTGAAGATTACCTATTTCCGCAATCTCGATCTGCTGCAGACGGCGCAGGCCCGCTTCCCCGTTGATCTCGTGGGCGAGATTGTGCGCGCCACCGCGCGCCTCTATCCCAAGGACCACGACTTCGACATGCACTTCTCCTGTCCGCGCGGCAGCGATCTCACCATCAAGTTCACGCCGCCGATGGTGAAAGGGCTCCTGTCGAACAACCGCTGGCTCGGCCAACAGCGTGCCGATCAGCCTGGCTGCTATGTGCATTACATGCCCACGCACGGCCCCAATCTTTATGACCGTAATTGCTTCCCCGGCGGCGGGCATTCCAGGCCGACAATGGCGGGCATCGTGTATCCGCAATGGGCGATCGGCTTCCACAAGCCTTTCGAGGAAAAGATCGGCATCGAGTACAAGGACGGCCTCGTCGTGAAAGTGCACGGCAAGTCAGACGAAGCGCGCATTCTGGATACAATGCTGGTTGACGGGCAGGCGATGCTTCACGAACTGGGCTGCGGGTTCAATCCAAAATATCCGCGCTACAAGGCCTATCCTGCAGGCTCAAACGCCCCCGGCGCCCTTCATTGGGGCACCGACGGCAAGTTCCCAAGCGAATACATGCAGCGCATGGTGCCGAAGTGGGAAGAGCCCGCCACGCATCAGGATTGCGTGATGTTCGACATGACTGTGAAGGCCGGCAACACGACGCTGATCGACAACGGCTTCCTCATGGCGCTGCGCGACCCGAAGGTGATCGAGTTGGCGAGCCAGTTCGGCGACCCGAAGGAATTGCTTGAAACGTTCGTGGAATAACAAATCAAATGCACGACGCCCCGCCCATGCAAGGCGGGGCGCACAAAAGGGGAGGAGACCATGAGACGCAGCCTTTTTGGGCTGGCGGCCCTGTTTGCCGCCTGCGCGCCCGCCTCGGCGCAGTTCTACAAAGATAAAACAGTGACGCTCCTCGTGAATTACGGCGCGGGTGGAAATGCCGACACCGACGCGCGCCTGCTTGCGCGCCATTGGCACAAACATATCCCGGGCTCCCCGAACGTCGTGATCCAGAACCTGCCGGGCGCGGGCGGCCTGCGCGCGATGAACGTGCTCGGTCTCAAGGCTCGTTCAAATCCGGACGGCTTTATCGCCGGGTTTTTCACGGTAAGTCCCACGCCGCCACTGGTCGAAGATCCCGGCCTCCAGATCAACATGGTGGAAGACTTTATCCCCATCGGCGGCGCGCGCGGCTGGACAATTGCGTACGCCCGCAAGGATATTGCGCCCGGTCTGAAGGTTCCCGAAGATTTGGCGAAGGCCAAGAAGGTCTTCATCGGCGGATATTCGCGCGCTTCATCGCACGACACGCGCCTGCGGCTCGCGCTCGAGGTTCTGGACGTGCCGTTTTCTGCGGTAACGGGCTTCCCCGCCCAAAGCGACATCGTAAAAGCGATGCTGCAGAACGAAGTGAACATGTCGGCGAGTTCGCTGCCGGGCTATCTATCGCTCGTTCAAGCCAACATAATAACGCCCGGCGTTGGCATTCCGCTCTGGCACTATGACGTCATCGGTCCTGACGGAAAGCCCGCCGGCAATCCCGATTTGCACGCCATGGGCATTCCGCTGTTCAGCGAAGTGTACCAGAAGGCGCATGGCAAGCCCGCGTCCGGCCCAAAATTCGAGGCGTTGCTGCAACTCAACAACATTGGCACCAGCCTGCAGCGCGGCGTGTTCCTGCCGCGCGGCGCGCCGCCCGATGCGGTGGCTGCCCTGCGCCGAGGCTATGACTTTGTCGTAAAGGACCCCGCCTATATCGCCGAATACGAGAAGGTGAACAACGAGAAGCCGGACGCGGTGAGCGCCGCGGTCATTCAGTCGGTCTTCGAAGCGATGTCAAAAGTCACGCCGGAGATCCGGCAGGTGCTCAAGGCGGCTGTGGCGGAATAGACGCCACTCGATCGGCTCGCGCATTTCACGGCCAAGTCTGCTATTTTCCCGTCACCATGCTGGTGGCGGGAGAGCAGGAATGGATCGGAACGTTGAGCCTGATCGGGGCCTGGCGGGACTGGGCAACACGGCGCTGATCGAAAAGCTGATCGTGCTGCTGCTGTTCCTCGCCTTCCTGACGGGCGTCCTGATGGTGCTTCTGCCATTTGGGATCGGCCTGCTGTTCGGCGCGATTATCGCCATTGCAGCGTGGCCCTTGCGTCACTGGATGCGGCGCATGGGGTTCAGCCCCGTCCTCTCGGCGACGATTCTTCTGGTCGGGCTGCTGGCGTTCGTCGCCGTCCCCGTTCTCCTGCTGGCGCCGGGTCTGGCGGGCGACCTCACGCGGGTCATGGACGTGGTTCGCCATTGGCTTGAAACCAGTCCGCCGCCGCCTGTCTGGATCGATTCGATCCCGCTGGTCGGCGATACCATCAAGGCGCGATGGGTGGACGCTTTTTCGTCGGGCGCGGCGCCACAGGAGGCGCTGGCGCCCTACGCCGAGCCGTTGCGCGGTGCGATGCTAGCGGTAGCCCGCGGCATGGGTGAAAGCCTGCTTCAGCTTTTGTTGGCGCTCGTCATTGCGACCATGATCTGGGCGCAAGGGGACACACTAGCCGCTGTTTCGGTCGATATTTTACACCGTCTTGGCGGCGGCCATCTCGCGCAGCTTGGGTTTATGTCTGTGAGCGCTGTGCGTGGCGTGTTCTACGGCGTTGTCGGCACAGCATTCATTCAAGCCGCGCTGATGGCGATTGGCTGCTGGCTTGTCGGTATACCCGGCGCCATCCCCATCGGCTTCATCACGCTGTTGCTCGCGTTGAGCCAGATTGGCGGCCCCTTGATCCACTTCGTCTGGCTCGGCGGCTCTTACTGGCTTTACACGAAAGGGCAGGCCGGGCTGGTGCTTTGGCTGTTCGTCAGCTGGGGCATCTTCGTCACCGTGATCGACAACTTTCTGAAGCCGTGGCTGATCGGCGCCAGCATCCAGATGCCGCTGGCGTTGGTGATCCTGGGCGTTTTTGGAGGCTTTCTTTCGTTCGGCTTTCTGGGTCTTTTCGTGGGCCCTGTGCTCATTGCCGTGGCCTACGCCTTGCTGGTGGCGTGGCGCGCTGAAAGCCACATTGGAGAGCAACCAAATTCAGCATAACGGCTCAGCCAAAGCCTGTGCCGACGCACCCTCTGGCCACGACTGGCGGAGCATGCCAAACTCCCTGCAACGCCAGATAGATCGGTTGGAGGATATTTTGGAAATCAGAAGCGTCGTCTCTACAGCTTTCGTTTCCGCACTCCTGTTTTCGGCACAAGCCCATGCGCAAGATTCCGTCGCTGCGTTTTACAAAGGCAAGGCGCTTAACCTGCTTGTAGGCTCCGCGCCGGGCGGCGGGTATGACCTCTACGCGCGCCATGTCTCGCGCCACATGAGCAAGCACCTGCCGGGAGAGCCAGATATCGTTGTGCAGAATATGCCGGGCGCTGGCGGACTCATCGCGGCAAACACGCTCTACACGCGCTCGCCCCGCGATGGATCAACCATCGGGCACATTCAGGGGCCGCTCTCTATTCGCCAGATAGCCGGCGGTCGCAATGTGCAATACGACATGCGCAAATTCGGTTGGCTCGGCAGCTCAAACAACACCTCCAATGT
>CANMLK010000104.1 GCA_947498445.1 Beijerinckiaceae bacterium
CTCGACCACGAAATCAAACGCATCTGTGAAGCCTTGCACGGCCATGGCGCCGTTGCTCGCGCCGCCGTTCCACATGCGCCAGTCGTTGTAAAACCAGTGTTTCGGGATGACCACCATCTTGCGGCCGTCAACCTGCACGACATACGGCAAATCGTCGTCGCACTGGTCGCCGCACCAGATGTAGCCTTCATCGGCAAGGATGCTCAGCGTCTCGCGTGTGTGGTGTCCACCAGGGCTCACCCAGCCGCGCGGCGCCACGCCGGTTACGTCCTTGATGATGCGGCTGACCTCCTGAATCTCCTTGCGCTGCTGCTCGGGAGTAAGGTCCGTCATCTTGATGTCGTTGGTGGTGCCGTGGCCCGTGATCTCGCTGCCCTGATCGTGCAAAGCCTTGATGGACTCCGGCCATTTTTGCACCGCAAGACCGTTCACATCGACAGTCGCCGTCACCTCGTTGCGCTTGAGGATTTCCAGAATCCGCCAGATGCCTGCGTTGCCGCCATAATTGGCGTGCGAGATCGAAACGAGATTGACCTCCTTGCCCTTGGACTTCTTGAAATGTCCGCCGTGGGTGAAGGCTTCGAAGGCGACTGTGAATGTCGCGCAGATCATCTTGCCGTCCGGATATGGAGTTCTCGGTCTCATGATGTTTCCCCCGATGTTATCTTTTGCGTTCCACGAGCCGAAGCCACGCTTCCATCAGCCTGTCAGCGACCTCCTTTGGCGGGTCCGCCGCTTCCACGAGAGTGATGTCGTCAGGCAGATAAGGATGCTTGATGGTCACCGGCCCGCGCAGGCGGCTTGCGATGAATTCCTGGCTCTCCTTTGTGAGGGTCCAGTCCACATAAAGCGCCGCCGCGTAGGGATATTGCGTCGTGCGATTGATGGCTGATGCGCCCATGCCAGCAACAATAGGCGCGCTGAAGACCATCTCATAAGGCGCCGACGGTTGCTTACGCTTGATGCTGAGGCCGTGGTATAAATAATTATCGCCTTGAACCATGTGGTCCCCGGCCAGCATGAGTTCGATGCGTTGCGTGTGCCCGCGCTGGATGATCGGATTATTCTTCCCGATGCATTCCATAAATTTCATCAGCCGCTCCTCGCCCATGATGGCGTAAAGACCAGCGATGAAGCGCGCTTCGGCAGGATCGAACGAAACGCTGCCCTTGAAGAAGGGGTCGCACAAATCCTCCCACTGCTTGGGGGCCTTGTCCTTTGGCACCATGTTGCTGTTGTAGGACATCCCGTGTTCGCTCCAGAAGAAGAGCGCCCATCGGCCTTGCGGATCGTTGTACTTCTGCATTTGAGGCAGAACCGCCGTCGTTGCGGGCGTCGGGTTGCGCGCAATGTAGTTGCGGCGCAGGACTTCGCTGAGATCGGTGAGGCTGACTGAAATGACGTCCGTCAGATTTCGGCCCGACGTTGCTTCTGCAAACAGGCGTTCGCCAGCGTCCTGCGAGCCGATGTCCGTCGTCGCTTCCACGTTGAGGAAGGGATATTTCTTGCGAAAAATCGCGAGGTGCGATCGTCCCAGCTCCCCGCGCAACGTGTGCACGATAACGACGCGCCCTTCCTTGCGCGCGCCGTCCACCAGTCGCTTTTCACGCTCCTCCGGGGACAGCTTGGCCAGCTCCGCGTAGATCTTCTCAGCGGGGCTGAGTTCGGCGGTTTGCTGCGCGACGGTTAAAGTCGCGGCGCCGATCAAAAGACAACCGGCTGCAATGATGCTGCGTAACATGGTTCACCTCATCAAGCGTGACGTTATGCGTTGCTTCAGTCGAGAGGGCGATAGGGTTCAGGCTCAAGACCGGATTCTTCTAGAATGTATCTGGCTTGTTCCTGACGCGTGGGGATCCAGACTTCACGCGAATATTGCTTTGCGTAGGCGATCATCTGTTCAAACGCGCAGGCAAGGTGGGGACGGCTGCCAAGTTCGCAGTGAACGATCACATCCATCGCGCCCGGTCGCCCGCGCAGGGCTTCCTGATAAACGTAGTCGAACGATGTCTTGAAGCCTTCAAAGTACGTCGAGCCGTTGCCCAGCCCGCCCGACCATGCGCGCCAGTCGTTTGCGTAATTGAGTTTCGGAATGACAACTATTTTGCGGCCGTTGGCTTCCGCGATATACGGCACGTCATCATCGAACGCGTCGCCAAACCAGGTGTAGCCTTCCTCAGCCACAACGCCGAGCGTTTCGGCGGTGACGAGATTGCCCGGTCCGACCCAACCCACGGGGCGCGTTCCCGTGCAACGCTGAATCATTTCAGCGCACGCCCGCGCCTCTTCCCGCTGCTCGTCGGGCGTGAGATCGGTCATATGATGATCGTTCGTCATGCCGTGGCTGCAGATTTCGTGGCCTGCCTGATGAAACGCCTTGATCGTTTCCGGCCATTTTTCGACAGCCAGTCCGTTCGCGCCGATCGTCGCATGAATCTTGTGACGCTCGAAAATGTCCATCAACCGCCACGCGCCCACCGAGCCGCCGTAATTGGCGTGTGACAGAGACGATACGTTGACGGGTATTTTCGGCGTTTTCTTGAAACGCCCACTTTTGCGAAACGCTTCGTAGGCAACGCGAAACGTGCAGCAGATCAGTTTGCCATCCGGCCAGTGCAGACGCGGTTGGGGCCATTGGACGCCGGTATGCATGGTGTTGCTCCATTCTGGTGGCGCGTGAGTCAGGCGACAAAAAATCCGCCGGTGATCGCTTCGTTGAAATAATGCGCCGCGGCCGGCGCGATGCCCATGGGCAGATCCTGCTCTGGTTTCGTGTAGGTGTGAACGCCCGCCATGAAACGCGTAACGTGCGTGCGCGGGGCAGGGTTCATCTGCGCGAACATCGGCAGAATGACTTCGCGATAGACCTGCGGATTATGGTCGCGGCTGTCCTTCGCAATGACGAAAAGATACGGCGGCACAGGCTTAACGCCCGGCCCGCTCAGTTCTCGCGTGTAGCCGATGTAATGCTCGATGAGTTTTTGCTCGTCCTTTGCAGACATGTTCATCCGCTTGGCCACAGCCCGCGCCGCGCTCTCCAGCGCGCTGACAATATTGTGCGTGATCATATATTCCGCTTTGAATTGCGGCCGCTTCTTTGCGACGGCCCACGCATCCAGAATTTCTTCCATGAGCCATGGCAATCGCATCAGTGCGTTCGGACCTTCCTGACCGAGCGCCTCAGGCCCACGGTAGCGCGCAAGGTCACGCCATGTGCGAATGTAAAGATCGTTGAACGGGTCTTTCCAGGACTCCTCGGTCTTTGTTGCGACTGCTTCGTAACCCTCGATCTTCCCGACGTGCCCGCCCCATTGATGCTTGCGTTCGTTGACATATCCAAACGTCGAATTCTCGATGGCGAGCACGCCCGCAATGTTGGACACACGCTGGGTCAGCATCGAGACGTAAGGTCCGCCGGTCGAATGGCCATGCACATAAATTGAGTATTCGTTTTCTGGAAACTGTCGGCGGCAGGCCTCTTTCATCCCCTCTTCAAAGGCGACGGGCCAGGACGCCATGCGGTCGTAGAAACGCGTGCCGGGCTTGGCGCGCGCATGGGTCCTGACGCCGTATTTCATGCGCTTGGACGCGTCGCGCACCAGTTCGTACTGGTCTGGCGTGACGTGTTCACCCTTGAGCCACAGCGGGGTGCGAACAATTCCATCCGCGTTCATCGTATCGCCCGGCCAATCTCGCGATTGATCATCAAGATAAAGCCGGCCGGGGAACGTCATCACGACAACCTTGTAGCGGAACTTCTCGACAAACAGTGTCGATAGCCGCTCCATGGATTTGAAGTCGCCCGCGCCGCCATGCAGCAGGAAAACGCCAACTTTCTTGCCGTCCGCGCCTGCATTGATGCGCCCGTCCGAAGGCTCATGTATCTGGACGCCGATGTCCCAGTCCATACCGAGCGCATGCAGCCGGAAGATGTCTTCGCGCTGCACCGCTGTGCAGGATGTGCGATCGTTCAGCTCGTTCGAGACGCGAATGACTTTCTCGCGTTCCCAGACATCGTCTGGCTTGAAGCGTGTTGCAGTCGCGGCCTCAACCATGGCGTCCTCCCTCGGACATTAACTCGCAAGCACGTCTGCGCCCGCGCCTTTTGATGATGATACATCGCTTTTCGCCTCCGCGCGCAACACCCTGGCGTTGCCCGGGCTGAAGCTCAAGGTGACCTCCTCACCGACGCGGGCATTGTGCGGCAGGAGACAGGAGAATGTCACGCCGTTGCAGTCAACATCGGCTTCAGTTGTACTGCCCGCAAACACGCTGAGAACGATGCGGCCAACGAGGTTATTCTCAAGAGTCCCGTCGCTTCGCTCGGAGTGCGCCAGCACGCTGATGTCCTCGGGCCGCACGGACACTTCGACGTTGTCGCCTGTCGCCAGCGTGTCGTCTGCGCATTCTCCCAGAACCGAGCCCGCAGCGGTATCAACCAGCGCGAAGCCCTGCCGGCGTGCGCTGATACGTCCGGGCAGCAGATTGCTCGTCCCCAGAAAGCGTGCGGTGAAGACGTGCATGGGCCTGCGATAAATATCTTCGGGCCGACCGCGTTCGATGATTTTGCCGTCCCGCATCAGGATGATCCAGTCCGAAATCGCGAGCGCTTCGGCCTGATCATGCGTCACATAGATGGAGGTGAGCCCGATCTGCTGTTGCAGCCGCCGCAGTTCCTTGCGCATTTCCGCACGCAGCTGCGCGTCAAGATTGCTCAAAGGTTCGTCGAACAGAAGCGCCATCGGTTCGCTGACAAGCGCGCGCGCAATGGCGACCCGTTGCTGCTGACCGCCCGACAGGCGCGGCGCCGGGCGATCGGCGAGGTGGCCCATCTTCACGATGTCCAACGCTTTCGTCGTGCGGCGCGCAATCTCGGCTTTCGCAAGACGCCGCCCCTCGAGAGCGTAGGCGACATTTTCAAACACGTTCATGTGCGGCCAGATCGCGTACGACTGGAACACCATGCCCAGATTGCGTCTGTGCGGCGGGACGAACACACCCGTCTCTGGTTCCGCGACCATCTGATCGCCGATACTGATAAAGCCTGATGAGCTGCGTTCAAGGCCCGCGACGCAGCGCAGCGTTGTCGTCTTGCCACAGCCAGAGGGCCCCAGCAGCGTGACAGTTTCGCCCGTCGCGACTTCAAACGATACGCCATCAACCGCGTGCACCACGTCGGTCTTGGTGTTGAAGGCCTTGCGGAGATTTCCAACCTTGATCATGCGACCCTAGTATTGCTCTTGTACGCCGTAGTTGCGGCTGATCCGGTGCGAAATGAGGACGATTACCAAAAGAACAGCAAACATGATAACGCCGAATGCCGAGAGCTTCAGGAACGAACCCTGCTCCCAATAGTCGAGGATGAGGACAGCGGCGGTGCGATTGTCTGAACGCGCCAGCATCAACGCCACGGTGAGTTCCCGGTAGGCGTGAACCATGACCCAGAACCATGCGGCCAGAAGGCCCGGCTTGAGCAATGGCAGCATGACCTTGATGAAATTGCGCGCCCACGGAACGCCGGCGACCTGCGCCGCTTCGTCAAGCTCGCGATGAATTTGCATCATCGAGTTCGAGACAAAACGAAGCGCAAACGGCAGGTATTTTGTTAGATAAGCAAGCATGATGATGAGCAGCGTGCCGATAACCGGGAGCGGCAGCAGCAGATAGAACCACATGAAGGTCGCGCCCAGAACGACGCTCGGGATCGCGATGGACGCAAACGCGAGATAGTCGAGCAAGCGTCGCCCGCGCATATCCGTCTTGTGAACGTAATAGGCGATCAGCGCGACGACGATCACGACAAACGTCGCGGTACCAACGCCAACGAGAAATGAATTGAGCATGGGCCGCCAGATTTCGTCACCGGTAAAGAGTGACGTATAGTTTTCAAATGTCATGCTCTTGAACGCCGCAACGCCGGGCCCCTGATAAAATGGCAGCAACGACGCGTAGAGCATCACGATGAGGGGAATGCCGGTGATGCAGAAGACAATGAACAGGCAGAAAGCGCTGACAGGATAGCGCCAGGCCCCAAGATCAATCTTTCGCGGCCTGAAATCCTTGCCAGTGATGGTCTGATAGCGTTCGCCATGCTTCACGAGGCGGAAGTATCCGATCAGCAGGATGATGCAGAGCGTCAGCATTGCGACCGAGTATGTCGCCGAAAGCCCGAAATCGACGGGGGTTCGGGACGTCGCCTGAAAAATTTCCGTCGTGAGCAACCGCACGCCCGCGCGTCCGCCCATCAGTAACGGGACTTCGAAGGTCTCGACGCTTGTGACAAACAGCAGCAGCAGGGCCGCGCCAACGGCGGGCAGTGCGAGGGGAAGTGAGATACGCCGAAGCGTGCGCCAGTTTCCAGCGCCCACCATCGTGGACGCCTCTTCAAGCCGCGGGTCCATCGAACGAAAGGAGGCCGCCAGCAGCAGGTAGGTCAGCGGCACCATTTCGATGGCGTGGACCCAGATCATCCCGCCCATCGAATAGATATTGAAAAAATTACGAACGCCAAAAATATCGCGCACGAGATGATTCAGGATGCCGATATTGGGGCTCGCGAGAAGTATCCAGGAAATGGTGATCAGAACACCGGGAATGATGATCCGCGCGATCATCATCATCCCCACAAAGCGCGCCAATGGCATGTTTGTGCGCTCGGCCGCCCACGCCACGAAGGCGCCAAGAACAAAAGCCAGAAGAGTCGACAGGCTTGCGAACACGAGCGTATTCCACAAGGCTGTCCAGAACGCCTCGCTGGCGAACGCGCGCGAAAAATTATTCAGTGAGAAGACAAGTGAGAGGAATTCTGGCTCTCCCGGCCGAACCGTCTTCAGGCTTGTCCAGATGATCATCAGGAACGGAAGAGCGACCTGGTAGAGCAGAAGCCCGAAAAGGCAGATGTAGACAACGAGTCGCCAATCGGCGCGGTCGAAGAAGGGCGTGGCTCGGTGCGTTGCGGGCCCGGCGTCGTCGCGCATGCTGCCTTTTTCCGCGGACCTGGCATGCGACGACATTCCAAACGCCTCACTTTCTTAGTGTGAAATCATGGCTCAGCGTTTCACACATTTAAGTCTCAGACAAGCCGATCATCCGGGCGCCTTATCATCACTCACTGTAATGGCGCGGCGCCCCCAAAAAGGCAAAAGTAGACGTTAAACGGATCAAGTGTCGTATGGCGCACCCGACGTCGGGCGCAATTCGCGCCGAATGAGCCATGCGTATTTATTGCAGTTTATCCTGGCCACCCCAAAAATCTGGCTATCGCGCCGCCAAGTATCAACTTGCGTTGCGAGGGCGACAGAAACGGAAGATGGTCGGTGAAGTGACTGACGTAGTGCGCGTAGGGTATCTTGCCCTTGCCGTGCGACAGGTCGCTTCCCCAGTAGCATCGCTGCGCGCCAAAGGCCGCGACCAGCTTTTCAAGATGTGGGTCCATATCCGCGTAGGGAAAAGGCGTCGATGCATAAGCTGGGATCGACGACAGTTTTACGCTGATATTGGGATGCGCTGCGAGCGCGGCTGTGGCCTCAATCGCCGGAGCGATTTTGTCTTTCGCGAGCCGGGTCGAAATATTCATGTGATCGACAATGATGCGCAGTTTCGGGTGTGTCCGCGCGATGGCGGCGAACTTGTCCTGATGCCCCGGCGCATGCATCATCACCGGAATACCCGCCGCCTCAGCCGCTGGCCAGAACCAGTCTGCGGTTTTGTCTTCCAGCCAGATGGTCTTCTCATCCGAAAAATTGATGCGGGCGCCCAGCATGCCCGGCTCGTCAAACCAGCGTTTCACAAGCTCGGGAGCGGCGGGATCATCAAGCGCGATCCGCCCCATTACCGCGAACCGGTCAGGATGCAGCCGCGCGGCCTCCAGCGCATAGTCATTGCGGTCGCCCTCCCATGACGGCGGCACAATGATGGCGCAATCTACGCCAGCACGGTCCATCGTCTTGAGCATGTCGGAATAGCTCATCGGCTCTTTCAGATGCGCCCTCTGTGCGCCATCGGATGGCCACGGACGCGAGGGTGTTTCCGCCGGCCATAAATGAACCTGTGCATCAATGATCATGCGCTTACCAACTCTCGAGACGAATGGTCCATTTACTTGCTGGCCTTCTGCTACTTTCTCGCTTTTTTCTACTTGCTGGCTTTTTGCAATTCCTGAACCGCGCGACCCAGAACATCTTGCGGCGTCGCATACACTTTCTGGATTAGCGCTTCTATTTCTTCGCCACGTGCAGGATTGATCGTCGCGCGAAGTGTGGCTGCTTCCTTGCGGAACTCGGGGTCCTGAATCATGGCCTGAAATCCCGCTTTCAGGTTTTGCGCTTCAGCGTCTGGCGTACCGGGCGGGGCGGCAAGCGGACGGCCGTAGGAGAGGCGATCAATGAACAATTGCAAGAGCACCCGGTCGGCGTCCGTTTTCACGTACTCAAGAACGGTCGGGACGCTCGCCAATTCCGGGTGCCGCGCGCCGACCATTTGCATGACGACTCGAATGTGCTGGTTCTGAAGCCAGTCTGGCCGACTGGCCTTCAAGCCGTCCCAATCGGCGCCAATCTGGCCATGCACTTCGCCTGATTCCATGGCCAGCGCGATTTGTGATGTGCCGACGTACCCAGCGACAATCTTGATCTTCGTGCCGAGTATGTTGTTGAGCAGGCGCGGCCAGATCGTGACATCGGAACTTGGCGCGCCGCCGCCAATGATGACGTCAGTGAAAAGATCGTCAGCCGTCTTGATAGGCGAAGCATGCCAGCTGATGGCGATTGCAGTGTGCCCATTCAGGCTGCCAATCCATTTGAAATTGCGCGCGTCGTAATTTGCGCGCGGATTTCCGAACAGATTTTCCAGGGCGGTCGTGCTGGGGACAAGGCCGATGGCCGAGCCGTTCTTCGGCGCGACGTTGTAGAGCCAGTTGGTCATGATCAATTGCCCGGCGCCGGGCATATTGGTGGGCACGACGATCGGGGCGCCTTTCATCACGCGGCCAAGATGCCGGGCCGCGAGGCGTCCATAAAGATCGTAGCCGCCGCCGACGTTCGTGCCGATTGCAAGCGTGATCGTTGGCGCTCCGCCGGTCGTCTGCGCCTGCGCATCAAAGCCGCACGCAAGTGACAAGATCGCGGCAAGCGCCGCCCACGGCCGCTTCATGGCAATATCCTCCCGCACGCGGCTCTTGATGTCCGCGTTCACACCCTAGCGGTGGCGCGTTGGCCCCACAAGACGGCTGCGCCTTCGCGCCACGTGTGGGTTCGGCTACTTGTCGTAGCTCTTCTTGCCAAACTCGCGTGGGCCTTTGCCGCCAGCGTCGGGGGCTTTGCCTTCTTTGCGCGGGCGCGGCTTAAAGGGTTCGCGGGTGGTGGATTCGCGGGTGCCGCCGCCGGGCTTAAAATCGCCTTCTGGCTTCTTGCGCATTTCCTGCATGGACCCGGCCGCGGGCTGGATGTGGACGTTTTCGTCCGTGGAGCGGCGCACGGCGCTGGCGAAACGCGGCGCAACCGATTCCGCGATTTCGAACTTCGTTTCCTTCTCGAAGATCTTGATGACGCCGATCTCCTTCTTCGTGACGTGCCCGACACGGCAGATCACGGGAAGAATCCATTTGGGATCGGCATTGTTGCTGCGGCCCACATTCATGCGGAACCAAACCATCGGCTCCGCGCCTCGGGGCGAATACGAGGGATCGACGGTGGCCTGCGCGGCGGGCGCAGAGGCTGCATTGGTCCGCCGCGAATCCCGCTCGCGCTTGTCGGCGCGGTCGCGGGGCGGGCGGGGCGCGCGTTCTGGCGCGCTGGAGGCGTCGTAAAGGTCCTCGGGCGCGGGCAGGCCGCTGCGATAAAGCCGCGCCAGCGCGCCTGCGATTTCTTCAGGCGAACGCTGCGAGATCAGCATGCGCGCCAGCGCTGCGTCTTCCTCGCTGCTGGGCTCGGAAAAGATGGGGTCGTCCTGCATGCGCGTCTGGTCGGCAATGCGTATCTGTTCAGCTGTTGGCGGGCCGCTCCACACTGCATCAACGCGCGCTTGCGCGATAAGCCCCTCAGCCTTGCGGCGGCGCGTGTAGGGCACCAGCAAAACGCAAATGCCCTTGCGGCCCGCGCGGCCCGTGCGTCCGCTGCGGTGAAGCAGCGTGTCGCGATCGTTCGGCAATTCGGCGTGGATGACGAGTTCAAGGCCCGGAAGATCGATGCCGCGCGCTGCGACGTCGGTGGCGACGCACACACGCGCGCGGCCATCGCGCAACGCCTGCAGCGCATGGGTGCGCTCGCTCTGGCTGAACTCGCCTGACAGGGCGACGGCGGCAAACCCGCGCTCGACAAGGCTGGCGTGGAGATGGCGCACAGCCTCGCGCGTCTGGCAGAAGACGATGGCGCCGCGCGCCTCGATCAGGCGCAGTGTGTTGACGACCGCGTGCTCGGTTTCGTGCGGCGCGATGCGCAGGGCGCGGTATTCGATATCGCCGTGCGGCTGCGTCCGGTCAACCGTGTCGATGCGAAACGCGTCGGTCTGGTAATGGCGCGCCAGCGTTGCGATATCGCGCGGAATGGTTGCGGAGAACAAGAGCGTGCGCCGCTCGCGGGGCGTAGCGTCGAGGATGAATTCAATGTCTTCGCGAAAGCCAAGGTCGAGCATTTCGTCAGCTTCGTCGAGCGTCACGGCCAGCAGCGTCGAGATGTCGAGGCGGCCGCGTTCGATATGGTCTCTCAGGCGTCCCGGCGTGCCCACGACGATGTGGCAGCCGTCTTCCAGCGTGCGCGCCTCGCGGCGCACGTCCATGCCGCCGATGCAGCTGATAACCCGCGCCCCCGTGGGTGCGTAGAGCCAGTTCAGCTCGCGCTGAACCTGCATCGCCAGCTCTCGGGTCGGCGCGATAATCAGCGCAAGCGGCGCTCCCGGCGCGGCAAGCCGCTCGGCGTCGCCCAGCAGCGTATGCGCAAGCGCCAGCCCGTAGGCGACGGTCTTGCCCGATCCGGTCTGCGCCGACACCAGAAGGTCACGGCCCTCCGCACCGGGCGCCAGCACCGCCTCCTGCACAGACGTGAGTTCGGTATATCCCTGAGCGGTCAGGGCGCGTTCGAAGAGCGGATGAATGGACGGAAACGGCATGGGGCTGTGGACCGATCTTGTGACGAAGCTTGGCGGGAATTGATGACGGCCCGCCCGGCGGACAATGCATGAAGTTCAGCATCCAAGGCGGGTGCTGGCGCGGACCTGCGTCATCCTGGACGACAGTCCGTCAAATCTGGGCCGTGGCGCAATGAACACGCCGACCACACAAAAACCGGCCGGGCGATGGACGCTCGGCCGTGTATGACTTTGTAGCAGCGCTAGAGGCGGACCGTCGGATCAGCCCTTGCGGCGTTGCTTCTTGGCCGCCTTGCGCGCGGCGTAGCGCGCATCGCGGTCAGCTTTCTGTTCGGCGAGAAGCGCGAGTTTCTGCTCGGCTTCCACCGCCGCGAACTTCGCGCGCTCGGCGTCTGCAACCAGCTTTTGCTCTGCCGCCGCGAGGGCTTCAACGCGGGCCTTTTCAGCTGCAACGAGCTTCTGTGCTTCCTTCTGCGCGTCGCGCTCGGCCTGGCGCTTTGTGCGCGCCTCGACGATCACGGCTCTCTCTGCCTGCTTTTCAAGCAGGGCGGGGTCATTCATGGACGCCCGAAATTTTTCCAGCATCGCTTTTTTGACTTCAAGCGACGTCGATTGGCGTTCCCGAACGCCAGGTTCCTTGAACAAGCTCATTCAATCTCCAATGGTATTTGGGCTCTATACACCGGCATGGCACGCGTGAGCCAGCATTTATTTGCCCGGCCGCGCCCGGTGTTCCCTCTGAACGCCTCGGCGCAAAGGCGCATTTGCTTTGAATTCTCAACGAAGGGGAGGCTGGCCTTCGCAAGGATGGCCCGCTGCGGGCTTCTGCACCGGTCCGCCCGCCTCAAACGCCAACCGCAATGTGTTGCTTTATCTTCCTCAAACATTGGCGTTGATTGCGGGCTCGGCCCCACGGACGCCAGACACCTGCTATAGGCGCCGGCCCCGACCTCCTTGTGCAGGTCGGAAATCGGTTTCTCGCAGGGGCCAGGCGAGATGATCTGGAGTCGCTCCAGCGCGCGTGAAATCCAGCGCTTGAATCCTCTCGCCCATCATTACCGCTTAAACATCCGTCGACCGCAAATTATTCAGCTGCGGTCATTTGCTGCTGGGACGAGGGCCCTTTTGGCAAGAGCGCTTCGATGCGCCTGAACGTGGCGAGCGCCTGCCCGACAACCTGGTCCATGTTGTAGTATTTGTAGGTTGCCAATCTACCGGCAAACCAAACGTTTTGGGTGGCGTTCGCGAGCGCCTCATAACGCTTGTACAGAGCCGCATTTTCTGGCCGCGGAATTGGATAATAGGGGTCGCCATCTGCAGATGGGTACTCGTAAGTGACGCTGGTGCAGGCGTACTGCTGACCGGTGAGATGCTTGTATTCGGTCACCCGGGTATACTCTTCGCTCATAGGATAGTTTACCACCGCGACAGGCTGCCGCCATTCCTCTTTATAGGTGCGATGGTCAAAGCGGAGGGATCGGTAGGGGAGCTTTCCAAACCTGAAGTCGAAGAATTCATCGATAGGCCCGGTGAAGACGATCCTGCGTGCGGCGACTTCTTTCCGGACATCCCTGTAGTCGGCGTTGAGCATGATGTGGATCTGCGGGTTGCGCAACATGTTCTGGAACATGTGGGTATACCCGCGCGCAGGCATGAACTGGTGGGAGTCGTTGAAGTAGCGATCATCGCGGTTCGTACGGGTCGGCACACGCGCGGTCACGGACCGGTCCATTTCGGATGGATCGCTCCCCATTGCTTGCGTGTGTAGCCTTGGAAGAATTTCTCGTAGAGATCGCGACCGGCCTGACTAACAACCACGTCCTCAGAAATTCGCACGTCCGTGACATGTTCGGCTCGTTGCGAAAGGAATTCCGCCATCTCCTCGGAGGTGAACGAAAGCCCATAGAGCTTGTTGACCGTATCCAGATTGATAGGGATCGGCAGCAGTTGATCGTCTATCCTGGCGAGCACACGATGTTCGTAAGGTCGCCATTGGGTGAACCGGGAGAGATAGTCAAAAATCGTCTGGGAGTTCGTGTGAAAGATGTGCGGCCCATATTTGTGGATGAGAATGCCAGCGTCATCGTGATGATCGTATGCGTTGCCGCCGATGTGAGGGCGACGGTCAACAACGAGCACCCTTTCGCCCCGTTCATTGGCTAGTCGCTCCGCCAGCACGCTGCCGGCAAAGCCGGCGCCAACTACAAGCCACTCATACACGGGACGCTCCGATCATTTTGTCAGCGAAAACTTCGCAACGAGATTCGTTGAGGGGCGCGGATATGTACGCGTTCATCTGCGCGCAGGTGCGGTCCCAGAAGTTTCCATCGAGGTGCGCATCGACAGCCTTTAGCCACCGCAGCTGGTTCTTCTGCATGAGACGCTCCAAGCACACGATCGCCTCCTCAGCCGTGGACGCGATCTCTACAAGGCCCATGATCCCATACGGACTCACCACATCGGTGATAGGGGTTGAGACGACAGGGCAAGCTGCGGCAAGGAATTCAGGAGTCTTGGTCGGGCTTATGAAGCGTGTGGACTCGTTCAGCGCAAAGGGTGTCAACGCCGGAGAGATTCTGCAGCGTTTAGCCGGAGGAAAAGTGCAGCAGGTGTTGAAGCAATAAGGCCCCCGATATCGGGGGCCTTATTGTATTTCTCAGGTCATTTTTGAGGGGCAGGTTCCGGCGGTAGCTTTGCCTTTGCC
>CANMLK010000105.1 GCA_947498445.1 Beijerinckiaceae bacterium
CCCACCATCGCGTCAGCGCGGCGATTAAGGAACGGCTGATCGCTCTCCCGCTCGTTTGCGCCATAAAACTTGCGGCCGAAGATGACGGCGACAACAGTCAGCACGCCAAATAAAATCAGCGACCAGGCGAGATTGAGGTTGATGACGATCATCAGCAGGCCAGTCGCGACCGCCGCGACGCCGACCCACAGAAGGAACATGCCAGGCGCGAACGCTTCCATCGCGCACATCAGCACGCCGCCAATCAGCCAGTACCAGAAGGTTTCCACGGCGCTCTCCTCAGCCTTGCCGCGGCGATGAGGGCACGCTGCCGGTCTGGCGCGGCGCCCCGCCCTGTGTAAAGGCGGCGCGAGCGACTTCTGAAATGCCGGCCAATGTCCCCGCAAGGCCCGCCATTTCCATGGGCATGATGAAGGTCTTCTGGTTCGGCGAAGTGGCCAGCGCCTCGATCGCCTTCACGTATTTTTCCGCAATGAAATAATTGATGGCCGCCGTATCGCCGCTGGCGATGGCGTCGCTCAGCATTTTCGTCGCGGCCGCCTCGGCTTCGGCCTGACGTTCGCGTGCCTCGGCGTCGCGGAACGCTGCTTCCTTGCGCCCTTCGGCGTCGAGCACGAGAGCCGCCTTCTTGCCTTCCGCCCGCAAAATCTCGGCGGCGCGGGCGCCTTCAGCTTCCAGAATGGACGCGCGCTTCTCGCGCTCCGCCTTCATCTGCCGACCCATTGATTCGACAAGATCGCGCGGCGGAACAATGTCCTTTATCTCGACGCGATTCGTCTTGATGCCCCAGGGCTGTGCGGCGCTGTCGATGACAGTCAGCAGGCGCGTGTTGATTTCATCGCGATGCGAGAGCAGCGCATCGAGGTCCATCGAGCCCATCACCGTGCGGATATTCGTCATCGTCAGATTGAGCAGCGCGTTTTGCAGATCAGCCACTTCGTAGGAAGCGCGGGCGGCGTCCAGCACCTGATAGAACAGCACGGCATCGACTGCGACATTGGCGTTGTCCTTGGTGATGACCTCCTGTGTCGGCACGTCGAGCACCTGCTCCATCATGTTCAACTTGCGGCCGATGCGGTCGATCCACGGCATGATGATGCCAAGGCCGGGATGAAGCGTTTTGTAATATTTTCCGAAGCGCTCAACCGTGTAGGCGAAGCCTTGCGGAACCTGCCGCACGCCCATCGCGATGGTGGCAAGAACGAAAACGACGATCGCCAAGGCGAAAATAGTGAAGCCGGTCACATCCATGATCGTTGCCCTCCAGCGCCATCGGTGGCGATTCGGGGTGGATGTTCTCACGGCGACGGCTCCGCCGCCAGCACCCCAGCTCCGCTTGTGGTAAATGAATCCGAAACAAGTTCGCCATACTTTGCATACATGTTGGAGTCGGGGCCACCAGTACGGCCCCCGGTAGCGCCGGAGTTGTAGGCATGGCGGCCTTGCGGAGAAAAATGCGGGTGACCCACCCGGAACGCCCAATTGGCTGGACACGATCAGGATTGACGGCCGGGCAGGCGTTCCGCGCGCTCATCGTGGCGGCGGGGGTGGCCTGCGTCACCGCGTTCGTCATGCACGCCAAACCGGCGGGCGCGCAAACGGCTAAACCACAGAAGGCCGCAAGCGTAAAAAGCGACGACGCCGGGTTCCGCACCTTTGTGGAAGGCCTCTGGCCCGAGGCGCGCGCACGCGGCGTCTCGCGCGCAACATTCGACGCCGCCCTGGGCAAGATCACAATTGACACATCGATTGGCGGAACGTCTGCGCGGCAGGCGGAATTCGTCCGGCCCGTGTGGGAGTACGTCAACAGCTCCGTCACGCAACAGCGCGTTGACAAGGGCCGCGCCATGGCGCGCGAATATGCCCAGACGCTGGCGAACATCGAGCGTCAGTATGGCGCTGATCCAAGCGTGGTTCTGGCCATCTGGGGCGTCGAGACCAGCTATGGCGGCTTCACCGGCAACAAGAACGTCTTCCGCTCGCTTGCGACCCTCGTCTACAAGGGAATCCGCCCGGAATTCTTCCGAAACGAATTGCTGACAGCCCTTCAGATTTTGCAGGAAGGCCACGTCGCCGCTTCGCAAATGACCGGCTCCTGGGCCGGCGCCATGGGCCACACGCAATTCATGCCCTCCAGCTTCATGAAATGGGCGGTGGACCACAACGGCGACAGGCACAAGGACATCTGGAACAACATTCCCGACGCCCTTGCCTCAACCGCCAATTATCTCGCCCAGCATGGCTGGCAGCGCGGCCTGCCCTGGGGCTATGAGGTCCAATTGCCAGAGCGGTTCGACGTGTCGCCCCATGATCCGCAAACCATGCGCCGCTTCTCCGATTGGGCCCGCATGGGCGTGCGCCGAGCTGACGGCGGCGCTTTGGCGAACAATGGCGAGGCCGGACTCTGGCTGCCCGCCGGAGCGCGCGGACCAGCGTTTCTGGTGACCGCCAATTACCGCGTCATCCGCACCTACAACATGTCCCAGGCCTACATGTTGGCCGTCGCGATGCTGAGTTCGCGCATCGCTGGCGGCGGCCCCATGGCGGGCGCCTGGCCCAAGGGCGAAAAGCCGCTTTCCACCAAACAGGTCATGGAGATGCAGCGCAATCTGCAACGCCTTGGCTTCAATGTCGGCGATATTGACGGACGCATTGGAGAGCAAGTGCAAAACGCCATCCGCACCTTCCAGCGCCGACAGGGCATGGTCGCAGACGGATACGCGACGGCCGCGCTGCTGGAGAGGATGCGCACAGCGCGCTGAAGCGCTATAATGGGGCCATGCGTACGACACTTTCGGTTTCACGCCGCCCGCTGTTCTTGATCGCCGCGTACCTCGCAGCATCCGTGTTGGCGACTGTATTTGGCGTCAGCCTGACGCCTGCTCCCGCGCTGGCGCAAGGGGAGGACTATTCCAGTTCAGCCGTATTCTGGCGCCTTGAACGCGAACGACAGGCAGCGCGAAACAAGCCGCCGGTTGTGATTCAACGGCCAACGCGCATGACGCGTGGCGTCGCGCCCCGGCGGGGCTTCGCACGTGAAGTTCCGGCAGATTCCGCCGCTGCAAGAGCCGCCGCCGCCGCGTCAACACCTGTGCCTGACGCACCGAGCGCAACAGCAAACATCGCGGCTCCGGTCACAAGGCCAGGCGTTGAGGCGGCCCTTCAACCTGCCGCCCCCGCCGGCCCGCCCTTCGTGATCGCCGTGTTCGGCGACAACGTCGCCCAAATGCTCGCGCAGGGCGTCACGGACGCTTATGCAGACCGCAATGTTAGAGTTGTGCGGTGGGCCCGCGAGAACACCGGCCTTGTCCGCGACGACTATTATGACTGGCCGAAGGGCATTCGAGAGTTTCTCGCCTCCGACCAGAAGATTGACCTCGCCGTCATGATGGTGGGGAGCAACGACCGCCAGCCGATCCGCGAAGCCGGACAAACACTCGATATCCTGTCCGACAAATGGAAAGACGCCTACATGGCGCGCGCGACCGCTTTTGCGGAGGCGTTTCGAACCAAGTGCGTGCCGCTCATCTGGGTCGGCATGACCGTGATGAAAAACGAGCGCCTTTCAGCGGACATCGTGCAGTTCAACGAAATCTACCGCGAGGCGGCGCAGAAGGCGAGCGCGACCTATGTCGACGTCTGGGAGCCCTTCGGAGACGAGCGCAATCGCTTCACGCTTTCCGGCCCTGATCTCAACGGCCACGTGACGCGCATCCGGACCGGTGACGGCGTTCACTTCACCCGCGCGGGCGCCCGCAAACTCGCCTACTTCATCGAAGCCGAGGTGAAGCGGCGTCTCGACTTGCGCACCCCCGGCGCGCTTGCGCCAACAATCGCCGACGCCCCAGCGCCAGCGCCAGCGCCGCAAAACGCCTCGCTCAATTCGCGTCCGCAGCCGGAAACGTCCGGTACAGGCGGCGCCCCAGTCCCAGTCCCTGTCCGCGCCCCCGCACCCGTCGCGCCAGCCCGGCCGGTCGCGGGGCGTGTGGCGCCCCTGACAGCCAGCGCGCTATCGCCGGGCGGAGAACTCGCCACCGCGCCCGCGCGCGGCGAGACAAAGCTGCTGGACGGAGCGCCGCCTGAAAGCCGCGCCGACGATTTCCGCTGGCCCCGGCGCTAAGACGCGGAACATTCGAGCCCGCCTCCCGTTCAAGTCCTGTCACGATTGCGCCTTCCCGTGAAAAGGCGCTGGTCTTGCAGGGGTGTTCCATGCCGAAGTTTCATACGCATACGGCCCGCGCATGTCTTGCCTCCCTTGCAATTTTCATAGGCTCTTCGCTGAGCGCCAATGCGCAATGGCGTTACGTCGGTCCGCAAGGCTACGGCGATGCTCGGATCGCCACAGCCTCGATCCCGACGCCCGATTATTTTGATAACGGATACGCTGCGCCCCAGCGCGCAATGCGCGGATCGACGCGCGCGCTGGTCGCTGACCCCACGCGCCAGGGCGCCGGCACAATCACCATCGACACCCGTTCCCGCGCGCTCTTCTATTCGTTGGGCGATGGCCGGGCGATCCGTTACGGCGTTGGCGTTGGACGCGAGGGTTTTTCGTGGCGCGGGCGCGCGCAGGTTGGGCGCAAGACGGCCTGGCCCAGCTGGACGCCGCCCGCCGCCATGCTGAAGCGCAGGCCTGATCTTCCCCGCTTTATGGAAGGCGGCATCGACAATCCGCTCGGCGCGCGCGCGATCTATCTCTATCAGGGCAAGAACGACACGCTGTTCCGCATTCACGGAACCAATGAGCCGTGGACCATCGGCCAGGCCGTATCGTCGGGCTGCATCCGCATGCTCAACGATGATGTGGCGGACCTTTACACCCGCGTGCGCGTCGGCGCCCGCGTAATTGTGCTTTGATGCTCGGCATTCCTCGGAAGAGCACGCGCGCAAACCGCGTGTGCATCATACGCGGACTTGACCCGCGTATCCAGACGAGAGGCCAAATGGGCTGCTAGAGTCTGGACGACGGAAAAGTCACCGCGTCACGTCATTGATCCACTGAAGATATGGCGCATGTCCTGCTTCGATTGCGATGCGCAAGATCTGCGGCGTCTCATAAGGATGAACGTCTTTTATCGCATCGCACACAGCATCCCAGTCAGATGTCTTGATCTTCATCTGCAAAAGAGTTTCAGCCTCGCTCCGCCGTTCGCCCTCCCAGACGTAATGGCTGGTCGCCGGAAACGCCTGCACGCAGGCAGCCAGCTTTTCATCCAGCACCCGCGCGATGACGGCGTCTGCTGCTTCCTGTGAATCAACGGTTGTCGTGACGATGGAATAGGCGCCCATGGCTTCGACTCCGTGAGTGATTGCGACGTCAGATCCAGCCCTTCAATTCGTTCTCAACAACGGCCTGGATCACCGCCATTCCTTCCTCGCTGTCATTGAGACAATCGAGCCGGGCGAATTTTTCGCCGCCGTGTTCGAGGAAAATGTCGCGATTTTCGATGCCGATTTCCTCGATCGTTTCAAGACAATCGGCGGCGAAACCGGGCATCGTCACGGCGATCTTCTTCACGCCCTTTTCAGCCAGCGACTTCATCGTTGCGTCGGTGTAGGGCTTGATCCATTCGGCAGGCCCGAACCGCGATTGAAACGTCGTGAACAGCCGATCGGCGCTCCAGCCCAGCGCCTCGCGCAACAGCCGCGTCGTCTTCACGCAATGGCAATGATAGGGATCGCCCTTGTCGAAATACTCCTGCGGAATGCCGTGGAACGACGCCACGATGACCTCCGGCTCGAAATCAAGCGCGGCAAGCTGGCGGCGAGTGGAGCGCGCGAGCGCGTCGATATAGGCAGCCTCGTCATGCCACGGCGGCGCAATGCGCACCGCCGGCTGCCAGCGCATGGCCTTCAACGCATCGAACGCCTTGTCAGCGACGGTCGCCGTCGTGGCTGCGGCGTATTGCGGATACAGCGGCACAACCAGAATGCGCTCGCAGCCCTGCTGTTGCAGAAACGCCAGCCGCGAGGCGATGGACGGATTGCCGTATCGCATCGCCCAGTCCGCCACCACGGGACGCTTGGCGCCAACAAGGCCGCCGCCTGATATCCATACAGCCAGCTTTTCGGCCTGCGAGCGGGTGATCGTGCGCAGCGGACCTTCGTTGCGCTCCTTGTTCCAGATGGTCTCGTAGTCGCGGCCCTTGCGGCTGGGGCGCGTGCTGAGGATGACGAAGTTGAGCAACGGCCACCAGATCAGGCGCGACGTCTCGATCACGCGCCGGTCGGACAGAAATTCCTTGAGGTAGCGCCGCATCGACCAGTAATCGGTCCCCTCCGGCGTGCCCAGATTGACGATGAGAACGCCAACCTTTCCAAAGGCGACGGGCGGATGGCCAGCCGGAAGGGCGCCGCCCGCCGGTGTGTCAAAGTTTGCGCGCTCGTTCATTCGCCAGTCCCCTGTTACGGGCTTTTTAGTGTGAACCGCGCCCACTGCAAACCATCAACTCCCCGCTATTTACGTGAATGACCCTTGCCGCGCTCCGCATTTCGGAAAGAATGGCGACGGTTTCCAGGGGACAAAGCGTGACAGTATTCGTTCAACAGGCGATCGGCCGACTGGTGGAAGCCAAACCGGAAGAAGTGAAAGCGCTGCTCTGGTCTTTCGCCTACTTCTTCTTTCTTCTCGCGTCGTACTTCATCCTTCGCCCGCTGCGCGACGAAATGGGCGCCGCGGCGGGACGCGATTTCCTGCAATGGCTTTTCACGGCGACGTTTTTCGTCATGCTGGTCGTCTCGCCGATTTACGCTGCGGCTGTCGCGCGCCTGCCTCGCAAGCGCTTCATCCCCCTGATCTATCGCTTTTTCATTCTCAATCTGGCGGTCTTCTGGGTGATGCTGCAGATGGACGGATGGCGCGTTGAAACCGCCCGCGTCTTCTTTGTCTGGGTCAGCGTGTTCAACCTGTTCGCCGTGTCGGTGTTCTGGTCGTTCATGGCCGACCTTTACCGCACGGAGCAGAGCAAGCGCCTGTTTGGCTTCATTGCTGCGGGAGGCTCCGCTGGCACGCTGCTGGGCTCCACGGTCACCGTAACGCTCGCGGGCGCGCTGGGGCCCGTGAATCTGCTGATTGTCGCTGCGGTTCTGCTGGAACTTGCGGTGTTTTGCGCCATCCGGCTGGAGCGCGCTGCGCCCCAGCGCGCCGATACGCCGCAACCAGTGGGCGCGCCCGATCAGGCCGCGATGGGCGGCGGCATGTTCGATGGCTTCAAGCTCATCATGGGCTCCCCCTATCTTGCGGGCATCGCGGCCTGGGTCGCCCTGCTTTCGCTCGCGGGCACGTTTCTTTACTTCATCCAGATCGACGTCGTGCGCGCCGCCTCCACTGACCCCGCCACGCGCACCCGTATTTTTGCGGGTATGGATCTGGCGGCAAGCCTTCTGACATTGGCGCTTCAGTTTTTTGCCACGGGCCGCATCGTCAAACGCATCGGCGCGGGACCATCAGCCGCGATACTGCCGCTTATTTTCGCCATCGGCTTCGCCGCTCTTGCTGTGGCGCCGGTTTTGGCGGTTATCGTTGTCTTCCAGGTTCTGCAGCGCGTTGGTAATTTCGCGTTTTCCAACCCGGCGCGCGAAATCTTCTTCACGTCGGTGGATGTGGACGAGAAATACAAGGCCAAGAATTTGATCGACACGGCGGTGTTTCGCGGCGGCGATCTTGCCTTTAGCTGGCTGTTCACGGGCCTGCGCACGCTCGGCCTTGGTCTGCCGGGCGTCGCCGCGCTCGCCATACCGATCATGATTGGATGGGCCGCAATCGCGATTGCGCTTGGAAGGGCGCAGGAGAAACGGCAAAAACAAACTTGAAATCGCAACCCTCGCAAAGGAGCACACGACATGACGAATGAGTTTTTAAACCTCAGCCGCCGTCAAACCCTCGCGCTCGCGGCCGCCGCTGGCGCAACCGCGCTGTCGCCAGCCTTTCCCGCCTTCGCGCAGGCTGCGCTGCTGGCGCGCAAGATTCCCTCGACCGGCGAAATGCTGCCGTCTGTGGGCATCGGCACAGCCATCATCTTCGACTTCCAGGACGACAAAGAAAAATTCGACATGCGCGCGAACGTCCTGAAGACGCTCGTGGCGGGCGGCGGCAAACTTGTCGACACAGCCCCCTCCTATGGGCAGGCGGAAGCGCGCCTTGGCGATCTGTTTCCCGCGACGGGTTTGCGCGACAAAATTTTCCTCGCCACGAAGGTGCGCGTGAACAATCGCGAGGCGACCACAGCAGAAATGAAGGCCTCGTTTGCGCGATTGAAGGTCGACAAGGTTGAACTGATGCAGCTTCACAACCCGAGCAAGCCCGATCAGGACCTCGCGCTGCTGCGTGAATGGAAAGCTCAGGGCCTGTGCAAGTACATCGGCATTTCGTCGTCGTTTGATCGCGATTACGATGCTGTTGAAGCCATCCTCAAGCGCGAGAAGCCTGACTTTTTCCAGATCGATTTTTCCATGGTCGACCGCAATTCCGAGGAACGGCTCATCCCCACCGCGCAGGACGCAGGCTGCGCCGTACTCACCAACTTGCCCTTCGGCCGTGGGCGTTTCTTCAAGGCGACTGCAGGCAAGCCCTTGCCCGATATAGCCAAGGAAATCGACGCCACCAGCTGGGCGCAGTTCGGCCTGAAATGGCTGCTGGGCAATCCTACTGTCACGGCCGTCATTCCCGGCACCGACCGCCCTGAATACATGACCGACAATTTGAAGGCCGGCATGGGTCGCCTGCCTGATCAGGCCATGCGCAAACGGATGGTCGAGATTTTCGAAAAGCTTTGAGCGCAGATGATGTTCAAGCTTGCGCGCTGGGACAGCTCGGCGCGCAAGTGAGAAGAACCCGTCTACACAACGCCATCCATGCGAATGTCGCGCGCCTCATTCCGGCGATTGGCTGATCACGGCCACAGATTGTGGAAATGATGCACGGGGCCGTGCCCCTCGCCAGAGCCCACGGACAATTCATCGCTCGCTGCGAGTGAATCGGTGAGATAATCCTTCGCCACAGCAATTGCAGTTTTGAGCGAGAAGCCGCGCGCCAGATGCGCAGCGATGGCGGATGACAAGGTGCAGCCAGTGCCATGCGTATTGCGCGTTTCGATGCGCGGGCCGTTGAACGTTTCAAGCTTCGCGCCGTCGAACAGAACATCAGGAGCATCATCACCTGTCAGATGGCCGCCCTTCACAAGCACGGCGCGGGCGCCGAGCGCATGCAGCGCGCGCGCCAACGTCCCAAGGTCCGCAGCGTTTTGCGGCTCGCTGGAAACATCGGCAAGCCGCATCGCTTCGGATGTGTTCGGCGTGATGACATTGGCAAGCGCAAAGAGATGCCGCTTCATCGCCTCCACGACATCGGGGGCGCCAAGCGAGTCGCCGCTTGTGGCCACCAGCACCGGATCGAGCACGATGTTGCGCGCGTTGTGCGCCCGCAACCTGTCCGCCACGGCTTCCACGATTTCAGCAGATGCGAGCATGCCGATCTTCACCGCATCAACGCGCACGTCAGTGAAGATCGCGTCGATTTGCGCGGCGACGAACGAGGCGGGCGGGACATGCACGCCGCTGACGCCGCGCGTGTTCTGCGCGGTCAACGCCGTCACCGCCGCCATGCCGTAACAGCGCAGCGCCGAAAACGTCTTCAGATCAGCCTGAATCCCCGCGCCGCCCGAGGGGTCGGAGCCGGCGATGGAAAGCACATTGGGAATCATCGCCGCACGCCCACCGTTTGAAGCCTGCGGCGCCTGCTGACAGGCCACAGGATAAAGCTGAAGGCCCCATAGCCTGCGAGGAAGCCAGCGCCCGCAAGAGCGGCGCCCTCGATTGTCACCGGCACGCCCGGCTCAAAATTCGCCCACGCACGCTGCGCCGTCGCCTGGTCAATATCGCTCGCCATCACGGCGATGCGCCGGAACGGGCCTGCGGTTTGGAATAATTCGAGTTGCCGTTGCAGCCGCGCAAGGCGCGCGCTGTCCTCGCGCAGCCGGGCGCCGCGCTCGGTGACGAATGTGTCACCATTTCCCGACAATCGGTCGATGCCTTGTTCGCGCGTCATGCCATGGCGGGCTGCGTCTGCGTCGAACTCCGACATGATGCGCGCCAGTTCGTCGATGGCGCCGCCCAGCCTCTGGCGATATTGCTGCGAATACTCAGGCAATTGCGAAGTGGCGACGCCGCCCGCCAGTCCCGCCACAACCGCCAATGCGCGCACAATCATGTCTCGACTGCCCTTGCGTGTAGAATGATGAAGATCATCTCGCTACGCAAACGCCTGAACCTGCGGCCGGGTCATGGCCTTGGACGCAATTCGGATACGACAAGATCGCCTTGCGGCGCGCCAAACATCAGATCGCGCGCTTCACGGCGCGCGGCGGGACGCAGCGGCGCAAGCGAAGAGCCAAGCGTGCTGCCGGGCGTCGCGCTTTCCATGCTCACCGGCGCAGTCATGTCGATGAAATTGGAGCGGTCGAGACGCGCCGGAGTCAAAGCTGCGGGGACCTGATTGCGCGCGGCCCGTAACCCGACCGGCTGCGCAGCGACGGGTGCCGTGCGCGCCTGCTTGATCATGCGCACAGGGGCAGGCTGCGCAGCGTAAGCGAGAACGGCGGCGGCCATGGGCTCGGCGCCCTCGGTGATGACCGCTGGAAGGCCCGGCGTCGCGGCTATCCTGCCCGCTGACGCGCTCCCGAAAAGACTTGCGATGTCTGTGTTGACGCCAGGGTTGATTCCCGCACGGACCGCTCGCGCGGGCGGCAGCGGCGCGCTCAAAGGCGCTATCGAAGCGACATTAAACACGGTGGGACGGGCGGGCGGCAGCGGGCCCAGGAGTGGCGCAGTAGTGAGGGGCGAAACAGGCGTGAGCGACGCGACGACCGTTTCGACGGGGCGGCGCGGCGGCATTGGCGCGCTCGCGATCACGGCGGCCCGGGCGGCCTCCTGCGGCGGTGCGGCGACACTGGCGGGGCCTATGAAAGTATCGCCCCGGGGGCGGTTAGCCTCGGCGCGGGCCAACACGGCGGAACGCGGTTGCTCTGGAGCGATCGCGGCGACCTGCGTCGGGGCAGGCGCGCGGCGTCCACGAGACGGCGTTGCAGCAGGAGGCGGCGCATCGTCCGGATCTTCCCAGCCAAAGAGCGTCGCAAAGAAGCCCTTCGATTTTACCTGCGCCAGCGTCGGCGCATAGCTGCCGTTGCGCGCTGCGAGCGTCACGCGGGCGTCTTCATAACCGGGTAACGTGCGCCCGTCGGCAGCGATATGTATCGACTTGCCATCAGGAAAAATGCGCGCGAGCTGGTCATACCGCATACGTGGCCAGGCGCGCACGTTGCCCACGTCCAGATGCACAAAGCCCGATGAGGGATAGAAGCCGACGCCGCCCCGCTGCATGCGAATGGCGGTGTGGCGCAGGCTGTCCGTGGTGACGTCCGGCACATGGATGTCCATGGCCATGCCCCGCGTGTGGAGCGAAAACTCGGCGACCCCGCGCGAGCGGCGGCGCAACATCGAGTTCGTCTCCGGCGAGCGGTAAGCGGAATTGATGCGGATGGGAGATGTGGACCCTGCGCCGCGATGGGTTTCCCAGACCACGTCGAACAGACGCGGGTCCATCTTGATGACGGCGTCGTTACGCCAGTCGCGCAGAAAATAATTGAGCTTGTCGAGAACAGCCGGGTCAAAAGACCCATTCACGCGGAACGTCGCGGTGATCGTTTCACCAGTGTGCGCGTGCTTGAGATAAAGCGTGCGGGTATCGCCATTGGCGACAGCAGTCTGGGTCGAGGCGGGAGCCATGGCGCCCAAAACGGCTGCAACGGAAACGGACGCGATGGCGACGCGGCGCACAGCCACTCGCAAGGACTTCGGAAGGCGCGACTTTAGCAACTCAACTCACCTTTCAAAGACGCGAATTGCGCGCCTTGTTTGGGTTTTCGGCGGTGATACAAACCAGCCGTTAACCTGAGCGAACTGTTGCCGAGAAGCGTTAAGAGGCCGTAACCATGACCAAAATTCGCCTCACGTCTCACCCAAAAACAAACGCGAGAACACACCAATACGGCAATCATGGCGGCTTTGTGTCAAGAGCGCTGCATTCATGCATAAGCTTGACCTTTAACAACTCGGGAACGCTATAGACCCAGCGCGGCCTGAAGCCTGCGGGACATGCCATACAGATCGTCCCGAAGCTGCAGCTTGTCTTCGTCGTCCACGAAGGCGGTGAAATACATGATGTGCACAGGCACGCCGACGTTGAAATTGATTGTGCGCTCGCCCCGGCCAACGACGGACCGCAGCTGCTTTTCGCTCCAGCCAGTCTCTTTCATCAGCGCCTCGGCGAACCGGAACGGCTGATCCACGCGCACGCAGCCGTGGCTGAAGGCCCTGCGGGAGGCGTTGAACAGGCCCCGGCTGGGCGTGTCGTGCATGTAGACCGCGTGGTCGTTGGGGAACATGAACTTGACATTGCCAAGCGCGTTTCGCTCGCCCGGAGGCTGACGAACGAACACATTCGCCCCCTTGCGGACCACATCATAGCCGTTGCGGGCGTAATAATTCGGGTCCTGCGCAAGCTGCTTTCGGATGATCGATTGCGGCACATGCCAGGACGGGTTGACCACCATGAAGCGCATCACATCGGAGAATACGGGCGTCGGCGTCTCCGGCTTGCCCACAATGACCCGCATCGAATGCACGACCTTGCCGTCGCGAATGAGACGCGCCGTATAATTGGGGATATTCACCTCAATACGCGTCTCGCCCATGTCTCGCGGCGCCCAGCGCCACTTCTCCATGCTCGCAAGGATTTCGCGCTCCAGCCGCGACGGGTCGCCGCCGGACAGCAGCGCAATCGTGCGCGCGGTCAGCACCCCGTTGCACGGCAGCCCATTGGCGCGCTGGAAATCGGCGACCGCGCTGGCGACGCGCGTATCGTAGACCAACTGGCTGTCCGGGCCGTCGGCAGCGGCGTCGATGCCGAACCGCGCCCGCACCAGCGGCACACGCGGATCCTTCATGCCCACTTTCAGCACGGGGCCGGGCGCGATGCGCGGATTGGCGAGCGCGGGCCGCTCGCGGCGCAGTTCCACGAGCTTTTCGCGCAGATTGCGATATCCCTGGTGGGGAGGATTGTAGGCGGCGAGCGCCTCTCCGGCGTAACGCGATGCAGAAACCGTCGTCAGCACGTCGCGCGGCGACGCGACCTCCGCTTTTGCGGTGATGAGGCCAATGACGCGCGGCGCCACGCGTACGCCGCTGGCCTGCCGGGCAAACCCGACAACTGCTTGCGAGAGCGCCAATTCGGTGCGGGCCATCGCCTCAGGCGAAGCGGCGTCAAGCGTCGGCGGGAGATATTGGGTGAGGTCCAGCCCGTCCTCGCGGGCAAGATTGATCCGCGCGACGGCGGCGCGGGCGGCGGCTGTGAAAACTTTCGCCTCAATCCACAAAGGCGCGAAGTCGCGTTCTTCGTAAATCGCGGCAATGTCCGCCCGTTCCTGCCGCAAGGCGGGGGCCGGCGTCTGACCGGGCGCAGCACGGGCGATGGGCGCCTCCTTCATGCGCACCACAGCATCGCGCAGCGCGGTCTGGATCGGACTTGGCGCAAGCGAAGAGGCGGCTTCCACCACAGCCGGAGTTGGGTCAGGGGCCGCC
>CANMLK010000106.1 GCA_947498445.1 Beijerinckiaceae bacterium
GCACGACACCTTCTTTTTCAACCCGGACGCCAATGGCGAGCGCAAGCTTTTGCGCACACACACCTCCCCGGTGCAGGTGCGCACTATGCTGGCGAACAAGCCGCCGATCCGCGTGATCTGTCCGGGCCGCACCTATCGCTGTGACAGCGACCAGACGCATACGCCGATGTTCCATCAGGTCGAGGGTCTTGTTATCGACAAGAGCGCCCATCTCGGCCATCTGAAATGGATTCTGGAAGAATTCTGCAAGGCCTTCTTCGAAGTACCCAATGTGAAGATGCGCTTCCGCCCGTCGTTCTTCCCGTTCACCGAACCGTCGATGGAAGTTGACATCCAGTGCCGTCGCTCGGGCGGTGAAATCCGCTTTGGCGAAGGCGAGGATTGGCTGGAGATTCTGGGCTGCGGCATGGTGCACGCCAACGTGCTGCGCAATTGCGGCGTCGACCCCGATGAATATCAGGGTTTTGCCTGGGGCATGGGCATCGACCGCATCGCCATGCTGAAATACGGGATGCCCGACTTGCGCGCGTTCTTCGAAGCGGACGTGCGCTGGCTGCAGCACTACGGCTTCCGTCCTCTCGACCTGCCGACGCTGGCGGGCGGGTTAAGCACGTGACCAGTATGATCAAACTTCGCCTATCTGCGGGAGATTTGCTGAACATCGGTTCGGCGTTAGTTGCTACATCAATTATCATGGCAGGTTTTTATTTTTTCTCTCCTGCAAAACATATCGATAGGCTCTCACCAGTGCTTGCTGACATAAATAGAAGTCAGAGCTTAATTGGTGCTCAAATTGATGATGTTCACAAGCTGACCGGTGAGTTTGCGCAGCAGGTCAAGCAGTTCAAGTTAATCCTAGAGAAAATCGAACAATTACCCGATGATCGCGACCTACGGCTGCTCGTTGCAGCGTATAGGACTGAAATTGATCACCTAAATGATCGTTTCGCTAAACTAGAAGGGATAATTATTCAGGCGCCAGACAAGGTGCTCAGTCAAGCTTTCTTGAAGAGAGACCTAGATGAACTCAAGAGAGCGGCGGAAGAGCGTATAACGACGATTAACCTATCGATAGACAGGCTCAACAGCCTCTTCATGTGGGCGTTTGGCGGCGTTATCTTTGCTATTCTCGGACAGGGAATTGGTAGCTTTTTCTCGAGGTCGACCCGACTAAGGCCTTCGGATAAGAAAACAGAAGAGTCAGCATGAAACTCACCCTCTCCTGGCTCAAGAGCCATCTCGACACCCATGCCTCGCTCGACGAGATCGCGGAAACGCTCACGCGCATCGGCCTTGAGGTTGAAGGCGTCGAAGACCAGACGAAGAAGCTCAAGGATTTCGTCGTCGCTTACGTCATCGAGGCGACGCAGCATCCCAACGCGGATCGCTTGCGCGTGTGTAGGGTGGACATTGGCGCCGGCGCGCCCGTTCAGGTCGTGTGCGGCGCGCCTAATGCGCGCACGGGTTTGAAGAGCGTGTTTGCCGCGCCGGGAACCTATATTCCCGCCAAGAACATCACGCTCGGCAAGGGCGTCATCCGCGGCGTTGAATCGCTCGGCATGTTGTGTTCGGCCGCCGAACTCGAATTGTCGGAAGATCACGACGGCATCATCGAATTGCCGGAAGACGCGCCCATCGGCGCGCGCTACGTCGATTTCTCAAAGCTGGGCGATCCCGTCATCGACATCAACCTCACGCCCAATCGCGCCGATGCGGCGGGCGTGCATGGCGTCGCGCGCGATCTCGCAGCAGCGGGCCTCGGCAAGCTGAAGGAGCACGCGATCAAGCCGGTCGCGGGCGCGTATCCTTGCCCCGTCAATGTGACGCTCGATTTTGCCGCCGAAGACAAGCATCTCGCGCCCGCATTCGCGCTGCGCCTCGTGCGCGGCGTCAAGAACGGCGCTTCCCCTGAGTGGATGCAGAAGCGCTTGAAGGCCATTGGCCTGCGCCCCATCAACGCGCTCGTTGATATTACAAACTACCTCACGTTCGATCGCGGCCGCCCGCTGCATGTGTTCGACGCAAAGAAGGTCGCTGGCGATCTTGTCGTTCGTCGCGCAAAATCGGGCGAGAGCATCGTCGCGCTCGACGGCAAGACGTATGAATTGAAGCCCGACAACGTCGTCATCGCTGACGCCAATGGCGTTGAATCCATCGCGGGCGTCATGGGTGGCGAACATTCCGGCTGCGATGAAAACACCACCGACGTGCTGATCGAATCCGCGCTTTGGGACTCGATGAACATCGCGCGCACGGGCCGCAATCTCGGCATCGTCACCGACGCGCGCTATCGCTTCGAGCGTGGCGTCGATCCGGCGTTCTGCGTGCCCGGCGCGGAGCTCGCAACTCATCTCGTGATGGAGTTTTGCGGCGGTGAGCCCTCGCAACTTGTCGTTGCGGGAGAGCCGCCAAAGCCTGACGTGACGATTGATTTCCCCTTCTCGGAAGTCAAGCGCCTCACCGGCATGTCGCTTCCCGCATCCGACATGGTCGCCACGCTCGAAAAGCTCGGCTTCACCGTCGCGCGGCAGGCGACGAACGCCGAGCGCGTGTTCGTGAAGGCGCCGTCATGGCGCGCCGACGTTGAAGGCAAGGCCGACATCGTTGAAGAAATCGTGCGCATCGCGGGCGTGGACAATGTGGCGTCCACGCCGTTCATGCGCGCGGAATCGGCTGTGCCCACGGCCATCCTGACACCTCTGCAAAAACGCACGCGCCTGGCGCGCCGCGCGCTTGCCTCGCAGGGTCTTGTTGAAGCCGTGACGTGGTCGTTCATTTCTGCGGATCGCGCCAAACTGTTTGGCGGCGGCAAGCCGGAATTGGCGCTCGCCAACCCGATTGCGGCTGAACTCTCCGACATGCGCCCCAGCCTCGTGCCGGGCCTCCTTGCCGCCGCGCAGCGCAATGCGGATCGCGGTTTTGGTGATGTCGCCTTGTTTGAAGTCGGGCAGGTGTTCAAGGGCGCAAGCGACCGCGATCAGCGCATGGCCGCAGCCGCCGTGCGCCGTGGAACCGCGAAGGCCTCTGGCGCTGGCCGTCACTGGTCGGGCAAGGCCGCAAGCGTTGACGTGTATGATGCGAAGGCCGATGCGATGGCGATGCTCGCTGCGCTCGGCGTGCCGCTTGGCGGAATGCAGATCGTGTCTGGCGGGCCGGACTTTTTGCATCCCGGGCGTTCCGCCACCATGCAGTTCGGCCCGAAGAACGTGCTTGGCTGGTTCGGCGAATTGCATCCGCGCACGCTTGAGGCGCTCGATGTGTCAGGCCCGCTTTGCGCGTTCGAGATTCATCTCGACGAAATCCCCGCGCAGAAAGCGAAAGCCACACGCGCCAAGGCGAAACTTGAACTCAGCGAGTTCATGCCGCTGGAACGCGACTTCGCATTCGTGGTGGACCGCGCCGTGAAGGCCGCTGACATCGTGCGCGCCGCGCAGGGAGCCGACAAGGCGCTCATCGCAGGAGTTGACGTGTTCGATGTGTATGAGGGCCCCGGCGTGGCGGAAGGCCAGAAGTCCGTCGCCATCGCGGTGCGTCTGCAGCCGCGCGAAAAAACGCTGACGGAAGCCGAGATCGAGGCTGTCGCCGCGCGCATTGTTGCGGACGTGACGAAGAAGACCGGCGGGACCTTGCGCGGATGATCCGCGCAAGCCTGTTTGCGCTGGCGTTGGGCGCAGCTTTCGCGGCGGCTCCCTTAACGATTTCGCCCGCGCAGGCGCAGCGCGCCGATTGCGAAAAGCTGACAGACGCGCACGCTTATAACAATTGCATCGCGGTGTCGGGTCCCGCCAGCCGCGCAGGCTCGGTAGCAGGCTCGGGCGCTGCATCGCGCTCGCGTGAGCAGGCCGCGCAACCGCGTTCGTCCTCTCGTCGCGCCGTGCGCTCGGCGCCGAGCGTGCGCGGTGGCGTCACGGTCCGCAGACTTCCCAATGGCCGCATGCGCATGGAAATCCCCACGTCGCGTCGTCGCTGACCGCCGCGCGCTTGCGCACCGACTGCACAGGCCATTGCTGCAATTGTCGAGGACGCAAGGGAGTTCTGCATGCGCACGTTCTTCATCGTCACCACACTTCTCGCGACCCTCTCGGGAGCGTCGGCAGGCTACGTCGACACGCCGCAATGTCGCCGTGATCTGGCGGCGACCGAGGCGAGTTTCAGCGCCACGCTGCGCGATCTGGAGCGCAACAAATCGAGCGCCATTGCGCAGCGCTGTCCATCTTTGCGCAGGCACGCGGACGTGATGCGCAAGGCGAGCAGTGTTTTTCGGCAATGCTCCACCGGTCGCGAGCGGCAAGAAAACATCGGCCAGATGGACGGATCCATCGCCGATTTTCAGGAAATCATCGCGCGCCATTGCAGGTGACTTCTGCGCCTCACACCTTCAGCACGATCTTCCCCAGATGCTTGTTGGAGCGCATATAGTCCTGCGCCGCAGGCGCATCGTCAAACGCGAACACCTTGTCGATGACCGGCTTGATGCGCCCGCTTTCCAGATGCGCCATCAGGTCGGCGACAACGCGCTGCGTGATTTCGATCTTCTCGTCCAGACTGCGCGTGCGGAACGTGACGCCGATCACCTTCATGCGTTTGAGGGCGATCTTGTCGAGGTCGATCTCGTCCATCTTGCCGCCAAGCCGCCCGATGGTGACATAGCGCGCCTTCACTGCCGCCGCATCGGTGAGCGCCGCGAACAGCCCTGCGCCCACATTGTCCATGATGACGTCGACGCCCTTCTTGTCGGTGGCCGCCATGCAGGCGCCGACCAGATCGTCCCGGCCAGCTTCAATCGACAGATCGAGGCCGTGCTGTTTCAGCCGGGCGAGCTTTTCGCCGCTGCGCGATGAGCCTGCGATCAGCCGCGCGTCCATCGCTTTCGCAATCTGGATCATCGCAATGCCAACACCTGCGGCGACGCCCGCGATCAGCACGCTGTCGCCCGCTTTCAATTCGCCGTTCGTCACCAGCGCGTCGTGCCCTGTGGAATAGAACACCGGCGTTGCGGCGGCCTCTTCAAAGCTCATGGACGCTGGAATTTTCATCGCTACGCGCGCATCGCACAGCGCCTGTTCGGCGTAGGATTTTGTCGTCATCGACATGACGCGGTCGCCGACTTTCCAGCCCTGCACTGCGGCGCCCATCGCGATGACTTCGCCCGCCATTTCCATGCCGGCGATGTTGGCGGCCTTGTTGTCGGGATTGCCGATGGGCCGCGCGAGATCTGCGCGGTTGAGGCCGATGGCGCGCACCGCCACAAGCAGATCGTTGGGGCCGGGCGTCGGCGCTGGCGCGTCGCACATTTCGAGAATGGCGCCGCTGGCGCCCTTGGCGTTGACGAAGGCCTTCATGCGTTTCCCCCTGCGTTATGGCGCAAGATTAGCCGCAGGCAGGCAAGCAGCGCCAGTCCTATTCGCCGAAGACGACAGTCTTGCGCCCGTTGAGCACCACGCGGTCTTCCACATGCCAGCGCAGCGCGCGCGAGAGCACGCGGCGCTCGATGTCGCGGCCCTTGCGCACAAGGTCCTCAGGCGTGTCGCGATGCGTGATGCGCTCGACGTCTTGCTCGATGATCGGGCCTTCATCAAGATCGGCGGTGACGTAGTGCGCCGTTGCGCCGATCAGCTTCACGCCGCGCGTATGCGCCTGCGTGTAGGGGTTCGCGCCCTTGAAGCCGGGCAAGAACGAATGATGGATGTTGATGCAGCGGCCCATCAGCTTTGCGGTCAACCCGTCAGACAGAATTTGCATGTATCGGGCCAGCACAACCACGTCCGTCTTAGTGCTCTTGATCAGCTCCCAAAGCTGCGCTTCCTGCTCCATCTTCGTCTGCCGAGTGACAGGCAGATGATGGAAGGGCACGCCGTCCAGATCGATATGGTCCCACGTTTCGCGCGGATGGTTTGAAACGACAGCGGAAATATCCATCGGCAGTTCGCCATTGCGCCAGCGATAGAGCAGATCGACCAGGCAATGGTCGAACTTTGAAGCGAGGATCATGACCCGCTTGCGATCGGCCACGTCGCGCATGATCCACGTCAGCGCGAAGCGTCCCGCAATCGACTCGAAGCCGCCGCGTAGCGAGGCTGCGCCCGCGTCGGCTTCAAAGGTCACGCGCATGAAGAACAGGCCCGTCGCAACGTCGTTATATTGCTGCGCGTCGAGAATGTTGCAGCCCTGTTCGAAGATATACGTCGAGACGGCCGCCACAATTCCCGGCCGGTCGGCGCAGGAGAGGGTGAGCACATAAGAGGCTTGCGGCATCTGAATCCTTTGCGGAGAACGTCTGCGCGGCGTTAGCGGCGCAGGCCGTCCTCTTAGCGCGAGGGCGCAAAAGGCTCAAGCTAGAGCGGGCGTGTACTACGCTGGCGCCCGTGCCAGACATTGACCTTGGCCGCGTCGGTGAGCATGACCGGCCGGTTCAGATGGTCGACATGAACCGCGTAGATTTTCTTCGGGGACGCCGCCACATCGATGGCGCTGAGCGGCATGCCCTCAAGGTAGACCATCTCGCGCAGCGTGGCGCCGGTTGAGCCATTGGCTTCGGCAATGATGTTGCCAAAGATGTCCCAGACATAGTGCACGGTGCCGTTGTTCGTCGTCGGCGTCTGGTTCGCCACAACACGCACCCGCAGCCGCTTAAAGGCGTCATAGGTGTACGTGCCCTGGTTCACCCCGCCCTTCAGGCTGGTGGCCGGCCGCCCGCCGCGATCAATCGTCCAGGTAAAATTGCCCGCCGCGCCCCGGTTGTCGCCGGTGGTGCCGCCAGCAGCGTTATAGGTGAAGGCGCGTTCATTGGTGCCGCCAATCTGCACGTTGCTCAGGCGGTTGTTGGTCGCGGGATAGTTGAACACCCGCGTCGTCGTCGTCCCCGCTACACCGGCACTCCTGCGGCTTTGTGCTTGTGTAAACCTCAATGGTACGCCGGAAAGACATCGGCGTGGTGTCGTGACAGCGATCAGTGCTCCCCATTGAGCGACATTAGCAATCGCCTTAGTGAGGCTTCGACGACGGCACGCACCCGCTCGCGATAATCCGCAGCTTCGGCATCCTTCGACTTCGATGCCGCAACAGCCCAGGCCTCTCTTTCGCTGCCAAGAGGAAGATCGTCGACTTCCGAGGCGATCCCGACGAATATATCCATGATATCATCAGGAACCTCCGACAGTTGCGCACGTAGCTGCGCTAAGTCACGGCATGCGAGCAGTGGATCGTAGCCCTCTCCAAGAACCCGGCGGGCAACGTGTCTTGCTCGCTCTTTCGGTGACATGCGGCGTTCGCCTTCCCCCGTCATGGGACGATGCTCTTGAGTTCTACAACCCTGCCCGTCACGACGTTACGATATGCATGCGTTTGCATATGCCCTGGTGCGCTGCTTGTCACCTTTGCCCAGTCACCGGCCTTTCCACCGTACTGGTTGACGAGTCGCCCAACATCGCGCAACGGCACGTGCGCGCCCGCGCCAGCGATTGCCTTGCCGCCTCCGCTGAGCAGCTCAAGCATACCCTCTTGACTACTAAGCTGCTTGCTGAGATTCGCCGCATTCGTGGCACTCGCGGCTCCCTTACTTAGAGCATATGCACCTCTTACACATGCCTGGAGCGCGAAACCGCCGCCTACCATTGCGGCATTTATATAGGGTTGCAGATCGTTGCCGGGAGAGAAAGTGTTGCTTGGTGTCAGAATAGCTACCGCTGCAACAGCTAAAGCGGGCGCCCAGAGAAACTGCCCCGTCGGATCCACCTTCGTATGCGGCGCGCTCCCCGCATACGCAAACACGCTCGGCCCATCGACGAAGCCTAGAGGATCGGCGGTGGTGTAGCGGCCTGTGGTGGGATCGTAATGCCGATGCCAGTTATACGCCAGCCCGTGTTCGAGCTGGAACCACTGGCCCGGCAGGCCAAGGTTCTGCGTCACGGCGCCAGTGACGGTGCGGACCTTGCCGAAGGGCTCAAAACTCGCCGCCCAGACATTGACCTTGGCGGTGTCGGTGAGCATGACCGGCCGGTTCAGATGGTCGACATGGACCGCGTAGATCTTCTTCGGGGACGCCGCCACATCAATGGCGAGCCAAAATGCAGACCGGCTCCAAGCCTGAATCCAAGCCTGAATCCAAGCCACAAGTGGTCTCCGGAAGGCGCTTTACTGCGGCCGACCGAGTGTTTTGCCCCGGCCCGCGCGCGCCCGGGAGGCCTCCAATAAGTCTCCGGGGTCGCAGAGCGTCACATTTCGGCCTATATAAGAAACGAGGTTGCGCGTCCCCGCGTAATCACACCCCGGATTGGTGAATGCCAACAATCGCCCTGGTCGACGATGACCGCAACATCCTCACGTCCGTCTCTATCGCTCTTGAGGGCGAGGGTTATCGCGTCCAGACCTACAGCGACGGCGCCGCCGCGCTGGACGGACTGAAGACCAATCCGCCAGATCTGGCCATTTTCGACATCAAGATGCCGCGCATGGACGGGATGGAATTGCTCCGACGCCTGCGCCAGAAGTCTGACCTGCCGGTGATTTTCCTCACCTCCAAGGATGAGGAAATCGACGAACTTTTCGGCCTCAAGATGGGCGCCGATGATTTTATCCGCAAACCGTTTTCGCAGCGTCTGCTGGTGGAGCGCGTCAAGGCGATTTTGCGCCGCGCCAACCCCAAGGAAGCGGCGAGCCAGAAAGAATCTGAAGCCCGCATCCTTGAGCGCGGCTTGCTGCGCATGGACCCGGAGCGCCACACCTGCACCTGGAAGGGCGAGGCGGTCACGCTCACGGTGACGGAGTTTCTCATCCTGCAGGCACTCGCTCACCGCCCCGGCGTCGTGAAAAGCCGTAACGCGTTGATGGACGCGGCGTATGACGATCAGGTCTACGTCGACGACCGGACCATCGACAGCCACATCAAGCGGCTGCGCAAGAAGTTCAAGATCGTGGACGACGACTTCGAAATGATCGAGACGCTTTATGGCGTCGGTTATCGTTTCCGCGAGGCCTGAGCGCGCTTTCGCCGTCCTTTCGCCCGGCCCCTCGCCGAGCATTTTGACGCCTTGTGCGATTTACGCTCATCGTCGCGTCCAATCGGGGATATACCCGGTGCATGAGCGTTGAGGCGCATAAACACGGCCCACACGTGCAGCCTGCACCCAGCAGCGCGGCGCGAAAAACCTTGCGCACGCGCACGCGCCCCTTCCGCCGCGCTCTCACAGCGCCTTTTTCATCCTCGCTGACCCGCCGCATCGTCTCCCTCAACCTTGGCGGTCTTGTGCTGATGCTGATCGGGTTCATGTATATGAATCAGTTCCGCGAGGGCCTGATCGACGCACGAATCCAGAGCCTGAAGACGCAGGGCGAAATCATCGCCGCCGCGGTCGCCGCGTCCGCGACGGTTGAGACCGACGCGATCCGCATCGATCCCGAAAAGCTCATGTCGCTGGCGCCGGGCGAAACGCTCGGGCCAGGCGAGGATGACGATCCCGCGCTGGAGTTTTCAATCAACCCCGACCAGATCGGGCCCGTGCTGCGCCGCCTCGTTGGCCCCACGCGCACGGTCGCGCGCATTTATGATCGCGAAGGCTATCTCCTGATTGATTCGCGCTCCATCATCGAGCGCTCGACGATTCTGCGGTTTGATCTGGGCGCCCCGCCAGAGCGGCAGGCGTCATGGTCGCGCCGCATGATCACGCAGTTTGAAAATGTCTTCGGCGGGGCCAATCTTCCGCTCTATGAGGACATCGGCCTCGCCAACGGGCGGGCGTACCCTGAAGTGCAGCGCGCGCTGACAGGGGAGGCGCAATCGATCGTACGCGTCAATGCGCGCGGTGAATCAATCATCTCTGTGGCTGTGCCGGTGCAGCGTTTTCGCATCGTGCGCGGGGCGTTGCTGCTCTCCACGCAGGGCGGCGACATTGACAAGATCATCTCGTCCGAGCGCTGGGCGATGATCCGCATCTTCCTCGTGTTCGCCAGCGTCATGCTCATCGTGTCGCTGTTCCTCGCCGGCACCATCGCCGAGCCCATGCGCCGCCTTGCAGAAGCTGCGCAGCGCGTGCGCCGGGGCATCAAGTCGCGTCAGGAGATTCCTGATTTCACCGACCGTCCCGATGAAATCGGGCATTTGTCCGGGTCGCTGCGCGACATGACAAAAGCGCTCTACAATCGCATCGAGGCGATCGAGAGTTTCGCCGCCGACGTCGCGCATGAGTTGAAAAATCCGCTCACGTCCCTGCGCAGCGCCGTGGAGACGCTGCCGATCGCCCGCACGGAAGAATCGCGCGGACGCCTGCTGGATGTCATCCAGCATGATGTGAAACGTCTTGACCGCCTCATCAGCGATATCTCCGACGCTTCGCGTCTGGATGCCGAAATGGCGCGGCTGGATTCCGATCCCGTCGACATTGTGAAGCTGTTGCGCGCGGTGCTCGACATGGCCAACGAGGTGAAGCGCGAGGATGGCGTGCGCTTCACGCTCGACGTCGCTCCGTCCGGCGAGACGGGCGCCGCCGCCTTTACCGTGCTCGGCCATGATTCGCGGCTGGGGCAGGTCGTCAATAACCTCGTGGACAATGCCCGCTCGTTTTCGCCCCATGGCGGCAGTGTGCGACTGGCCGTGCGGCCCGCGCGCGGCGCGCCTGCCGGGCCCGAGGACCGGGAAGGCCGTCCGGGCGTCGAGATCGTGGTCGATGATGATGGTCCCGGCGTCCCGGCTCACGCCTTTGAGCGCATTTTCGAACGCTTCTATACCGACCGCCCGGAGCAGGGCTTTGGCCAAAATTCTGGCCTGGGCTTGTCTATTTCCCGCCAGATCGTCGAGGCCCACGGCGGCGTGATCCGCGCTGCAAATCGCCCCGGCCCCGGCGACAGCTCGGCTGGAGCCCGGTTTACCGTTTGGCTTCCGGCCGCGCCTGCGCCCGCCAGCCGGCCCGGCCGTTCAGGATGAGCGTGCAAGAACCCTCCTCCATCCACGCTGCCGCGGTGGTCGTCGGCGAGGCCGGGGTTTTGATTCGTGGCGTTTCCGGCGCGGGAAAATCGAGTCTGGCGCTCGCTGTGGTGGAAGCCGCCGGTCTGCGCAGCCTGTTCGCGCGCGTCGTGGCCGATGATCGCGTGCTGCTCGAATGCGCCAACGGGCGTCTGATCGCCCGTCCGCACCCCGCAATTGCCGGGCGCGTCGAGCGTCGCGGGCAGGGCGTCGAAGATGTGGGGCACGAAGGCGCGGCGGTCCTGCGCTGCGTGGTGGATATTGCCCCGGCGCTGGAAACCCCTGATGCGCCGGACCGGATGCCGCCCGAAGGCGCCGACATCGCAACCTTGGCTGGCGTCAAATTGCCACGCCTTGTGATCCCCACCGGACTGGGCGCCGCTGAATCTGCTCGCATCGTACTGGATTTCATCTCACGGAGCCGATTGTGAACGCGATTCTCCCGGGCGCCGTTTTCGCTTGCCAATTGCGCGGCGATGCACAAAATGACGCCCTCGCATGAGCCCTGCCAATTTCACCAGCAGGGCGGCGCATTCGACGGACGGTCGGGTCCAATGATCGGTATGGTCCTGGTGACTCATGGTCACCTGGCTACAGAGTTTCGCTCCGCCCTTGAGCATGTGGTCGGGCCGCAATCCCAATTGCAGACGGTCACCATTGGTCCTGAGGACGACATGGAGAGCCGTCGCGCGGATATTGTGCGGGCTGTGCACGCCGTGGACACGGGGCAGGGCGTTGTTGTGCTGACCGACATGTTCGGCGGCACGCCGTCGAATCTGGCGATTTCCGTGATGGATGGCTCGACCGTGGATGTGGTCGCCGGCATCAATTTGCCCATGCTCATCAAGCTGGCGTCGGTGCGCGAGGAGGCGACGCTCGATCAGGCCGTGCTTCAGGCGCAGGACGCGGGGCGCAAATACATTTCTGTGGCCAGCCGTATCCTGAGCGGCAAATGAACGACGACGGATCAGTTTCCGATTGTGACGAAACCGCCGCGCCGGTTCCGGACGGAGCCCTCGTTCGCACGCTCCCCATCATAAACCGCAAGGGCCTTCACGCGCGCGCGACCGCCAAATTCGTGCAATGCGCTGAAGGGTTCGATGCGCAGATCACGGTGTCTCGCTGCGGCGAAACGGTTGGCGGCGACTCCATCATGGGCATCCTGATGCTGGGCGCTGGCATTGGCACCAGCATCACAGTCACCGCTTCGGGCGTGCAGGCGAAAGAAGCGCTGGACGCGCTGGACGCGCTTGTCGCCAACAGGTTTGGCGAGGACGAGTAGGCGCAATTATACTGCGGCTACTTCCCGCCGATCCCAAGAATTACGCGCGTGCGTTCAATTAGCGGCTTGGGTGTCTCGAATAATTCCTGCACGAGCTTTTCCACGGCGGCGCCGTCCAGCGGATTGACGTCGAGATTGATCTGCTTTGCTTCTGCAAGGAAGGCGGGATCTTTCATCGTATCGTCGAATGCTTTACGCAGGGCGGTAACAGTGCTCTGGGGCGTTTCAGGCGGCGCGAGCATTGGGCGCCCGTACGTCCACGGCGCGAACACGAGGTTCAGAATTTTGCGATCGTCCGGCGATTGCGCGAGATCGAACGCGTTGGGAATGCCCTTCAGCTCGGGGTATTCAGCTGTCGCGATCTGAATCAGCGCCTTGATGCGCCCGCTTTTGAAGCCCTCCCAGATGTCCGTTTTGATCTGCGCCAGCGGCATGCCGCAGTGGCCGTCCACCTCGCCCTTTTCGGCAGCAAGCCTGATGTCGGCGATCCCCGGATACCCCATCACGATCTTGAACTTGAAGCCCAGCAAGGACGCCAGCGTCTTTGCGTCGAGCGCCGAGCCCGATGACGGACCCGTCGCGCCAAGAATGAGTTCGACATTCTTCATATCCTCGGCGGACTTCGCTTTTTGTGTCCAGAACACGCACGTCTGTACGTCCTTGTTGACGCTGCCAAGCCATTTGAACTTGGTTGAATCAAACTTGGCGACTTCCGGGTTGAGCAGCGGTTCGGTGGAATTGACCGGATTGATCAGCGCGAGCGTAAGTCCGTCGCGCGGCGCCACATTCGCCATGTACGCGACGGAGGTGAGGCCGCCTGCGCCTGGCATGTTTTGCACGATGACAGTTGGGCCGCCGGGGATATGCTTGCCCATGTGGCGGGCGACACTGCGGGCGTAGACGTCAAACCCGCTTCCCGACGGATAGCCAACGACAATGCGGACGGTTTTGCCTGTATAGAGCGCCGCCGTTTTGTCCTGGGCACTCGCAGGTCCAAGAGCCGCAAACATGCAGACAACGCCAGCGAATGTTCGGCTCATTATGTATCCTCCCGGCGAAGGTCTTGTACGCCCCGCCATGGCAAGAATAGAGCCCCCGCCGCTCAAATTGTAAAGCGGCGCTGCAAGGACGTCTGCGCGGCCCGCACCGCGTTCGCAAGTAGAACCTTCGCCGCATGCCAGCAGCCTCAGGCCTCCGCGCAGATGATTAGCCCTGCAATCGGCGCCGCGTCTCAATCAGCGCGGCCGTGGCGGGCTCCAGCGCGGCGAGCGATGCAGCCCTGTCTCGCACCACAGGCGCAAGGCCGTTGCACAATTCCTTGCCCAGTTCG
>CANMLK010000107.1 GCA_947498445.1 Beijerinckiaceae bacterium
ATTCCGTTGCATAACTCCGTTGCGCAATGCGGGCGTGATTTTGATTATGCTGGCGTTTTGATACGGCGCCGCACGATGCGCAGCACGCGCGCAGGCGCTACTTCACCCCAAATGATGCGCCAGCATTTTGAGGCACATGCGTTCAAACGCGGCGCGTTCTTCTTCATCGAGCGGCTCGATGATCCGCTCTTGCGCGCGGCGTACGGATGCGGTTGCTTGTAATAAAGCATCACTTCCCGCATCCGTGATGGTGAGAAGATTGACGCGGCGATCTTCCACGGAAGCCACGCGGGCCAGCCATTTCTTTTGCTCCAGTCTGTCGATCACGCCGCCTATCGTGGCGCGGTCGTAGCCGATGAGGGCGGCCAGTTGCGCCTGTCCCACGCCGGGGCGTTGCGCCACGGCGAAGAGCGCGGCGTATTGCACGGGCGTGAGATCAACCTTCGCTTCTTCGGCAAACAGGCGCACCGCCACCTGCTGCAAGCGGCGTATGTGATGGCCCGGCATGCGATGCAGCGGCAGATCGCTCGCCGCTGTGTCTGCATAATCGGGCGTCTCGTGGCTCGCGCGTTGCGCGCCTGTTTTCAGTCGAGACATTTTTCGACCGTCCAGCCGTAGAGCCATTCGATCGCGTCGTAATACTGGCTTGGCGAGCGGCCCTGCCACCATGAATTGCGGATAAGACGCTCGACTCCATCGGCATGGAAGATGCGGCCCATTTCACGCGCTGAAAGCACGACGCGGCCCGTGCGCGGAATGCGCTTTGTCTCGTAGAGCCGGAAAGCTTTTTCAATGTCGCGATCACACACGCGCATCGCTTCGCGCAGCGTCACCGCATCCTCCATCGCCATGCACGCGCCCTGCGCCATGTATTGCAGCATGGGATGGGCTGCGTCGCCCAGCAGCGTGGCGCGGCCTTCGCCCCACTTCTCGACAGGGTCTCGGTCGGCAATGGTCCAGCGCTTCCATGATGTCGGCTTGTCGAGCAATTGGCGCGGCTTTGCGGCGATGTGTGTGAAGTAGGACATGACCTCGTCGCGCGAGCCTTCGCGCACGCCCCATTCTTCTTTCTCGCGGCTGTGGAAGGTGACGACGATGTTGTAAACCTCGCCGCCGCGCATGGGGTAATGCACAAGGTGGCAGCGCGGCCCCACCCAGATGGTCGCCGCGTTCCAGCGCAGGTCTTCAGGAAATTCGTCGCGCGGCGTCACGGCGCGATAAACGACGTGGCCCGGCACGCGCGCGATGCCGTCGCCGATGGTGTTTTTGCGCACAACCGAATGCACGCCGTCGGCCCCGATCAGCGCGGCGCCTTCAAACACGCGACCGTTCTGGTCCGTCACGCGAACGCCCTTTTCGCCAACGTCTATGTCGGTGATGCGCGTGGAGGTGTGCACTTCGACGTTTTTCTTCGTCTGCACTTCTTCGTAAATCGACAGGTGAATGTCGGCGCGGTGAATGACCGCGTAAGGGTTGTTGAAGCGATTGCGAAACTCTTCCCGTACGGGAACAAGGCCGACAACGCTCTCGTCCACCGCGTCCATCATGATGAGATCATCGGTGTAAACAGCCCGCGCCCGCGCGCGCGGCCCGCAGCCCAGCGCGTCCATGGCGGCGAAGGCGTTGGGGCCAAGCTGGATGCCCGCGCCAATCTCGCCAATCTCGGGCGCCTGTTCGAGGACGGTGACGTCAAACCCGGCCTGGTTGAGGCCCAGCGCGCAGGCCATGCCGCCAATGCCGCCGCCCACCACGATGATTCGATTGTCCCTTGCTGCGCTCATCCCGTGTCGCTCCCGCCTGCGCGCCATTGTGGGCGCGGATATATCGTAAGCATACGATTTGTATGTATACTGTCAATATACCAGCCAGCCCCCCGCCGCTCAGCCCAGCAGCCGCTCCAGCTCGCGCTTGATTTCGTCCTTGAGCGGCTCCGCGGCGGCAAGGATGTCGGCGGCTCGGAAGAAATCCAGCACACGAAAGCGGTCCACGGCCGGCCGCAGCAGCAGGTCTGGCCGAGCCGCCTTCAGCATTTCCGCCGTGATGGCGCCTTGCATGATCTGCGCGGCGCCAAACATCGCCTCGAACGCTGACGGGCTTGCCTTTGCCTCCGGGGCGGGCCCGCCGGTCACATCGCAGGCGATGACGAAGTCGCCATGTCCCACCAGCGGGCGATAGGGCAGGGGGTCTGTCACGCCGCCATCCATCAAAACGACGCCGTCGATCTCGATGTGTTTGATGAGGCCGGGGATCGCCATCGACGCGGCCACCGCAGGCGCCAGAGGCCCCTTTGAGAACCGCCGCGCGCGCCGGCCGAAGAAATCCGTCGCCACCGCAGTGAAAGGTATGGCGAGGTCTTCGAAACGGTCCGGCACGACCTTGGGCCAGAAGAGGTCGAGGATACGCTCGCCATCGAGCAGCATCGGGTTCTGAAACTGGCCGCCGAACAGGTCGGAGAGGCGGCCGACGCGGCACATCAAGACGCGCGACATCACGTCCGCCCGGCTGGCGAGCAGTTTCAGCAAATGCTGCCGCATGTCTTTTGCGGGCATTCCCGCAGCCCACGCCGCGCCCACCACCGCGCCCATGGATGCGCCTGTGATCGCTTTGGGACGCACGCCCAGTTCGTCCAGCGCCTCCACGACGAGGATGTGCGCAAGGCCCCGTGCGCCGCCTGCGCCAAGGGCCACACAAACGCCGGTCTTGCTGGCGTTGTCAGACGCCGCGCTGTTTGTCGCATCCTGTAAGTTCATGTCCGTTAAAAGCCTTTGCGCACGGTTTGCGCGTTCAGAAAAACCGCAACAGCGCCTGCGCTGTGTCGGCCGGGTTCTCTTCGGCGATAAAATGGCCAGCATCGATCAGCGCGCCCTGCGCCAGCGGCGCTAAGGTGGAGCGCCATACATCCAGCGCAGGCTGCTTGCCGCGCGTGAGGGCGAAATCCCCCTTGAGAACCAGCGTGGGGCACTGGATTTTTCGGCCCGCCAGATGGTCCGCCTCGTCGGCCTGCCGATCAGCGCCCGCGCCCGCGCGATAATCCTCGCAGAACGCGTGGATGCGTGATGAATCGCGCCACGCGTCGCGATAGCCGGACAGCGCGCGCGGATCGAACGGGCGAAGATCCTTCGACTTCGTCCACTGGCTGATCAGCTGTGTGAAATAGGCGTCTGGCGTTTGCTGGCTGATCTCGTCTTCAGGCTTAGTCGCCGGGCGGGACAGGAAACCCCAATGGGCGGGCGGCGTGTCGCCAGCGTCCATGGCGCGCCACACTTCGCTGGTCGGCAAAATGTCGAGCAGAGCCAGTTTATCGATTCTGCCCGGATGATCCAGCGCCAGTCGATATGCGACGCGCGCGCCCCGATCATGCCCGGCGCATGAAAACCGCACATGGCCCAGATGCTCCATGACGGTGACAAGGTCGGCCGCCATCGCGCGCTTGGTGTATTGCGCACCGCTCTCGCTGCGCGGCGCGCTAGACCAGCCATAGCCCCGCAGGTCCATCGCGACGATGGTGAAACGCTCTGCGAGCAGCGGCGCCACTTTCGCCCACATCAGGTGGGTTTGCGGAAACCCATGCAGCAGGGCAAGCGGCGGACCAGAACCGCCGCTACGGGCGAATATGCGGCCCGCGTCCGTGTCAATCCAGTGGGACTGGAAGCCGGGAAAGAGTTCAGCGGTCATGTTCGCTCCTTCGGCCCGGCGTTTCGCGCATTTGAGAACATGGCGCGCGCCCGGCGCTCTGGCAAACATTGGCGCCCGCTCCACCTACGTGGCAAGTTAAGACCTAGCTGCGCGGTTTGCGTGGGACAAGGAAGTCGTCCCCGGCGTCACATCAGTGCGCGCGGATGGCCATTCACCGGGCCATACTGCGTTCCTGATCGCCTCTGGCAATGCGCGCATGATTTAATGTCGCCGACATCACCAACACGCCCATCCTGTTCGCGCGCAATCCTGAATGGCAGGTCATGTTCGACATGGATGCGCAGAAGGCTATCGAGACGCGCAAGCGCATTCTCGACATGGCCTCGGCGGACAAGATCCGCTGCGCATTTTATCACGGGCCGTTTCTCGCGGTCGGACAGATCGCCCGCGAAGGCGCCGGTTACCGGCTCGATATGCTGCCGTGGCAGGACGCGCTTTAAGCCGATCCTGTTTTGCATTTGGAGGTCGCGCGCAAGTGCGGCCTGGGGCGCTTCCTTCTCCAGTAAGGCGGGAGAAGGTGGCCCTGCGAAGCAGGGTCGGATGAGGGCAGCGCAAACGATCTGGCGTTGATCCAGCTTTGCGCACAACGCTAAATAACCCTGCCGTGCAGCGCTTTCACGCTTCGCCGCGTTCGCGTTTCACCGCGCGCCAGCCGATGTCGTTGCGGAAGAAGCCGCCCGGCCAGTCGATCATCGCCAGCGCCTGATAGGCTTTCTCCCGCGCGTCTGACACGTTGCTTGCAAGCGCCGTGACATTGAGCACGCGCCCACCATTGGCGAGGAGCTTGTCGCCATCGAGCTTCGTGCCTGCGTGGGTGATCGTCACGTCGTTGACGCCCGATGCAAGTTCAAGACTGCCGATCAGGCTGCCGCGCTCGGGCGCATCCGGGTAGCCATTCACTGCAAAGACCACGGTGAGCGCCGTCTGATCTTTCAGTTTCACCGGCGCGTCCGGCAAATTTCCACGCGCGCAGGCAAGCAACAACGGCACGATATCCTGATCGAGCCGGGGCAAAACCACCTGCGTTTCGGGGTCGCCAAAGCGCGCGTTGAATTCGATGAGCTGCGGTCCCTTCTTTCCAATCATCAGGCCCGCGAAAAGCACGCCGCGATAGGGCGTTCCGCGCTCCTTCATGCGGCGCACGGCTGGCTCGATGATTTGACGCATCGTGCGCTCCACCATCTCATCGGTCATGATGGGCGCGGGCGAATAGGCGCCCATGCCGCCGGTGTTGGGGCCCGTGTCGCCTTCTCCCACGCGCTTGTGATCTTGCGCCGACGCGAGTGCGATGGCGCGTTCGCCGTCGCACAGCGCGAAGAAGGACGCTTCCTCGCCTTCCAGAAAATCTTCGACCACGACTTCCGCGCCCGCAGCCCCGAACGCGCCGCCGAAGATCATGTCGATTGCGGCTTCAGCTTCGGGCAGATGCTCGGCGACGATCACGCCCTTGCCGGCCGCGAGCCCGTCAGCCTTGACGACGATGGGCGCGCCGCGCCCGCGAATATAGCTTTTCGCCGCCGCCGGATCCGCGAACCGCTCATAGGCGGCGGTTGGAATCTTGGTTTCCTTGCAGAGGTCTTTGGTGAAGCCCTTCGAGCCTTCAAGCTGGGCCGCCAGTTTGCTCGGTCCGAAAACCGGCACGCCTGCCGCTTCAAGGCTGTCGGCGATGCCGTTAACAAGTGGGGCCTCGGGCCCCACTACGACAAGGCCAATCGCGCGCGCATGGCAGAAGGCCACGACGGCGGCGTGATCCTCGATATCAAGGGCGACGTTTGCGGCGATGCCCGACGTGCCTGGGTTGCCCGGCGCAACGAAGAGTTCGCCTGTCAGCGGCGAGGCTGCAATCGCAATGGCGAGCGCATGTTCGCGGCCGCCTGACCCTATGAGAAGGATGTTCATGGACTCGCTCTCCTGCTGCCGCTGTCTATAGCGTTTCCGTGCGAGGTGGGAACCGGTCTGCGCGAAGAAACCGCATTGAGCACAACAGTTCGGGCGGCGCGCCGCTCAGGCAAGTGCGGCTTGTGCAAGATTGCGCCAAAGAAAAGGGCGAGCCTTGCGAAAGGCTCGCCCTGATTTGCGCCGGAGCTTTATCGTCAAGCGGCCGTGGCCGCCGCCTTGTCGTCCTGCTTGGGCATGAAGAACACCAGCATGTTAGCCACGATGATGGTGAAGGCGAGGAACCAGAAGGTCATCAGCAGCCCCCATTTGTCAGCAATTATGCCGCAGATGAGCGGACCAGCGGCGGCGCCCAACGACTGGACGCCAAACATCACGCCGATGGCCGAGCCGCCCATGTCCCTGGGCGTGGAGTCGAGAAGCCATGCCTGAAGCACGGGACGGATGGCGAAGAGGAAGAAGCCCAGCAAGGCGACGAAGAACACGAACAGCGAGGTGCCGCCTGCAAAGACCATCATCCCCAGCACGGCCGCCGTCATGATCATCGACGACATGATGACGTTGCGGCGACCAAACTTGTCGCTGAGGTGCCCCGCGATGGGTGCGGCGATGAATCCTGCCGCCTGCAGCACGAACATCGAAATCCCGATCCACAACGGGTTGTAGCCAATATCCTTGGCCAGATAGAGCGGCAGAAACGCCATGACGCCGCCCTGCGTAATGGCGCGGAAGGCGGAACTGGTGGACAGGAAGATCAGCGTCTTGTTGCGGAAGAGATCTGGTAGCGCCTTTAGCACTTCCCCCAGCGTCTTCTGCGCTTCCGGTTTTGTGGTCGCGCCGGGCTTTTCAGCCGTGAGCCTGCCCAGAAACCACAGGATCGCGATCGCCATCACCAGGCCGGGGACGATGTTGATGATCACCACGTCGCGCCACGTCATCCACGCGAAGGTGGTGAGCAGGGCGCCAGCGGCCAGCGGCGCCAGTGCGTCGCCGACGTTGCCGCCCATGCCGTGATAGGCCATCACGAGGCCCTTGCGATCCGGGAAGCGGCGGCCAAGCCACGGAATTGCGGTGGGATGCCAGAGGTTATTGCCAATGCCGATCATGACGGAGCAGGTGAGCAGCACCCAATAGGCGTTTGAATAACCCATCACGAAATACGGCACGCCGATCCAGAACAGCGACGCCGCCATCAGGATGCCCTTGCGGGCTACCGAGTCGACGAGAATGCCGCCGGGAATGTTCGAAACCGCGCCCGCCAGCGCCTGCGCCGTCAGGATCATGCCGATCTGCGAGAAGCTGAGCCCCAGTTCGAGGCCGATGAGCGGCAGCAGGATGTAGAAAGTTGAAGGATACCAATGCGTCAGCGAATGCCCGATCGTGATGACCCAGACTTCCAGAAATGAACGCTCGGACTTGGCTTCTTTTTCAGAGGCGCTGATGACGGCCGTCATGATTTCTCCCGCAGAGTCTGGGTTCTTGCTATTTGATTTCAGGCAGAAATCGCCTGTTATGCATGCCGGGTCAAGCGCCCTGCGCTCATCCATGCGCTGGGCGCAATGCTGGCAGGGCCGCGGGGTGCGCGGGCGAATGGCTTGCCACCCGCGCCAGACCGGGTTTGGATGCATGTGAAACAGGGCGAGGCCAATGACCATTGAAACCAACGAGCCGCGTGGCGAACTCACCGTGCGCACCGGCGCAATGCCTGCTGACACGAACGCCAACGGCGACATTTTCGGCGGCTGGGTTCTGTCCCAGATGGATCAGGCGGGCGGCATGGCTGGCGTCGAGCGGGCGCAGGGCCGCGTGGTCACGATTGCGGTTGACGCCATGACATTCATCCGCCCGGTCAAGGTGGGCGACGTCCTGTGCGTTTACACGCAAGTTGAGTGGGTGGGCCGCACGTCGATGAAAATTCATATCGAGGCCTGGGCGCGACGTTTTCGCACCCACACTCGCGAAAAGGTCACGGACGCCACTTTCACCTTCGTCGCCATCGACGAGAACGGCCGGCCGAGGCCGGTGCCCGCTGAAGGGGGATGAGGCTGCACGAAAACCAGGCGCTCAGAAGCCATCAGCTGGTTCATGCCGGAAGGCCGTTTCAATTGGCGCATAGACTGTTGGCGCGCGCGCCTGAATCAGATCAAATGACGCAATGGCCGACAAGGACAGCAACGCGCCCGAAATCACGATCACCGAACTCTCCTCCGCCCTCAAGCGGACGATTGAGGACCAGTTCGGCTATGTGCGCGTGCGCGGCGAAATTTCTGGCTGGCGCGGGCCCCATTCGTCCGGCCACGTTTATTTCTGCCTCAAGGATCAGGGCGCTAAAATTGACGCCGTCATGTGGAAGGGCTCCTTCCAGCGCCTGCGCGTAAAGCCCGAGGAGGGCATGGAGGTCATCGCCACCGGCAAGGTGACCACCTATCCCGGCAAATCGACCTACCAGATCGTCATTGAGACCATTGAGCCAGCGGGCGTTGGCGCGCTGCTGGCGCAGCTTGAAGAGCGCCGCAGGCGGCTTGCGGCCGAGGGCCTGTTTGACGATGCGCGCAAGCAATTGCTGCCGTTTCTGCCCAGCGTGGTCGGCGTCATCACATCGCCAACCGGCGCGGTGATCCGTGACATACTGCACCGCGTGCAGGATCGGTTTCCGCTGCGGGTCATCGTCTGGCCGGTGCGCGTGCAGGGCGAAACGAGTGGGGCGGAAGTGGCCCGCGCCATCGAAGGTTTCAACGTGCTGCCCGAGGGCGGGAAGATACCCCGGCCCGACGTGATCATCGTGGCGCGCGGCGGCGGCTCGCTTGAGGATCTGTGGGGCTTCAACGAAGAGATCGTCGTGCGCGCCGCAGCCTCCAGCATGATCCCGCTGGTCTCTGCAGTTGGCCATGAAACCGATTGGACGCTGATCGATCATGCCGCTGACAGGCGCGCGCCTACGCCCACCGCTGCAGCTGAAATGACCGTGCCCGTGCGCTCCGAAATGGCGGCGCAGACCGACGGCCTAGCGCGCCGCCTGCTGGGCGTGACCCTTCGCCTGTCCGAGCAGCGCCGTTCAAATGTGCGCGCCCTCATCCGCGCGCTGCCGTCGGCCGAAGATGTGCTGGCCATGCCGCGCCAGCGGCTCGACCGCGCGGGCGAAAATCTTCCCCGCCGTATCGCCGCCGCGCTGGGCGACCGTCATCTCAAGGTCAATCGCCTTGGCGCGCTCGTCGCCCGTCATTCGCCTCAGGCGGAATTGCGCGGGCGGCGCGAAAAGCTGCAGGGGCTCGGCGTTCGCCTCGGGCGGGCGCTCATCACGCGCCGGGATGCTGAAAAGGCGAATTGCGAACGCCAGCGCGAACGCTTGCAGGCAGCGCAGGCGCGCATGCGTAACGCCTTGCGAGGCGCCAATGAGGGCCGCAGACGCAACCTCGCGTCCGTTTTGAAGCTCATCGACTCCATGAGCCACAAAAGTATTCTTGCTCGCGGATTTGCGCTGGTGCGCGAGGGCGCAAAGGGGCCGCCCATTCGCAGCGCGGCGGCGATTGCTGCTGGTCAGGCGCTCACGCTGGTGTTCGCAGATGGCTCCGTCGCGGCCACCGCAAATGGCGGTGAACCCAGCCAAGGCGCAGATGAGGCTGGCGCGCGGGCCAAACCGGCCCCGACCCGAAAAACTTCCGCGAAAACGCCAGCAAATCAGGGCTCCCTGTTCTGACTCGTTCACGATTTCGCGGATGGGCGCTGTTCATTGACCGGCAAACGCTTATCTTCATAGAAAATGGAGGCTCTCATGTCCGGTATCAGTTCCCTGTTCGGCAAATCGTCCAAAGACGCCAAGGGCGAAAACTTCTCGGTTGAGAAAACGCCCGAGGAATGGCGGCGCGATCTCACGCCGGAGCAGTTTTACGTCCTGCGCGAGCATGGCACCGAACGAGCCGGCACGAGCTCGCTCAACGCCGAAAAGCGCTCCGGCATGTTCAGTTGCGCAGGCTGCGGACAGGAATTGTTTGAAGCCGGAACGAAATTTGAATCCGGCACAGGCTGGCCGAGTTTCTTTCAGCCGGTCGAGGGCGGCGTCGGAACGTCCGAGGATGGCGCTTTCTTCATGACGCGCACCGAGGTTCATTGCAGCCGTTGCGGCGGCCATCTGGGCCACGTGTTTCCTGACGGCCCCAAACCCACCGGGCTTCGCTATTGCATGAACGGCGTAGCGCTTGCCTTCCATCCCAAAGCGTAAAGGCGTGAGCGTAGCCAGCCGCCTTTGTTCGTTAAATTGCGTCTGATGCAGTTCTGTGTGGAACCGACAGGCGCCAGGCGGTTTTCGTTCTGACCTCTTGAGAGGGAGACCCGAAATGGCGCTTGCTCTTGGTCCGCCTCCAGGCGGCGATCCGCTTGTTCACATCGTTATCGTCAACTGGATTGTAGGCGCCTGCCTGGGCGTCGCGTTTGCGGCAGTTCTTCTGGTTGCGGATGTCGGCGGCATGCACTCGCTGATGCTGGGTCGCAACATCTCTGTCCCCGCACTGGCGCTGCTCTTGGGCGGCTTCGCCATCACGTTCGGCGGGGTGGTCGCCGCTACCGCCATCATGCTGATCAGGGATGATGATGACACCGACGGTGGCCGTAGCAGCAGGCTTCAGCCTGTCCCGTTGCGTGCATCGGCGCGCGCGCGCCGCTAGCTGTTTCGGGCGATCCAGCGCTCCAGCTCACGCGCATCAATCGTGCCTGAATGGCGGGCGACTTCCTTGCCGTCCCTGAACATGATCAACGTCGGGATCGAGCGTATATTGTGGCGCCCCGCCACGCCCGGCAACGCTTCCGTATCAACCTTTAGAAAACGCGCGTGCGGCTCCATCGCCTGCGCCGCAGCGGCAAACTGTGGCGCCATCGCGCGGCACGGACCGCACCAATCCGCCCAGAAGTCGACGACGACAGGCAATTGCGTGCGCGTGATGTGGCGTTCGAAATCAGCGTCGCTGCGCGTCTCCACGGGATTGCCGGCGAATATCTCAGCGCGGCATCTTCCGCACGCAGGCTTGTCGCCAGCATCCAGACGGGCCTTTGGCGCGCGATTGATCGACCCGCAATGCTGGCACACGAACGTGCTGGATGACTCGGTCATGGACTGCTCCAGTGTTTGTCCTACATTATGTGATGATGACAGCCGCCGTGTTCAACTGATCGGTAAGCAGTCGCGTGGTCGCGCAGCCGCTATGTACTTCAATATCTCTTTGAGCCGCGAAGGAGAAGATCATGATGAGGAGCGGAATTTTTTCTGCGGTCGCCTTGCTTGCCCTGTCCGCTTCGGCCGCAGCGCAGACAAATTCGAAAGCCGCTTATGACGAGCTTTGCCTGTCTTGCCACAAGCAACCGCAACGATTGTCCGCGCGGCTCGCAAACACGGTGGAAGCGCGAGCGAAGCTCGATGATTTTCTCGTCAAGCATTATGCGCCTGACGCTGAGAAGCGCGCTGCGGTGGTCGATTTTCTATATCAGGGAAAATAGCGGCTAGAAGGGTCGAAGCGCATAGAGCAGCACAAGCACGACAACGCTCGCCGCGATCATTCGGTAGCCGAGAACGATCCGGGCGTCGCGGCGGCTGCGTTTGCTAGTCATAGGCGAACCTTTCATAGACGATGCCTGAGAGCGGAACGCCTTCCTCTGCGATCATGTCGGCGGTCGCGATCATCATGGGCGTTGGCCCGCAGATGAGCGCCAGCGTGTGATCGCGGTCGAGACTATCAAGCGCGCGACGGATCAGCGTCGCGTCGATGGGACCGGCGCCGCCTGCCCAGTCCGGCGGCGCTTCGTCAACAGTGAAGAAGTTGACGAGGTTGAGCTGCGATTCCAGCCTCCGCATCTCGTCGGCGTAAACGAGGTTACCCGGTGCGCCTGCCGCGTAGATACAGCGGATGGGCCGCTTGTCGCCTTGCGCTGCAAGCGAGCGCAACACGCCGATCAGCGGGGCGAGCCCGACGCCGCCTGCAACAAGCAGGATGGAGCCTGCGTCGCGCCCCTCAACGATCAGATCGCCATGCGGCCCGTCGACGCCGATATCTGCGCCGGGGCGCAGGCCAGGCAGCGAACGCGTGAGGTCGCCAACAGTCTTGATGAGAAAACGCATGCGCGGCAATTCTTCCGGCCCCGAGGCGATGGAAAACGGGTTGTCGAAGGGCTGCGTCAGGCCCGGCCGGAAATTCAGCCAGACGAACTGGCCCGCGATGAATGAAAACGCCGGGCCCCGCGTCTGGGTCATCGTCACCTCAAGGAGCCTGGGCGTTAGCTTCGTCACGGCGTCCAGCCGCCACGACACGCGGCGCGCGAGAAGTGGACGCCCCACATAAATGTGAGCGAACGCTGCGCCTGCTGCGCCAAAGACAACAAGCCAGAACCCCCACAGGCCCGGGGCGAATGAGGCCGTACCCGTCGTCATGACGTGATGGCCGGTTAGCGCGAGTACGACCAGCGCGCTACAGCCGTGCGTGAGCCGCCAGACTTCGTACTTCATCCACGCGTCGCGCTTCACACTGGCGACGATGATCGCCAGCAGTCCCGCCACGGCGAGCACGCCCGTGAGCATGCGCGGCGAGGTCAGTAATGTCAGGAGGTGCTGGCCAGCGCGCGCTGGCCCCAGGGCCAGCGTCGGCGCGACGAACGCCAGCACATGCAGCGCTACGAACCAGAGCAGCATCGACGCCGCGAAGCGATGAAAGCCGAGGACGACGTCGAGCCCGACGCCCGAAGACAGCGCCTTGATGCGTCCCGAAGAAACGAACTGGGCCGCCAGCATCGCCGCGGCGGCGACGCCCATCCCGCGCGCCGCTTCTTGCGCGAAGGAGTCGGACCCCGGCGTCGCCACGGCCGTCGCGGCGAGGGTGGACGCGATAAGCCCGATGTAGAGTACAGCCAGAAGGGAGGGGGGCAAAATGAACTTGCGACCTTGATTCAATTCGCGCACCGTTGAAATGACCACTGGGCTTTTTAACCCTGATTTTTAAAGTGCTGACGACAGGGTAATGTTTGCCTGCGTTGACGTGCATAAAGCAGGGTGACTCCGACTTGGGCTTTGTGGCAGGTCAATGCTGAGGACAAGCAAAGCAGTAAGGGTCGCCGGGAGATGGCTCGTTCATGCGCATAGCGTTTCTGTCGGATATACATGGCAACAAGGAGGCGCTGGAGGCGTGTATCGCCCATGCCCAGCGCGCCGGCGCCGACCATTGGGTGTTTCTCGGCGATCTGGTCGGCTACGGCGCCGATCCCGCTTTCGTGGTTGATCGCGTCCGTGAGCTTGCAGCGCGTGGCGGTGTGGTCATCAAGGGCAATCACGATATGGCGGCGGCGTCCGGCGTTGCGGCTGGAATGAACGACTACGCCACCAAGGCGATCACGTGGACCTATGACGAACTCGACGAAGACGCACGTGTCTGGCTCAGGGCGCTCCCGATGACGATCGAGGAGGAAGACCGTCTCTATGTGCATTCGGAAGCCGCAGCGCCGACGGAGTGGCGTTACGTGACAGAGGCGGCCGGGGCGGAGCGCTCACTGCTGGCGACCGACAAGCGTCTCACCTTCTGCGGCCACATTCACGTGCCGCAGCTCTATCACATGGCGCCGCAAAAGCCGGCCGTCGGTTTCAAGCCGCAGAACAATTCGCCAGTGCCTTTGGTCGGCAGTCGTAAATGGCTCATGGTGCAGGGCGCTGTCGGGCAGCCGCGCGACAAGAATCCCGCTGCCGCATACGGACTTCTCAATGTGAAGCGCAACGAGATGAGTTACATGCGCGTGCCTTATGCCATCGAGGGCGCCGCGCGGAAAATTCACCAGGCAGGCTTGCCGCAAATTCTTGCCGCGCGGCTCTACATCGGACGGTGAACGCATGAACAAGATGGAAGTCAATGTCGGCGAGACGATCGATGGCTACCTCATAGAGGAGCGCATTCACGTCGGCGGCATGGCGATCATCTTTCG
>CANMLK010000108.1 GCA_947498445.1 Beijerinckiaceae bacterium
GGAAGTTTGATGCCTGCCCATTCATCGACGATGGTCTGCGCTTGCGCGCCCGCCGATATCGTCATGAAGGCGAAAGCCACTCCGCAAATTAAGCTGTTTTTGGCCATAATGCTTTTCCCCTCAACGCGCTCGCGCGCAAGTTTCGCTTCAAGCCAAGGCGCGCTCGCGACAGGTTGTGCGCCGCATATCTCGTCTGAAAGTCCGGTCATCGAACTCGGTCGCGCGATGCATTGTGGCGAGATTGTCCCAGATGAGGACGTCGCCAAGCCGCCATTTATGCGCGTAAACAAATCGCGGCTGGGTGGCGAACGCCAGCAATTCCTCGATGAGCGCTCGCCCTTTGTCGCTTGGCCAGCCCACGATTCCGCAGGCGTGCGAAGCCAGATAAAGCGATTTGCGCTGCGAGAGAGCGTGAACGTGCGCCATGGCGTGGCGGGCAGGCGGCCGCGTGGCGCGCTCTTCCTCCGTCGGCTCGGGGCCTCCGCCAAGCACCCGGCTGTGCCAGTAGGAATGTTCGACAACGAGACCTTCGATTTGCGCCTTACGTTGTTCGGGCAGAAAATCGTACACCGCGCGCATGTCGACGAACTCAGTGTCCGCGCCCGCTGGCGGAATGGCGTGGGCAGCCAGCAACGAATACGTGGCGCGCACATCGTAGAAGCTCATGTCCGTGTGCCAGAGCCGGTTCGCCCGCTTGTATGCGAGACGTCGGTCGTCGTCGGCGTAGATCTCGCCCACTTCATCCAGATTGCTCTGGTCCACAATTTCCGGATACGGCACGCGCGCCTCGGTCCCGGCGATCTTGCGCGTGCTGCGCTCCATCGGCCCAAGACTTCGGCTGAAAGCGATATGCTGCTCATTGGTGGGCGGCGCGTCGTGACCGATTGCGCACACCGCATACTTCGCCATGGCGTCCTGCACGTCGGCGATTGTCGAGTCGCTCACTGACTTGCGGATGTCGACGCCGTGAATGCGCGCGGCATAAAGAGGATGCAATTGTTCAACTTCGATGCTCACGCGACTCTCCGGAAAATCAATGGGCGCTCTTGACCGCGATCATTGTGTAATCGGGGTCGCAGATGAAGCACTCGGCATAAGGCGCCTGACGGTGGAGCAATTCCAGCCGTTGCGCGCCTTCCTTTCCAAAGCCCACGGTCGGCGCGTTCATGACCGGATTGCCGCCGACGAGGTCATCGAGATCGGTCTTGAAAGCGGTCATGTCCTCAACAGTAAAGCCCACATGGTCCATGCCAGGGGCAAGGATGCTTTGGCCAACAAAATTGCAGATGTCGTAGGGAATGAGCGACAGCGTCACGCGCCCGTCTGTGAGGTAATGGTTAGGGTCGCCTGCGGCCGCGTTTTGCTCGGCGAACCCGAAAATATCAATGTAGAAGCGCGCCATTTCGTCCGGGCGCATGGTGCGCAGGGCGACATGGCTTATGTAGCGCTGATTTTGTTCGCCGCTGATTTCTTCATAAACGTGGCGGCGATTCTCCATCTTCTTCTGCGACAGGTCGAAGACGTTGCCGTCTGGATCATTGGCGGTGATGCCGGCGAATGGCCGGTTGCTCGGGCGCTTGATCCAGTGCGCCGCCGTGTACTTGGTCTTCATCTTGTCGAGCACGCTTTCAACGTCGTCGACCTCCACGCCAAAATGATCGAGGCTTCCAGGCCGCCCCGGTTTGCGTGGATTGATGTTGAGGCCAACATAGCCATCGCCCACCGTCTGCGCAGAATGGGGCGTGACGCGTGAAGAGCCCTTCATGCCGAAAAGCGCTTCGTAAAACTTCGTGATAAGCGCGTATTTTTCGCTGACGATTGCGACGTGATTGAGTTTGCTCGACATGTGATGTCTTTCTTTGAAAGTTTCTATTCAATCTTCATGGCGACAGCGGCGGCTTTGACAACATCTGGCGGAAGTTGAAACGCGTGTCTGAGCATCCGCTCGACCTCTTCGCCCGACACAGGCTCAATTTCGAGCCGCTGCTTATTTGCTTGTTCGCGGAATTGTTTGTCGTTCGCCGCTGCTGAAAAAGCCGCACGCAGGGCCTTTGCGCGATCTTCAGGCACGCCAGCTGGCGCAAGGAATGGTCGGTCCATGGATTGCGGCATCAACGCCAGTTGCAGAATCTGCTTTGTCCGCTCGTCCTTGGCGCGCTCGATGACGGTGACTTCATTCGGGCGATCGCCGCTGCGCTCGAGCGCAAACAGCACCGGCACCTTGATGAGGTTTTGCTTCAACCATTGCGGCCGCGTCGACTCCAGTGAAGCAAAGCCCCCGCCGCAGCGCCCCTGCACCTCACCGCGCTCCATCGCCATGTAGACTTCATTGCCGCCCTTATAGCCGGAAATGATCTTGATCTTGGTGCCAAACAAGGCATTGAGCAGGGCGGGATAGGTCTCCATTTGCGACCCGGCCCCGGTTCCCCCAACCACAAATTCCTTTGTGAAGAGATCGTCCCAATTCGTCACGTCGGACGTATGCCAGGCGACGCAAATGGCGTCCGCGCGGGTGAGCGCGCCAAGCCAGTTCATCTTGAGGCTGTCGAAGTTCGCGCCATTCAGCTTGAAAAGCGGCGCCAACGGAACGCCCGAGTGGACAAGCCCAATGCTCGCACCATCCTTCGGCGCCGCAGAATGAAAATACATCATCGCGCGGATGCCGCCAGCGCCCGGCATGTTCTGGACAACGATGTTTGGCTTGCCGGGAATGTGGCTCGAAAGATACGGCGCGAAAACGCGCGCGTAGGTTGAATAGCCGCCCCCTTCACCCGCGCTCAGGATCAGCGAAACCTGGCGATCCTTGTAGAAATCAGCCACCGGGTCTGCTTTCGCCGTTTCCCATGAGATAGCAAGGCTCATCGCGGCCAAAACCGTCGCGAACAGACGCATCATTTCCTCCACTGCGTCGGCCTGTTTCCGGTCAAGCCTTCATTTCCGGGCGGATGCTACACCCCGCGCGGCGCCAGTCAACATCCGACGTCTTGCCAAGGGCCGATGACCGTCGCATAGTCTGCAAAATTTGGGGGCGCCGCGAAAGATGGATAGCCCGACGGGAGGATATTGTGGCTTTTTCGAAGATCAACCACGTCGCCATTGTAAGCGAGAATTACGCGCAGCTGTCAAAGTTCTATGAGTCCGTTTTTGGCATGCGCACATCGCCCAAGACGCGGCCTGCGCGCGCTGTCACCGTGGGCGATGGCTACGTCGGCTTGAACATCAATCCGCGCCGCGCCGGGCGCTCTGCGGGCCTCGATCATTTCGGCATCCAGGTGGAGGATGCGGAGGCAGTCTACGATCGCTTGCGCAAGCGCTACCCGACAGTGAAATGGCTGAAGCGGCCTTCCACGCGGCCATTCGCAGGTGTTTCCACCCACGATCCCGACGGCAACATGTTCGATATTTCGCAAAAGGACATGAGTAACCGCACGTCCGTGTATGTTGAGAATGACGGCAACGCCAACCCCCGCCATATCCATCACGTCGCGTTTCGCACGATGCGGCCGGAGGAGACAGCCGACTTCTACCGCGACGTCTTCGAACTTGCGCCGACCAACCAGGGCGCCGACGACAAGAATTACTATCTCACGGATGGTCACATCACGCTGGTCATCATGCCGTGGGACATCACGGATTATGACGGCACGGGCATCATCACGCAGGGCATGGATCACATCGGCTTCAAGGTGGAAAGCCTTGCCGCGCTGTAAGAAGATATCCAGCGTATCGGTGACGACAATCCACGCATCGCTCCCGAACCGGTCGCGACTGGTGTGGAAGGCAAGGCGCTGGAGGCGCTTTTCAAACGCTCTTGCCCATTTGGCCAGCTCCATTTCGCTGACTGCGACGGCAATTTGATCGACGCGTTCGAAGGCTGAGCAACAGCCAGACGCAACATGGAAGGAAAAATCATGCTCCGCATCGCGAGCTTGTTGGCGGTCGCGCTGGCGCTTCCGTCTGCGTCCGCTTCGGCCCAGCAGGATTTCTACAAGGGCAAGCAGGTCAACTGGATCTTGAGCGCGGGCGAAGGCGGCGGCTATTCCAGCTACGCGCGCGCCTTTGCGCCTTTCTTTGAAAAGGCGATACCCGGCAATCCTAATATCGTGATCCAGAACATGCCAGGCGCCGGCGGCATTCGCGCGATGATGTATTTCGCCAACGTCGCGCCGAAAGATGGAACCACGATTGGCATGGTGCATTCCAGCGTGCCATTCGCGCCGCTCTATGGGACCAAGGGAGCCAATTTCGATCCCCGGCAGATGAACTGGATAGGAAGCATCAGCCGCGCAACCGCTATCTGCGTGGCGTGGCACACCTCGGGCGTACAGGATTGGAAAGACCTGTTCGACAAGGAATATATCGTTGGTGGAACCGGCGCGGGCTCGCAGATGGAGACGCTGCCGGCGCTGCTCAACAAGCTTTATGGCACAAAGATCAAGATCGTTTCCGGCTACAAGGGCGGCAATGATGTGTATCTCGCCATGGAGCGCGGCGAAGTGACCGGTCGGTGCGGCGGCCTTATTTCCTCGATCCGTTCAACGCGGCCCGAGTGGTTTGCACAAAAGAAAATTTTCGTGCCGGTCGCAATCGGACTGGAACGCTCGCCGCTTTTGCCTGACGTGCCGGCAGTCGTTGAACTCATTCCCGATGAACGCAAGAAGCAAATTCTTCAGCTCGTTCTGGCGCCTCAGGGAATGGATCGGCCCATTCTCATGCCGCCCGGCGTGCCGGCCGACCGTCTGGAAATCATGCGCAAGGCGTTCCACGCTGCTATGAACGACAAGAACTTTATTGCTGAGGCCCAAAAGCAGAAAATTGAACTCGACGAAGTTCCGGGCGAAAAGGTAGCTGACATTGTTCGCGGCGCCTTCTCGTTGTCACCCGAGATTGTCGCTGCGGCCAAGGACGCGATGGGCGGCACGCCCAACAATTGATTGCACAGGAAAGACGCAAGCACATGCCGGCTCCAAAAGATAAGTTCGTCACCGTCGATGGTTCGACAATTCGCTACATCGAGCAGGGCGAAGGGGCGCCCGTCGTGTTTCTGCACGGCGCATCGCTCGGCTCGTCGGCGGATGTGTTCATTCGCAATATGCCAGCGTTTGCAAACGGTGGTTTGCGCGCCATCGCCTATGATCAGCCGGGCTTCGGTTTGTCTGATATTCCGCAGGATCATTCAGTCGCGTTTCGCCGCAAGAATCTGCCTGCCTTTTGCAAGACGCTGGGCCTTGAGCGTCCGGCGCTCGTCGCCCATTCGCAAGCTGGCAACATGGCCGTGCAACTGGCGCTTGAAACGCCGGACGCGTGGTCCCATGTCGTTATTCTTGGCACCGGCAGTTTGCTACCCGCGCTGGAGGGAAACGACGAGGGACGTGAGGCGGTTGTGCAGGCGCGTCTGGAACGCCGCATGGCGACGGAAGAGCCCTCCATAGAGGACACCCGGAAGCTGCTGGAAGCCAACCTCTTCCATCATGAGCTCATTACGCCCGATGAACTGGCGCTGCGCCATAGCCGCAGTTTGGGTAAGGCGTTTGTGGCCTTTGTTGCGCGCAGCCAGCAAGAGTCCAACAAGACGAAGCCCAAAAGCGATGGCCCGCCGATGTGGAAGCGTCTGCTCGACATTCGCGTGCCGCTGCTGCTCGTCTATGGCCACAATGACCGCGCCAACGCGTTCGAGCGCGCTACCAATCTCAAGGCGCTCGCGCCGCAGCTGAATCTACACATCGTTCCCAACTGCAAGCATCTGGTGCCCTGGGATGCTGAAAAGGACGTCGCCCGCCTCGCCGTTCCTTTTCTGAAGGCGTGATGGTTAAGCGCGCGCGGTGTTTGATTGTTCAAGCCCGCGCACCAGCGCATACACCGCTTCGATCTTCGGCGTTGGCACGCCGACGATCTGCCCCAGCTCGATAATCGAACCAACGAGAGCCGCCGCTTCCGTGGGCCTGCGCGCCTCGATGTCCTGCAGCATGGACGTCTTGTGTTCACCCACCGCCTCAGCGCCCGCCAGGCGCTTTTCAAGCGGAATGCGGAAGCGAACGCCAAGGGCTTCGCCAACTGATTGCGCCTCTCGCATCATGTCAGCCGCCAATGCGCGCGTGAGCGGGTTGCGGCAAATACCCGCGAGCGTCGCGCCTGTCAGCGCGCTGATCGGATTGAAACTCAGATTGCCCCAGAGCTTGGTCCAGATTTCTGCGCGGATGTCTGTAACGACCGGCACCTTGAAGCCTGCCGCTGTGAATGCCGTTGACACAGCCTGCACGCGATCGGATTTCGTGTTGTCGATTTCCGCGACCGAAAATCGGTTGCCTTCAATCAGGCGGATCACTCCGGGCTCTGAAATTTCGGCGGCGGGATAAACGACCGAGCCGATGACGCGGTCTACTGGCAAATGGCGTGCAATTTCGCCGCCGGGATCGACGCTGTCGAGGGCTCGACCTTCGTGCGCGCCCCCGGTTTTGCAGAAGTACCACCACGGAATGCCGTTTTGCGCGGTAAGGACAAGTCCCTGCGGCGCAAGCATTCCCGGCACAGCGGACGCGACTGCAGAAACCTGATGCGCCTTCATGCCAAGGATCACGAGATCCTGACCTTCCACATCGCCCAGCCTCTCGACGGCGCGGGGCGCGACGGCGAATGTTTCCCCGCTCTCCTCAATAAGACGCAGACCCTTGTCGCGAATGGCGGCCAGTTGCGGCCCGCGCGCCACGATCGTTACGTCTTCGGCGTTCTTGGCAAGGCGCGCGGCGAGCAATCCGCCGATGGCGCCTGCGCCGATGATGCAGATTTTCATTCAGGACTGTCTCTCAGGGCTATTTGCCGCGCACCTGCGCCGCGCGCTCGACCAGCGCCTTGGGGGTTGCGAGGATTTCGTTCGCAACGCGCGACACGGCGTCCGCTTTGAGCGGGCGCACTTCGATGGTGGATGCCTTCGCCTCCGTCATGAAGCCCGCATCCTGCATCGTGGCGTCGAATGCGCGCCGCAGCGCATCGAGCCGATCTTTGGGCGTGTCGGGCGTCGTCAGATAGGCTTTGCCCATCGCGATTTCCGCCGAAAACAAGCGAAATATCTGCTTGGCTTCGGCATCCGTCGTCATGTCCTGAAGCAGAGGCACGTTAGGAAACTCCGGGTCACGCTCTTCGCCAACCTGCGCGATCAGTGTGATCTTTCCGTCGCGCAGCCAATCGGCGTTCTGTGATTTCAGACTCGAAAAGAAGTTTCCAGCGCGGCCCTGCACTTCACCACGCTCCATGGCGAGATGAATCTCATTCGTGCTTTTATAGCCTGCAACGATCTTGAATTTTGTGCCGAGCAGGGCGTTCATCAGTGTCGGAAACAGGACCGTATACGAACCAGCGCCCGTGCCGCCCATCAGGATTTCAGTGCGCTTGGCGTCCTCAATCGTTTTCACCGGCGCAGCATGCCAGACGTAGACATTCATATTGTCGACGTCGCTGGAGCCAAGCCAGTTGAAATTGCGCGTATCATACTGCGCGCCGCGTCCGTCGATCATTTGGTAAAGCACAAATGACGGCAGGATCGCCGCGATGTGCGAGCCATCCTTCGGCGCCTGCGTATGCATGAAGTTCGTCGCCTGAATGTGCCCTGCGCCCGGCATGTTGCGCACGACGATCGTCGGCTTGCCCGGGACGTGCTTGCCCATATGCCGCGCCACAAGGCGGGCGTTGGCGTCCATCCCGCCTCCGGCTCCCGTACTGACGATCAGCGTTATCGATTTGCCGGCGTAAAAGTCGGCCACGGCGTCGCTCTGCGCCTGCGCAGCCGTCAGGCACGACAGGCCCGTTATAGCGGCGATGCAGAAGCTTGCGGGGGTTCTCATTGTTCTGTGACGTCGATGTAAACGCCCTCAAGATCCGTGAGATGAAATTCGCCGATGGGGCATTGCTTGAAGAGCGACAGGCGCGCCTCGCCCTCAGCGCCAATGCCGAGCGGCTTGGTCACCATCTGCGGATTATAGCCAATAAGTTCGATCATCTCGTTCTTGATCGCCTCAACGCTTTCAACCTTGAAGCCAAAATGATCAAGCGCAGGCGGCATCGGATCGTGTCCGATGAAATTGTCCATGGTCCATTGCATCAGCACCATGCGCACGCGTCCATCCGACAGGTGATAGCTGTCGCCGCTACGGTCATTCAGCAAATCGAGTTCAAAGACCTTGGAATAAAACTCGGCGCTGCGCTCAGGGTTTCTGACACGCAAGACGATGTGATTGATGTAGCGCTTGGGCAGGTCGCCGCCCTTGTTCTCGGCAAAAACATCCAGCGCCTTGCCCGAATTGCGTTCGGCCAGATCGAAGATGATCATGTCGGGATCGTGCGCGCTGTAGGCCGCGTTGGGGCGGACAGACGGGCGCTTCACCCATGTGAGCGAGGAGTCGAATTTGCGCATCCGTTCAAGCGCCTGATCGATGCTCTCGACTTCAAGGCCGAAGTGATCCAGCCCGCTGCGGCGTCCGTCACGCCGCGGGATGTTGTTGAGCCCGATTTGTCCGTCGCCCACTGGCACAGCGCGTGCGGGCCGGGGCGTGTTTGACGTACTCATGCCAAACAGCGCCTGATAAAACTTTGCGTTGACGGCGTAGTAATCCGTCGTGATCGCAAGATGATTGATCTTGGCGAACATGTTTTCTCCTGAATTTATGTGTGGCGCTGTTGCGTTTATTCGTCCGTGATGTCGATCCATACGGCGCCGGGATCGGCGATCTGCATCTTGCCGCCGCATGAGCGCTGCAGAAAATCGCGCCGTGCGTCCGATTCCTTGCTGCCGCCCAGCGGCATTGGCGCGAGATAGGGGTTTGATCCGGCGACCGAGCGCATCGTCTCGGTAAAGGCCTCGATGCTTTCAACCTTGATGCCGATGTGGTCTGGGCCGGGCCGCTTGATCGCCATGCCTTCAAAGATCGGGATTGACCACGGCAGAAGCGCCAGCGTGACGCGTCCGTCCGACAGATAGAAGCCATCCTTGTCGCTCGTGTTGTTGACAAGCTTAAGGTCGAAGACTTCGTGGAAGAATTCTGCGCTGGCTTCCGCGTTGGGTGTGCGAATGGCGAATTTGTTGAGATAGCGGTCCTGCGCCCAGCTGCCCTTTTCCTGCTGCTCGGCGTAAATTTCGTTCATTTTGCTTTTGGGTTCGGCGAGGTCGAAGACGTTGCCGTCGGGATCGTGCCCGGAGTATTGTGCGAACGGTCGCGTTGACGGTCGCTTCACGATGTTGGCCTTGGGGAATTTGCGCTGCATGCGCGCGCGCGCTTCCTCGATGTCGTCGACAACCATGCCAAAATGGTCAAGCCCGCCGATATAGCCATCGCGCTGGGGATTGATGTTGAGCCCGACGTAACCGTCGCCGACAGAAATGCCGTTCGCCGGACGGCTGACCTTGCCCGAAGTCTTGAAGCCGAACATGGCTTCATAGAACCGGCCCATCATTGGCCAGTTCGGGTTGACCATAGCCATGTGATTGATCTGCGCGCGCACTCTGGCGTCCTCCAAATTATTTGGCGCGAGTGTATCGCTCTTTCCCGCCCGATCAAGGGGAGTTGCGCGCAAGAGACGGCTCTGCGATGCTTCGTGAAAATATTGTGGGGAGGATGCCATGTTGAACCGCGCGTGTCTGTTGGCTGTTGGAGGCGCGATGCTCTGCGCCGGCGGCTTCACGCAGGCGCAGGAGGCGTCGCCCGGCTTCTTCAAGGGCAAAACCCTCGACATGATTGTCTCGAGCGGCGCGGGCGGCGGACAGGACGCAAATGCGCGGCTGATCGCGCGCCATTGGGCGAAGCATATTCCCGGCGCGACGACCATGGTGGTGAAAAACATGCCCGGCGCGGGCCACCTGCGGGCCGCCAATTTTTTGGCCAACCACGCGCCCAAGGACGGCACGGTTTTATCGGCGCTCGTTCCCTCCTTTGTGCTGTCGCAGGTTTTGCAGACCAGCAAGGGCATTCAATTCGACGCCGCGCAATTTGGCTGGCTGGGCGCGTCTGCAGCGAACAATTCGACGTTTTACGTCTGGAGCACTTCGCCGGTGAAAACGATGGCGGATGCGACGCGTTACGAGACGCCAATGGGCGCAACCGGCGCGGGCTCCTACACGATGATTTATCCAGCCATCATGAACGCCATTGTGGGGACCAAGTTCAAGATTGTCGCAGGATACAAAAGCACAGCGGAGGTGAATCTCGCGCTTGAGCGCGGCGAGGTGCTGGGCCGCGCGGGAAACAATTTCAACAGCCTCAAGATGGAGAACGCCGACTGGCTGCGTGACGGCAAGATCAGGCTTCTTGCGCAGGTCGGACTCGACCGCGACCCCGAATACCCCGATCTTCCCTTGATGATGGAGTTTGGCAAGACGGAGGAGGACCGTTCCCTGCTCAAGCTCTTTTCCGCCGATATCGCGCTGGGCCGGCCGTTTCTGACAACCCCTGGCGTTCCCGCGGATCGTCTCGAATTGCTTCGAAGCTCGTTCATGGCGACGCTGAAAGACGCCGCGCTTCTGAAAGAGGCGCACGCCGCCAACCTTGAGATTTTACCCGTGCCCGGCGCCCGCTTGCAGGAGGTTGTTCGCGAAATCGTCTCCGCACCGCCTGACGTCGTGCGCCGCGCACGCGAAGCGCTGGCGGGATTTGAAGGCGGCTCCGCGCCTTAATAACAACGCCAGCAAGGGACGCCGTATTGAGGCCTTCTAACCGCGCTTTGCGCGCGTGAAGCGCTCGAAAGCGCGCAGCGTCTCGGCGCTGACGCGGTGTTCAATACCCTCCGCGTCGAGCCGGGCGGTGTCCGGGCTGACGCCCAGCGCGCGCAAAAATCCCTCCACGATCTGGTGTCGGGCGCGGCTTTCCTCGGCGAGTTCGCGGCCTGTCTGGGTGAGGAACACGCCGCGATACGGCTTTTGAACGATGAAGCCGGATTCGGCGAGCCGCTTCAGCATTTTTGCGACCGTGGGCTGGGCGACCCCAAGCCGCGCGGCGATATCCACCTGCCGCGCCTCGCCTGAATCGTCCAGCAGATCGGCGATCAGTTCGACGTAATCTTCCGTCAGTTCCGTGCGGCGCGCTTCGCGGGCTTGCCGAAAGCTTTCGACATGGTCTTCCGCCGCGATCAGGGGAGGGGCCACATCCTCCATCGGCTTGGCCTTCGCCTTGTTCGCCATACGCCCCACCCGCTTGCGACCCACGAATCCGTCCGTGAGGCTTTATAGACGCGTCTATAACATGTGCCCTTTAACTGCAATTTGAAGCCGATGTTTCGACAAGGCTCTTTTATTGATCCTCTGCTTGTCCTATAAGCCCCTTGTCATTAATATAGCATCGGCTATATTAGAGAGGGGGAGCTTTTGATGGACCCCGGGGTTGATGGCCAGAAGGAGCGCCGATGCTGACGAAACGCATGGTCGCCGGACTCGCGGCAGCGATATTCGGTCTCAGCTTAAACTTAGGCGCGGTGGCGCAGAGTCCGCCGCTCAATGTCGTCACGACCACCGGGATGATCGCCGATCTGGCGCGCACCGTGGGCGCGCAGCGCGTTCGCGTCACCCAGCTCATGAGCGAGGGCGTCGATCCTCATCTCTACAAGGCGACCCGCTCTGACATCGCTGCGATGCTGGGCGCCGACATCGTTTTCTACAATGGTCTTTTGCTTGAGGGAAAACTCAGCGACGCGCTCGTTCGGATCGCGACCTCTGGCAAGCCCGTTTTCGCCGTCACCGAACTGATGGACGAAAGCGCTTTGTTGCAGCTCGATGGCGCCGATGGGCATTTCGATCCCCACGTCTGGATGGACCCTCGCGCCTGGAACAAGGCGGTCGAGGTGTTGCGCGAGAAGCTCACTCAGCGCGATCCTTCCGGCGCAAGCCTTTATCGCGCCAACGCAGCAAAGCTGCACAGCGACATTGAGGCGCTCGACGCCTACGCCGAGCGCGTTCTGACCTCAGTGCCGCCCGAGCGGCGCGTGCTTGTCACCGCACACGACGCGTTCAACTATTTCGGTCGCCGTTACGGCTTTGATGTGCTCGGCGTTCAGGGTGTTTCAACGGAGTCCGAAGCGGGCTTGCGGCAGATTGAAAATCTTGTCGGCGTGCTGGTCGAGCGCAAAATCCCGGCGGTGTTTGTCGAGTCGACGATTTCCGAACGCTCCGTGCGCGCGTTGATTGCGGGCGCGAAGGCCAAGGGGCGTGATGTGACGATTGGCGGCGAATTGTTTTCCGACGCTATGGGCAAGCCCGGCTCTTATGAAGGCACGTATGTGGGCATGATCGACCATAACGTCACGACAATCGCGCGCGCGCTGGGTGTGGATGCGCCCTCAAAAGGCTTCAATGGGCGGCTCGCCCGAAAGGATTGAACCATGCTGCGGCGTGTCGCCGAACGCGAGGATATTGTAGGCGTACCGAGCGCGCCAGCGCCTTTCTCCACGCGGACGCTGAGTGTCGATTATGGTAACGGGCCCGTGGTGTGCGGCGTTGATTTCGACGCGCGGCAAGCCTCGCTTGTCGCCATCGTGGGACCGAACGGCGCCGGCAAGTCGACGCTCATCAAGGCCTCGCTTGGCTTGCAGCGCGCCAGCGCAGGAGAGGCGCGTTTCTGGGGGCGTCCGCTGCGTGAAATGCGCAAACGCATTGGCTATGTGCCGCAACGCGGCAGCGTCGATTGGGAATTCCCCGTCTCCGTGACCGATGTCGTGGCAATGGGCCGCTATGGCATGCTGGGCTGGCTGCGTCCGGTCACCGCCGCGCATCGCCGCGCCGCGATTGATTATCTGGATCAGGTCGGCATGGCTGATTTTGCCGATCGGCAGATCAGCCGTCTATCAGGCGGACAGCAACAACGCGTGTTTGTAGCCCGCGCCCTTGCGCAAGAGGCAGATCTTTATTTTCTGGATGAACCCTTTGCAGGCGTGGACGCCGCAACGGAAAAGACGCTGATTGACGTGCTTCGCCGCTTGCGCGATCAGGGCAAGACGGCGGTGATCGTGCATCACGATCTGGCGACGGTGACCGATTATTTTGACGATGTGCTTCTTCTCAACGGCGAGGTGATCGCTTCTGGCGCCGCTAAAGACACGATGACGGTCGAAAATCTTCAGCGCGCCTATGGCGGGCGTCTCGCATTTCTCGAAGGCGCATCCGGCGCAGCCTTTCGCAGATGAGGCGGCAATGAACGACGCCGACTGGCTGAAGACCTTTCTGCAAGTCGTCACACTGCGGGGCGGCTACAACACAATCGTCGTGATGATTGGCGTCTCGCTGTTAGGCGTCGCTGCAGGCGCCATCGGTTCATTTGCGCTGTTGCGCAAGCGCGCCATGATGAGTGACGTGTTGAGCCACGCGACCCTGCCCGGCATTGGCGTTGCGTTCCTCGTCGCAGTGGCTCTTGGCGCAAATGGCCGCTCCCTTCCTGTCCTGCTGGCTGGCGCGACGATTGCGGCGATCGTCGCCGCGTTGACCGTGCAATGGCTGTCGCGCTCCGCCCGTTTGCCCG
>CANMLK010000109.1 GCA_947498445.1 Beijerinckiaceae bacterium
AACTAAAAGGGGGCCGAAACTTCGAGCCTTGGCTTTCGTGAAACGAAACGAAGGCCCGGAGGCCGACATGCCGCCCCATATTTCCTTGTTCTTGTAAAAGATAGGCGTCGATAATGCCGTCAAACCGGCCGTGATTTCATTTTCACTGATCGCAAAACCTACCTTACGAATGGCCGGCAATTGCGTGACGATTGAGCTTCGCTCGCGAGCCGATGTCGTGAGCCGCAGTAGCTTGAGACATGCGTCCTCGGACTGGTGAGCTAATATGGCCTTCGCTGTCGCTCCACGGCTTACCGGCGTGCGTCGGCCAAGAACAATGACGCGTCTTATATCAACCTGCGGCTCGGAATATTCGACCACCGTCAGATATTCGCCGTCCAATTGATGGAGACTGATCGTCTCCCCGATCTTGTCTCTCAAGCGCGCCATGATTGGACGCGCAAGCACTCGCACGTCCATCTCTATAGAATATTGCTGAATCGCATGAACAAGTTTGCGCCCGACCGTGTAGCGAAATGTCAGGACATCGCGGTCGATGGCTCCAAGTGCCTCCAGTTTGAGGAGAAGTCGATGTGCCGTGCTTTTCGTGAGGCCGGATAGACGTACGATGTCTTGCAGGTTGGATCCGGGATTAGCTGCAACGGCGAACAGAATTCCAAACGATCGTTCAGTTGCAGGGAGCTTAGCCGCGTCTACGAGCGCCTTGGGAGATTTTGCCATCTGAGATTTGGGTGGTCCGGAGAAGAATACGCAAGGGATCACTAACCTGCCTGGCCTGGGAGAAGCAAGGTTCTCTTGGCCGCTTCCATAAACCAGCCCACCTCTCGGAATGAAGACCGAGAACCGCCCGACCAGCGTGCTCCTAATTGTTCGTAACGAAGGCCTCTTTCACGAAAGAGATTACGCGCGGGGGCTGATCGAGCGCTGCGGACACCGCTCCAGCTACGTCTTCTCCAAAGAGCGGCTCGATAGGCAAATCCGCCTTCGCCGCCTTTGCGCGGAATTGCGGATCCTCCACGCTTCTTCTGTAAACCGTGCGCAGAATGTCCAGAATATTCCGCGGCACAGATGGCGGAGCGGCCGTCAGACGCGCAATATCTCCTACGACATTGACCAACTTTATGAAGCGCTGCGCATCTTCTTCCGGCGCCAAGGCGCTCATTTGAGGCAGGTCGGTCTCTTTCCCGCCGAACTGCGCAAGAAAGCGCCCATAATCGTTCTTCACAAATTGGGCAAACGATGACCTGGACGCGATCGTTCCTACGATCTCCCCCCGCCGCATTGCAAGTTGATCGTCGCTTCCATTATAGCCCGAGAGAAGCCTGATCGGAAGATTTAGGATTTTAGTGAGTCCAAGTATCTCCGCGTAACCTGCAGAGCCAGGTCCCGCCGTTGCAAAATTGAGCTGCTCTTTTGAATTCTTCAGGTCGCTGAAGGTTCTTAAAGAAGAATTTGATGACACGACGAGGATATGAGGATCGGCTGCGGCTTTACCAATCCATGACATCTCTCGAAGATCGAACTTCATTCCCTTGTGTTGCGCCAGTTGGGTATAGATCAAACCGGTGTTGAACGTACCAATCGTCAGTCCATCTGGCTTGGAAGCGTAGAGAGTGTTCGCGCCAACGAGATGGCCGGCGCCCGGTAGGTTTCTCACAATGAACGTCGATCCGGGCAGATGCTTTTGCATATATTCGGATACAAGACGTCCGTAGGAATCATATCCGCCGCCAGGTGCCGTCGCCACGATATAGGTGACGGTCTTCCCTTCGTAATAATCTGCGGCATGCCCCGAAGGCGGAGCGAATAAAGTTAAACAGAGCGCTGCCACGAAAGCACTGGACCCTGGAGATATTTGCATTCGGTTCTCCTCTTGGTTTCGGGGATATGCCTCCAACTTTTTTTAGAGAAGTAACGCCCGGCAAAGGAAAATATAGTCAGACGTCAGGGACCACTTCCCGGCGTCTCGTCGTCGGATTCGCCTCTATACCAAGCGTCTTTCATGTTCGATTTAATGCCTTGTTTCCCGAGAGCGGCCTCATACTCCAGGCGTAGGAACGAATCCTCCTCGTCAAAGGGGATGGCGTCGCCGCCGCTCTTCATGTTAATGGCGCCTCGATCAGAAAGAGGTTCGCCTGGTAGGCCCGGCTTTCGTGGGCGATCATTGTTGGGTCCGAACCATGCTGTCAGACGTAATGGGTCTTTGCTGACACCAAAATGCTGATGAAACCAGTCCCCTGACATCGGGGCGGCCGACACCATCCCGCCAAATTCGTAATCCTGCCGCTTGACCTGGTCCGCTTTTTCACCTGCCCAAGGTTGCATTCCCGCTGTTTCAGGCCACGTGTAGGTGTAACCTTTGCCTCGCAAGCAGATCAGCACAGCTGCCGACGTGTGCTTGTGCGCCTTCGAGTATCTCCCGGGTTCATATTGTCCGACAAATAGGTAGAAACGGCTGCCCGACATGTGGGGCTCGATCCGGCGATAGCCTGGCGAACGCCTGTTATCCAGCGGAAGATCCGTCGTGATGACGTCGCTTATGATGTTTGTCCGACGCATGGCTAGGCCCCGGACGGGATCTGGAGATATATCGTCTTTGCCCTGGAAGTAATCTGCCTGGCCGGAATACTTTTCCGTAAAATCAAACGAGCAATTGAAGATGAAACGCGAGTTTTCGAACAGATTGAAGACATTTGGCGCGGACGTGCCGCAAAGGAGAACTGCCGGTGAGTTTGTGGCGTTCACAAATTGATGAAAAGCGTTTACGGGGACGGAAAACAGCGATCCCTTTTGCCACTCGAATGTCTGCTTCTTCAATTGGTTTTCTTGCCATATATCTGTCGAGCCGCGTCCATCGAGAACCAAGACGACCTTTTCGTAGAGATGTCGCTCGACATTCAAAGCGCCCCCAGCAGGAACCTCGATGACATACATGCCCCACAGGCCCTCCGTTCCAAACAACTGGATATATGAGCCGCGCCCCCCAAGCCGATTCCACGGTTTCATGGGAAGCGCCTGAGCCTGTTTCACGCCAATTCCGCGATAGATGGGAACGCCCTCCGACTCCATGAATTCGTCGTATGGCATTTTCATACGGCGAAATGTGCCATAGCCGGCGTTCTCTCCCGTCTTCGGCTCATGCCAATGGGACTGTTCGCTGAGGTCATGAGGCATGATCGCCGCTTTCTATTTCGATTTTGATGTCAGGGAACCTGGATGATTTCCTTGGCGCGTTTGATGATGCTCGCATCGAAGCCGTGAACCTTGATCACATTGGCCTGTACGAGGTCGCCTGGCGCCAGAGAAATGTCGATATTGAGTTGGGCCGCCTCTTTGCGAAGGTCATCATCTTTCAGGGCGGCGCTGAAGGCGCTGCGCAGAATAGCGATGTTGTCGCGTGGGACATTAGGACCAACCGCGTAGGGGCGATTGAAATCCTGTTGACTAAGGTAAAGTTCGACGGCGTTCCTGTCGACTTGATTATGAATATAATTCATGACGTGAGGAACGCCGAGCTTCTCGAGGAGATCATCTTTCGACAGGCTGTCATACAAGATGATGTTGATTTTCCGCTCAGCAATCCAATGGGGTCGAATCGTGCCTAAGGATGCCAGCGATGTTCCGCAAAGCCCATCAATCTCTCCTCGCTCCATGGCGAGATACAAATCATTTGTCCCGCGATATCCCGCAATGATTTTGAATTTTGTCTTGATTGCATTGTTGTGCAGCGCCGCATAATCAAGTGAGCCTCCACCGCTAGCTCCCATGATCGTCTGTTTCGCTAGCGCGTCATCGATGGTTTTGATGTTTGACTGGCTCGAGGTGATACAAAGTCGCGAGGCTCGGTTCATCGTGCCCAAATAATTGAGTTTTGTGGGATCAAAGAGATCCGATGCCTTCTCGTCTATCAATTTCCCCATGACGGCCCCCGGCTGGAGCGCCGCGATGACGGTTCCGTCCTGAGGTGCGATGTTCGTGATGAAGGAAGCCGCCACGGCGCTGCCAGCGCCTGGCATGTACTTTATAACGAATTGCGGAGCGCCCTGAATATTGGATCTCATATAGCGGGCGAGCAGCCGCGAATAACTATCATATCCGCCTCCTGCATCACTTCCCACAATGATGTCGATCTTCTTGTTGGCGTAGAAATCGTTTCCCAGCGACGGGTTGGTTGTAAGCGGACCGACGCAGCTCAAAAACAGGATCAAGCGAAGCCATCCCACCGATTTCGCGAAAAACATGTGCGCCTCCACTCTTTCCGGGGAAACCGCTCCCATTGGCGATCGTCTCATAAAACGGGACAGCATCTTATTAGCTGCGGTAGAGTACGACCTGCAAAATTAGTGTCAAGTCGTCACCTCACAACTATTTGTGTGTATTAAACAGTGTCTCTGTTTCGCATTTATGAACTTGTCTGTTGTCGATTACGCGCGACTGAATTCCGAGGGCTATCACCGGTCAACTGCCACGCAGTCGGATCTGCAATGCTTAGAAATTTGAAGTCGTCTGATTTTTAGTCGAGAAATTAGTAGTGATAGAGCTGACACGGGATCTTGTCGTCGCGGCGTTCGGATTGTTGAGTCTGCTCGGTGGAGCCCAGCCCCGGCGGGGCGTTGTTGACTTGCTGTACCGATGCTCTATTCTCAAGAAACAAGACGGCGTCCCGTAAAATGGGACGAACGGGGAGATGCCAATGCTCAGTCACGCTGACAATGAGATGCTCACGCGCATCGGTTCAGGGACCCCGATGGGCGCTGTGATACGGAAATACTGGATTCCGGCGCTTACCAGCGATGAAGTACCGGAAAAAGGCGGTGATCCGGTCCGGGTCCGTCTCCTCGGCGAAAGCCTCATAGCCTTCCGCGATTCCAGTGGGGAAGTAGGTCTCGTCGGCGAACATTGCAGTCATCGCGGCGCCTCTCTCTACTTTGCGCGCAATCAGGACTGTTCGCTGCAATGTGTTTACCATGGCTGGCGCTTTGACAAGAATGGCAAGTGCCTCGAGACCCCCAACGAATTGCCGGAAAGCACTCTGAAACATCGCGCTTCGATTGCGGCTTACCCGTGCGTCGAGCGCAACGGCGTGATCTGGACTTACATGGGCGGCGGAACTGAACTTCCAGCTCTACCTGACATCGAGTGGAACCTCGTTCCCGCCAACCACGTCCATATTTCCAAACGCGTTCAAGAGTGCAACTGGGCCCAAACGCTTGAAGGCGGAATCGACTCAAGTCATGGATCCTTCCTTCATGCACTGAACGAAGCGAGTGATTACAGCGGCGGCCATCGACGCGGCTGGGGTTACCTTCTGAAGGATCGTCATCCTCGCTTCGAAGTCGAAGACACCTCCTATGGCGTATTGCTCGGGGTCCGGCGCAACGCGGAAGACGATTCGTACTACTGGCGGATTACGCAGTTTCTCATGCCGTTCTACACTATGATACCGCCGTATGGACCCAACCCCAGCATCCACGGGCACGCGTTCGTGCCGATGGACGATCACACGACGCTTGTGTGGACAGTAACCTGGCATCCGAATCGACCCCTCACAAAAGCCGAATCTGGAGATGGCGGCGCTTATGAGAAGCTTGGTGGGGGCGTCCATCTGACGGCCCGGGATCTCCTCCCAAAGACGAATGCACCTGCAGGCGCCTGGTATCCGCGAGCTAACAAGAGCAATGATTACATGATTGATCGGTCGGCCCAGCGAACCACGCGCTTCAGCGGCGTCCCCGGCATAGCGGCGCAGGACGCTGCGGTGCAAGAGAGCATGGGCCCAATCTATGACCGTGCAAACGAACATCTTGGGGCAGCGGATGCCGGTATCGCCCGTGTGCGGCGCCGATTCCTTCAAGCCGCGCGTGAACTGACAGAGCACGGCAGTAAGCCCGTCGGCGTTCATGATGGAAGTGTCTACCAAGTCCGCTCAGCCGCAGTGGTGCTTCCAAGAGACGCCAATTGGGTGGCGGCGGCCAGTGACTGGCTCAACATCAAGCCCGGCGTGCATATGGATGCAGCCTGATCCGACCCGTCCGACCTGGTTTGCTTGCGAGGAGGAATGAATGGCACGGATAGTCCTCGGCATCGGGACATCGCACAGCCCCATGGTGAGCAGCCCACCAGATCTGTGGGATTCTCATGCACGGGGATTTGATATGCTGCAGAACGACCTCGTTGATCTGGATGGCTCTGTCTGCAGTTACGGCGAACTTCTTGAACGAAAGCGCGGAAAATTCGCGGATACCATTTCCCTTGAGATAAGCCGTGAACGCCATCGTCGATGTCAGAACGCGATCGCGAGATTGGCGGACATCTACGAAGCGCTTCGCCCAGATGTCGCTATCATCATCGGCGAGGATCAGCACGAACAATTCGATGCCGACTATATGCCTGCATTGCTGGTGCATTGGGGTGCAAAGGTTCTTAATACGCCACGTCGTTTTGGGCCGAACGTCATGCCGTCGTTCAAGGCGTCCGCCTGGGCGTATGGAGAAAGGGACGAAATCCACGAGGGGCGGTCGGACCTTGGCCTACATATTATCGAAACGCTGATCGAGGAGGGTTTCGACGTCGCTCAGTCGCGCAGGCTGCCCAAGGAAGGCGCCGGAACGCCAGAGGGCATCGGACACGCATTCACGTTTGTGTATCACCGCATCATGAATGGACGCGTCACGCCAAACGTTCCCGTGATGCTCAACACATACTATCCCCCCAATCAGCCAACGCCGAAGCGATGTTATGAGATTGGGCGCGCCATACGGACTGCGGTCGAATCTTGGCAACCCGATCTCCGCGTTGCGATCATCGCATCGGGTGGATTGAGTCACTTTGTCGTAAACGAGGCGCTTGACCGCCGTGTCATTGCAGCTCTCGGGAATCATGACGCAGACGCGTTGAAATCCATTCCCCGCAAGCAGCTTCAATCCGGAAGTTCGGAAATTCTCAACTGGATCACGCTCGGCGCAGCTGTCGACGAGCTGAAGATGGACTTGATCGACTATGTGCCATGTTATCGGTCCGAAGCGGGAACCGGCATCGGAATGACCTTCGCAGCATGGACATAGCGCCGGGGAGAAAAACTATGGAAGCCGTTCGCACTTACTGGACTTCGACGCTAGGCGCCAGCGTACAATATTACGACGTGGCTGGAACAAGGACGCGCGCACTCCACGCGGGCGACGGCGAAGTCGTTCTCATGCTGCATGGAATGGGTGGGCATCTCGAAAATTTCGTCTTCAACGTCATGCCGCTTGCGGAGATGTCCGGGCGCCACGTCTATGCTCTCGATCTTCTTGGTCATGGGATGAACGGTCGCCCCGACCGATCCTATACATTCGAGGATATGGTCAATCATATCTTGCAGTTCGCCGACGTCATCGGCGCACGTAAATTCACCGTTGTAGGCTTATCTCTGGGTGGTCTCGTCGGGTCGTGGCTTGCTATCCGCCAGCCCGAACGGATCAGCAAGCTTTGTCTGACGACAACGTTCGGGTTCCATTTGAAAGGAACGCCCGACGCTGACGTTGACACCTCCTTTCTGCGGATCAAGGAAAGCAACCTAAAGGTTCTTCGCACGCCGACCCTCGATGCAGTGCGTGAGCGGCTTCGCCCTCTGGCGCACAATCCGAAGGCGATTTCGGAGGAGATGGTCGCTGTGCGCCACCATGTCTACAATCAGCCGGGTGCAGAGGCGGCGATCGCTAAATTCGTCGAAAGCTTCCATGAGCAGCGATGGGACTACGTGCTGACCGAGGAGCGGCTTGCCAAGATTCCGGTTGAAACGCTCGTCATCTGGGGCGAACATAATCATCCGGATCCGGAATACGCCCGGCGGGCGACTGCGGTTATTCCCAAAGCAAAACTGCATGTGTGCGCCGGTAGCGGACATTGGCCACACGTTGAAGCCGATGAAGATTACAATAAAGTCCTGTCGGCGTTCCTGCGCACATAGCCAGTCGGTCGCCTCAATAATGAAAACCCGGGGCGCGACAGTGGGAGGAAATCATGCCAGTAGATCGCAGGCTCTTTCTGTCATCATTGGCCAGTAGCGCGGCCATCAGTGTTCTTGCGCCAGTCTCGTCGGTTCAAGCGGCGGACTGGAGTTCCACCGAAGCTGCCGCCCGAAAGGAGCGAAATCTCACGATCAATATGCTCGGCGGGAAGGATGCAGAGCAGTTCGTCGCAAGAATATCAGCGAAGTTTCCGTGGATGAACGTCCGGTTCAGCGGACTTGTGCCGAGCAAGCTTGCTCCGCAGGTTCTCGCGGAACAAAGGAACGGGGTCTATGCTTGGGATGTTCATGTCGGCCCAACCGCTAACATGGTGAGGGTCTTGGGGCCGGCTGGAGCGCTGGAACCGATTCCGCCCATTTTGGAGGGCTTGCCACCACTTGAGCCGGACAAGTGGGCCGGCGGCCTCCTGCAGTTCACCGATAACGAGAGAAAAAATAGTCTGGTCACCTATTACCGTTTCGGCGGAGGCATCTTCGTCAATAGGCGACGCATGCCTACCGCGAAAATTTCAAACCCCCGGGATCTTCTCAATCCTGAACTGAAAGGTCGCATAGTCATCTACGATCCGACCGCCTTGAACGGCGCAAGCATGACGCTGGCGGTAGCCTACAAGCAATATGGCGAAGAGTTCATCCGCAAGCTTCTCCTCGAGCAGCAGCCGGTCATCACCAATAATCCGCGGGACACCGGCGAATGGGTGTCCCAAGGCCGCTACCCGGTCGCCTTCTACATGCTCGAAGACGACATCCGACAGCTCGGGGATCTGGGGCTTCTCAAGGACGTCGAAGTGCTTGAGGGCAGCCGTTATGTGCTCACGTACGGGGTTTCCGTATTCAAGAACGCACCAAATCCCAATGTCATCAAGGTCTTTCTCAACTGGTTTCTAAGCCAGGAGGGGCAGGATGCCTATGCGTCAATTCCCAGCCTCGGAGGGTCGCGGCGCAGCGACGTCAAGGTATATGCGCCAGGAGACATCGCCGAGCCGACCAAACTTGAGTCTTATGGCTACATTGGTGGGGTTGCCACAGGCCAAGAGTCGGTCAACAAGGTCATTGAAATCGCCAAGTTGCGCAGTTGATTGGTGGGCGATCAATGAAAGATGAGGCCGACGCGCCTGCAGGAAGCGCTCTTCGCGGGGAACCTGCGCTAGCCGTGTCGCCTCCCGCTGTCTCCCTGAGGAACATCGTAAAGTATTACGACGGATCTCCATCGCCTGCCGTGTCGAATGTTTCAATCGATGTCCGCGAGGGCGAATTCCTGGTCCTGCTTGGCCCCAGTGGGTGTGGGAAGACAACCACGCTTAGGTTGATTGCCGGTTTGGAGGATGCCGATGAGGGCGAGATATTATTCGCAGAGACTGTCGTAGATGCTCCGCGCGCTCACATTTTTGTGCCGACGGAACGGCGCAATATAGGCATGGTCTTTCAAAGCTACGCAATCTGGCCGCACATGTCGGTCTTCGAAAACGTGGCCTATCCGCTTCGCGTGCGGGGTGAAAGCAATTCCGAAATACGGGCGCGCGTCATGACAGTACTCGATCTCGTCGGCCTTCTCGATCTCGCAGGTCGCGGTTCGACGCAGCTTTCGGGCGGGCAACAACAGCGGGTGGCGCTGGCTCGCTCACTCATCTTCAACCCACGCGTACTTCTTCTCGACGAGCCTCTCAGCAATCTTGATGCACGGCTACGCATTCAGATGCGCCAGGAGCTCAAGTCACTTCAGCGCAAGATCGGCCTGACCATGGTACTGGTGACGCATGATCAGGCAGAGAGCATGTCTCTGGCCGACCGTATCATTGTCATGAATAAAGGTTCCGTCGAGCAAGAGGGATCGCCTGAGGACATTTACGAGCGACCCAGAAACAGATTCGTCGCCGAATTTGTCGGGAGCGCAAATTTTATCGAGGGCACGGTGGAGGATGTTCGCTGGGGAACCAACGAGGTGCGGGTCAAGATCGGGGGCTCGACCAGCTGGATTGCCTTGCCGGACGCATCCATTGAGCGGCGAATTTCGGACGTCGTGACATGCACGATCCGCCCCGAACGTCTCACGCTTGCGAAAAGCCGCCCCTCCAACGGCGCGGACTACTGGCCGGGTCTAATCGTAGGCAAGCAATATTTTGGTGACAGGCGTGAGTACGAGGTCGAACTCGATTTCGGACCTACGATCAAAGTCAGTTCCATGTCCGATTCAACGTTCCAGATGGGTGATCTTGTTTGCGTGGGTTGGCGCCCGAAGGACATCTCATTGATCGACGATATGTCGGCGTAAGCCGACCAAACTGGAGATGCGCACGGTCATGCCAGCACATTGTCTCGCCGCTGTATCGACAGCCTTTCGGGTAACGGCGGTCCGCGAGTTTCCGATACCGGACGTCCCCGAGGACGGCGGGCTGATCCGCATTGAAGCGGCCGGCATATGTGGGTCTGACTGGAATTCCTATCGCAATAATGCGACGCCCCGCATCATGGGGCACGAGAATGTTGGCCGAATAGCCAAAATTGGTCGCATTGCTGCACGCAAATGGCGGCTCAAGGAGGGAGACCGCATCGCGCTTGAAGAATATCTTCCATGTGGAGAATGCCTTCTTTGCCGCAGGGGAGACTTTCGCCTCTGCGAGGCGACGGAGATCAGCCGCAAGACAGGCGAGATACCGCTTCGTTATGGGTCGACGCCGATCAGCGTTCCGCCGAGCCTTTGGGGCGGTTACAGCCAGTATATGATTTTACATCCTAATTCGGTCATACACCGCGTCGATGAGCACACGCCGGCCCGGCGCCTGGCGATGGTCATTCCGATTAGTAACGGCATCCAGTGGACGATCCATGAGGGACAGCTCAAGCCGGGCCAAACAGTGCTTATTCAGGGACCAGGCCAACAGGGTTTGGCGTCAGTTCTCGCTGCAAGAATGGCAGGCGCCGGGATGATTATCGTCAGTGGCTTGTCGCGTGACGCGGGCCGGCTCGCGATTGCCCGCGAGTTTGGAGCCGATCACACCGTAGATATCGAAACGGACGATCTTCGCGAATTCGTCGCCAAGGCGACAGGCGGCGCGGGAGTTGATCTCGTCATTGACGTTGCAGGGGGGCCGCGAACTCTCATAGATTCCGTTGATTGTCTGAAGAAGGCCGGCATCATCGTGTTCGGCGCGTGGCCTTCGAAGGTTGCTGAGTTTGAGCCGTTCAAGTGGATTATCAAGCGTGCAACCGTGAAGGCCGCGCGAGGCCACAGTTATGAATCCGTTGAAGCCGCGATCGCTCTCGTTCAGTCGGGAGCATTTCGCGCTGAACTCCTTGCAACGCACGCCTTTGGCTTGTCGGAAGTTGATCTGGGCATCAGATCCATCGGGGGTGAGGGCGCCGAGGGCGCAATTCACGTTTCCATCGTTCCAGAATGACGGTGGAGACAATGACGGCTGTATCGCTTCGCCCTAGACGATTTCAACTGCGATCAAATCCTCTCGGCGTCGCCTTCATCCTGACGCTAATTCTCGTCGGCTTCTTCGTAATCGTTCCAATCGCACTTCTGCTATTGAATAGCTTTTTGGTTGGCACGATCGGACAGGAAACGCAGTTTGGCTTCTCCAACTGGACCTCGGTCCTATCCGATACACGCGTGCGAAAGGCCATCTGGAACACGATTACGCTCGCGCTTACGCAGCAATCGATTGCCTTGTGTGTAGCTTTGGTGCTCGCATGGCTTTTCGCCAGAACAGATCTGCCCGGCCGCTTTATGTTCGAATTCGCAATGTGGACGGCGCTTTTTCTACCGCCAATCACGGTGACGCTCGCCTGGATTCTCGTGTTTGACGAATTCAACGGTATAGCGAACAGGCTGCTCCAAACCTTGCCGTTTGTGTCGCAGGGGCCCTTTAACATTCACTCGTGGTGGGGAATCGTCTGGATTCATCTCGTGACGGGGGCAATCCCGGCGAAGGTGATCCTGCTCATTCCTATTTTTCGTCATCTTGATGCAACCTTCGAGGAGGCGAGTTGGACGCTTGGAGCAAGCCGTTCGACGACCTTCGTCCGCATCGTTGCCCCATTGCTCAAACCCGGCATACTCGTCGTCGCGCTCCTGGGCCTCATCCGTTCGCTGGAATCCTTCGAAATCGAATGGATCCTGGGCTCGCCGGCGCAAATTCAGGTCTACAGCACCTACATCTACCGCACGCTTCAGGACACGCCGCCAGCTTATGGACAGGCAACAGTCATGAGCGCGCTTATACTCCTCGTGGTCGCTCCGCTGATCGTCCTCCAGCAGCGTTTCGCATCCAGATCCAGTTACGCGACGGTCACCGGCAAGTTCAAGGGCAATGTAGTCAAGCTGCACCGGTGGAAGTGGCCGATATTCATCATTCTCACAATCGTCAGTCTGACAATGACCGTCCTTCCGGTGGCGCTTGTCCTAATGGCCACATTCATGTCGCGCTTCGGACGGTTTGACGCGAAGCAGGTCTGGACCCTCGATCATTGGCAGAGCCTTGTCGTCAGCCATCGCTTCTTCGATGCCCTTTCGAACACGATCATCATCGGGATGGGAGCCGCGTTTGTTGCCGGTATCGTGTTTTCGCTCATCGCCTACATGACCATCAAAGTCCGATTTCGCTGGAAACGGATCATGGATTACCTGGTTTGGCTTCCCTCGGCTGTGCCGGGCATCGTGCTGGGACTAGGCTATTTATGGTTGTTTCTTGGCGTGCCCTTTCTGCGGCCCCTGTACGGCACGCTTGGCATTCTCATCTTCGTGGTGTCGCTGAGCGTAATGACCCTGACCACGCAGATGATCAAGAGTAGCATGGTCCAACTTGGCAGCGAACTCGAACAGGCGTCCCAGGTTTGCGGAGCGAGCTTTCAGTACACCTTCCGTCGCATAATCATCCCGCTGATCCTTCCCACGATTGTCGTCGTTGCGACTCTGACGTTTTCCAACGCCGCGAGGGTAACTAGCTACGTGGCGCTTCTCACCACGACTGGAAATCAGCCGTTGTCCATGTTTCAGCTCGAAGCAGCGGCAGACGGCCGATTGGAATTGGCGTCCACGATCGGCGTTGTGGTGACATTTCTTACACTTGGCGTGGCGCTTGTAGGCCGATATGTAAGTTCACGATTCGGTGGCGTGATGCCTGCTGCGCATAAGTAAATATAACGTTTATTGCGCCGATCTGATCGCGCTTGCGAAGGATGGCTCTGCGACGCATCGTCTGGCGCGGCGCGCCAACGCGCTGGTGCTTCTCGACGCCGGCTATAATTTCAGGAAGGTCGCGGACCGCTTTGGGTCGTGGGGACCGGTCATCCAGGCCATC
>CANMLK010000110.1 GCA_947498445.1 Beijerinckiaceae bacterium
ACGAAATCTCATCGAGCGCTTCTTCCTGAAGCTCAAACACTTCAGGCGCATCGCAACGCGCTACGAACAAACACCGAGAGCATTCATGTCCATGCTATCAATCGTCAGCGCGCATATTTGGACACGATGAATGTCAACGCGCTCTAGCCTGACTGCAGTCTTTTCAAAAGGGCGCGGAGCGCGGCTGCGGCGACCTCCGGCTTTTCGACTTGCAGCATGTGGCTCGTCTGCGCCACTGAGGCGTAAGGCAGGCCGAAGGCTCGCGCAGCAACACGCGTGGCACGGGCGGGATGGAGTGCGCGGGGCGCATCAGCGTCTGCGCCCAGTATCGCGACGCGGTCCTTCATGGCGCCCAGAGCGACGTAGGAATTGGTTTGCCCGTTCTGTTCATAGATTTGGGCTTCGTATTCGGCCGGACAAACAAGCTCAACGCCGCCGCCGGGGTGGGCGCGGGTGACCGATCGCGCCATGTCGAGCGCGGCGTCTTCTACCCAATATCGACCGACGCCTGTTGCAATCAAGGCTGCGTAAGCCTGCACGGATTCAAAGCGCGTCTCGCGATTCCGCGCGTATTGCGCCAGCCGGTCGTCTGCGCTGCGCACAAGCCCGGTTTCAGGATCAAGGCTCACCAATGGCGGATCGATGAGCACAACGCCATCCCAGATGTTGCGTGCTTGCCCAGCGAGCGTAGCCGCGATGGCGGAAACTGAATGAAAAACCCCGAACGTCTCGCGTGCGCCAAAAGCATCGCGGCAGGCTGCAGCCACGCTGACGTGATCATTCGCCATTGCATCAATCGTGTGCGCCTCTATGGGCGTGGCGCCGCTTGACCCGTGATTGCGCAGGTCGAACAGCACAAGGTCAAAATCCGCCGCGAGCAACGTCCAGAAAGCGCGATAACCGCCCATGGCAAAGCCATTGCCGTGGGAGAGAATAAGCCGGGGACGATCTGCAAGCGGAAGACGCTGCAGGCTCAGCGCTGCGCCGTCAAAAGAGCGAATTGTCAGGACGTCAGGGGAAGGCATCAGGCCTCATCAAAATAGAGGACGTCAGACTAGCCGAAATGTGACACTTGCCGCCAGCCCGCAGTCGCCTCTCTTGCGACCGGTGATGGGGGCGAGGCAGGCTATTTGCTGCAGTCGCGGTTCAAGGCTTTTGCGTTACCGCCTGCCTCGCCCGCTCAACCAGATCAGAGGACGTTGAGTATGCTGAGGTGAGGAGTTTCAGAACCTCTTCGCCACTGACAGGCGATACTTCCAGGCCCATTTTGGTGGCCTCCTGCACGAACGCCGGATCGCGCAATGTATCTGCAAAACCCTTGCGCAGCGCCGCTAGCCGATCAGCTGGAATGCCGGGTGGCGCTGCATAGGGAAAGGCAATTTCCTGCCGCGAGAAAATGAGCTCCATGACCTTTCGGTCGGACGGATCCGTCAAGAAGTCCAGCGCCAGAGGAGCATCCGGGTAATCAGGGTGCTTACGAAGGGCAATCTGCAGAATGATGTCGATCTTGTTTTCCTTGAGCCATTGCGGCCGCGTCGAACGCAGCGTGCTGATCGAAGAGCCGCCCATGCCGTCAACTTCACCGCGCTCAATGGCGAGCATGAAATCGCCAGAGCCTTGATAACCGGTGACAACCTTCATTTTCGTGCCGAGCAGGGCGTTGATGACGAATGGATATACTGCGCTGTCGGCGCCCAGCCCACTGGCGGGCACGGTCATCGGTCGCGCGCGCAAGTCATCAATTGTGCGAAATTTCTTTTCGACGGGAGAGAACACAACGCTGACCTCGGACGCGGGACTGCCAATCCAGTTCAGCTTGAGCGCGTCGAATTGCACGCCCGTCTTGTCAAAGAGCGGTTGCGTGGGAATGCTGCGGGAGAACGTCGCAAACTGCGTCCCATCCTTGGGTGCGTTATTGTAAATGTAATTTGCGGCGGCCATGGAGCCGGCACCCGGCATGTTGCGCACCAGAGCGTTAGGCGCGCCCGGCATGTGTTTTCCCATATGTCGCGTCAAGGTTCGCGAATACACATCGTAACCGCCCCCAACGCCAAAACCGACAACGATGGTGATCGGATTGGCTTTGTAAAAATCGGCTAATTCATCTGCGCGTGCAGGAAGCGTCGACGCGGAGGCAAGTGAACCAATCAGGAATGCCCGAAATAGATTCTTGCGCATGGAGCTTGCCTCCGCATGAGATATGTCAGCTATAGAGCCTTGGCTGATCGCTTATTTGGCGAGCAGGCCGGCAGCCTCGACCGCTTCACGATATGTCGGCTTGTCGGCCTCGATGATCGCGGCGAATTCCTTCGACGTATTACCAACGGGCTCGATTCCCAGAGCTTCAAGTCTGCTGCGGATCGTAGGGTCCTTGGCTGCGGCGGCCACGGCTTGTTCAAGCCGCGTGACAATCGCTTGCGGCGTACCGGCAGTCACAAAGAATCCGTTCCACGACGATGTCTTGAAGCCCGGGAAAACTGAGGCGACTAGGGGTACGTCAGGTATCTGCGCCAGAGGCTTTTCTGACGAAACGCCAAGCACGCGGATGCGTCCGCCCCCAATGTGCTGAAGCAATTCGGAGGCGTTACCGAAGTAGATGTCGGTCTCGTGGTTCAGCAGCGCCTGCATGGCAGGCCCGCCGCCCTTGTAGGGGACGAACACGAAATCGGCGCCGGCCTTCTTGCCAAACAAAGCGGCGGACAAATGGCCGATGGACCCCTGCCCGGCCGACGCTACGTTCAACTTGTCCTTGTGCCCCTTGGCGTAAGCGATCAACTCCGGGATCGTGTTTGCAGGCAAGTTCGCGCGAACGCCGAGGATGAAAGGCCCCGTCCCAAAGATACTGACCGGGATGAAATCCTTCTCAGGATCATAGTTCACCTTTTGCATTAGCGGGAGGATGATGAGCTGACCGGCTGATGCGAAATAAAGTGTTGACCCGTCTGGATCACCTCGCGCGATTTGCGCCGAAGCGACCACCCCGCCCGCTGTCGGCCTGTTCTCGACGATGAAGTTTTGCCCCAGCGTGCGCGACATGTAATCAGCTGAGAGGCGAGCCATCGTATCCGTGTTGCCGCCCGCAGGGAAAGGCACAACGATTGTGACCGGCCGGGTTGGCCATTGCTGCGCGCTTGCCGGGGCCGCCATGCCCGCAAGACCTGCGAAACAGGTTGCGGCGATGAACAGTCGACGCGTCAGAGAACTGCCTTTTTTGGTTCGCGAAATCCTTGAAATCATCCGTCCATACTCCGAAAAGCAGACCATGCTAACGCGCATGCACCATTCATGCCGCGCCAGACTCAATGCTCCTGAGGCTGAGGCCCGTCGAAGCCCTCAACAAGCACGAATTCTCCCGTGCTTCCGCCCACGCGATGTTCTCGCGCAGCCTGATATTCGGGCGAATTGAAGTAGGCCTTGGCCTTATCGTAGCTTTCGAATTCAAGGATGACGTTGCGCGGACGCGCAACCCCGTCCAGCGCCTCATACTTGCCGCCGCGCGCGAGAATTCGGGCGCCATATTTCTTCATGGCGACAGACGCGGCCTGCGCGTAACGCATGTACGCGTCGTTATCGTCTACGGTGACACGCGCAATGATATAGCCCTTCGGCATGACTGCTCCTGATTAAGGAAGATCCTAGTCCCCTCCGCGCTTCTTGCGCGTTTTGCGAGCGTGAGTTTAGTTGCGATCAGGCCTTTGACAAGCGGCTTTCTTCACCTTTGAACGAGTTTTCGGTCAGGCAGGCCAAAAACTCTTGCGATGGCGAACGGGCTTGCCTTCAGTGACCTGTTCGACCGCCCGGATGACGCCATTCACGTCGATGCCGAACGAGGCGTACAGATCATCAAGTGACGCCGATTGACCGAATGCCTCAACACCGATCGAGGTGACGCGATGACCCTTAACCCCGCCTAGCCAGGCTAGAGCAGCGGGATGACCATCGTTAACGGTAACGATGGCGCAATGAGGTGGAACCGCGCCCAGCAATTGCGCTACGTGACTTTGCGTCCGTAAAGTTCTTGATCGCGACCATTGTGCAAACAACCTGTCCGCCGAGGTTACGGCGAGAAGTCCGATATCGCGGCGATCTTCACTGAGCAATCCGGCGGCCTCGATAGCTTCGGGCGCGACAGCTCCAGTATAGACGATGACAACTTCGCAATTAGGGCCCGGCTCGCGCAGCCAGTACGCGCCGTTGGTTATGGATTGGGCAAGCACGGGCGTCATCACGCGCGGAATTTGCTCCAGCGTGCGCGTCGAAAGACGCAAATAAACCGAGCCGCCCGCCTCATCCTGTGGGCCGCACCCGCCAGCAAGCTGCATGTGGTCAAAACCCCACTTCATCATGACGGCAAGTTCGTCGACAAAGGCGGGCTCGAAAGATGCCAGACCAGGCTGGCCAATGCCAATCAGCGGCGTCGCAATCGATTGGTGGGCGCCGCCCTCCGGGGCAAGCGTGACGCCCGACGGCGTCGCAACGACCATGAAGCGCGCGTCCTGATAGCAGGCATAATTGAGAGCATCGAGCCCGCGCTGAATGAACGGATCGTAGAGCGTGCCGATGGGAAGCAACCGCTCGCCATTGATGTCATGCGAGAGGCCGAGGGCCGACAACAGGAGGAACAGATTCATCTCCGCGATGCCAAGTTCGATGTGCTGGCCCGAGGGCGAGAATTCCCAGGCGTAAGTAGACGGAATTTTCTCATGCTTGAACAGGTCATGATGCCGGGCCTTGGCGAAAAGTCCACGCCTGTTCACCCAGGCGCCCAGATTGGTCGAGACCGTGACATCGGGTGATGTCGTGACAATGCGCTGCGCAAGTTCGCCATCGGAGCGCGCAAGTTCATGCAAGATGAGTCCGAAGCCCTGCTGCGTGGACATGGCCGGCGCGGCCGCATAGCCAAGGCGTTCCGGCACTGGCACTACTGGCGCCTTCAACCGGCGCTCTGTCGCTTGCATGTAAGGCGTTTGCGCTAGAAAAGCGTCAATTTCTGTTGGCTCAAAACGCAGGCCTTCATACCTGTCCCATTCACAGCCTGGCGTGATGTTTTGCGCCACGCGCAATTCCTCCAATTGCGCCTTCGTCATCAGGCCCGCGTGGTTGTCCTTGTGCCCCTGAAATGGCAGCCCCATACCCTTCACTGTATACGCGATGAAGCACACGGGACGGTCGTGATCGATCGCTTCAAAAGCGTCGATCAGCGCCTCTGCGTCATGCCCGCCAAGATTGCTCATCAGCGCGTGCAACTGCTCATCCGTGCGGCGATCAAGCAAAGCCTTGAGGTCGGCATCGGCGCCCAACTCCACCATGAGCTTGCCGCGGAAAGCAGCCCCGCCCTGGAAGCACAGCGCTGCATAAAGCTGGTTGGGACAATGATCTATCCACGAGCGCAAGGTTGCGCCGCCGGGCTCCGCAAAGGCGGCCTCCATCAAGCGACCGTATTTGAGAATGACCACGTCCCAGCCGAAATTGCGAAACATCCGCTCGAACTTTTCCCACAGACCCTCGCGCACAACCCCATCGAGCGACTGGCGATTATAATCGACAATCCACCACAGATTTCGAACATCCTGTTTCCATCCATCCACAAGCGCTTCGTAGATGTTGCCTTCATCCATTTCGGCGTCGCCGACGATGGCGATATAGCGACCCTCAGGCCGCTCATGCCCCCAATTGTGCGCGCGCACGTAGTCCTGCACCAGAGATGAAAACAGCGTCTGCGCGACGCCGAGCCCGACTGAGCCGGTCGAGAAATCGACTGTTTCAATGTCCTTGGTTCGTGAGGGATAAGATTGCGCGCCGCCCATCGCGCGAAAAGCCTCAAGCTTCTCGCGCGTCTGCAGCCCAAACAGATACTGGATTGCATGAAACGCCGGACTTGCATGCGGCTTCACGGCAATGCGGTCCTGAGTCCGCAACACCCGGAAGTAAATGACGCTCAAAATCGTTGCGACAGATGCTGCCGAAGCCTGATGGCCGCCAACTTTCAGTCCATCCAAGCTTGGGCGTATGTGATTGGCGTTGTGGATCATCCACGAAGATAGCCAGAGCACCTTGCGCTCAAGCTCCTTCAGGATCTCGATTTCACGATCGCGCATCGCTATCTCCCCTTTAAAATAACGGACCAATTTTAGGCGGCCCGGAAGGGCGAAAAGTTCCAAACTATTGCGCCTGGCTGAATATTTTTGGTAAGATCATCCGCCATTTATCACCTCCACGCTGGATTATTTCAATTGAGCGACCTTGACGAAATCGACCGCAAATTGCTGACGCTGCTGCAGCAAGATAGTCGGCTCACTTTGCAAGAACTGGCGGAGCGCGTCGGCCTGTCGCCCTCACCCTGCCATCGTCGCATCCGATTGATGGAGGAACGCGGCGTGATTGCGCGTTATTCTGCGACCGTGGACCAGCGCAAGGTCGGCCTGCCCGTCAGCGTTTTCATTTCGATCAAGCTGACGCGTCAGAAAGAAGAAGACCTGCAACGCTTCGCCAGCGCTGTCGTCAATTGGCCGGAAGTATTGGAGTGCTACCTCATGACAGGCCACCGCGATTATCTGTTGCGCGTGGTCGTTGCGGATCTTGCCGCTTATGAGCGCTTTTTAAAGCAAAGGCTGACGCGCCTTGATGGCATATCATCAATCGAGTCGAGTTTCGCACTCGATCAAATCAAATACTCAACCGCCCTGCCCTTGTAAGGCGGCGTTCAGATCGCGATGATCGCCCATGACCAACGGAAACCTCATACTCGTCACCGGCGCTTCAGGTAAGACAGCCCGCGCTTGCCTTGCGCATCTGATGGAAAGAGGCGCGCGAATACGCGCGCTTGTACGCCGCGTGGACGCCGCCGACGACTTGCGCACGAAGGGCGTCGCTGATGTTGTCGTAGGTGACATGTTCGCGCGGGACGTGATGAAGCAAGCGCTTGAAGGCGTGGAAGCTGTTCTGCACATTTGCCCACCAATGCATCCGCAGGAAGATGCACTCGCAATAGAGATGATTGGGGCCTGTAGGACAGCCGGCGTTAGGCGCTTCGCTCTCTGGTCCGTGCTTCATCCGCACATCAATGTGCCGCACCATCGGCGCAAGCAAAAGGCGGAGGCTGCGCTGATTAACTCAGATTTGATTTTCACGATTTTGCAGCCTGGCCGTTACATGCAGCATCTTGAATCGATCTGGCCCCAAGTGCTCAACGCAGGGATACACGCTTTCCCCTTCTCAACAGCGTCACGCTTCAGCCTCGCGCATCTTGACGATCTTGCCCGCGCAACGGCGGAAGTGATGACAAACACCAGTCACGAGAATGCGATCTATGAACTTGCAGGGCCGGAAGCTCTATCGTCCGAGGATTGCGCGCGTGAGATTTCTGATGTGCTCGATCGTCCCGTTAGCGCGCAAGCTGCTCCGCTTGACACATTTCTGGCAAAGGCGCGCGCTGCGGGAATGCCGGACTGGCGCATCGAGACCTTCGACATCATGAACCGGCATTATGACGAGCACGGGTTACAGGGAAATGGCAATGTGCTGCACTGGCTGATCGGGCGGGCGCCAAAAACATTCCGTGAGTATGTAATCGAACTGGCGGCGCGATAAACACTACGCCAGAGCGCGAAACCGCGCAATAACTTCATCAGCAGTCATGAGGTCTGCATACTTCTGACGCATATCAAAAAGATTGGCCTCGTGCGGGCCCGCGGCTCGATCCCCCACACCGTCAGACACAACCACGGTGCGGAAATTGTAGCTCATTGAATCGACGACGCTGGCGCGCACACAACCCGAAGTCGTCGCGCCAGTCACAATCACTGTGTCGATGCGCCGACGAATGAGCCAAGGCGCCAAATCAGTGCCGAAGAACGCGGATGGCTGCGTCTTTCGCAAGACATATTCACCCTCTGCAGGAACGAGTTCATCGACGATCTGACTTGCATGACTTGCCTGCGTGAGCAGCACAAGCTTGGGCGCCTTAAGGCAAAAAACGCCAGCGTCAGACCCATCCTGCGCATACACCACGCGCGTGTAGCAGATTGGAACGCGCTTCTCCCGCGCGACCTCCAACAAACGTTTGGTGTTGGCGATCGCTTGCGGAATGTTGCCGCCGCCAAATAAATCGGGATCGTTGAAGCCGTTGACGAAGTCGACGATCAGCAATGCGGGCGCGAGTCCGAAGCCCGAACTCGCGCCAAAACCCTGCTTTGCATAAACGTCGCTTGTCACGCGCTCAACTCAGCCGTTCCAGAGATGCGAGAATTGCGTTGCGACGGCATCCTCATACGCGACTTCGCCGGTTATGAGCCCCATGTTGCGCTGAAATTGCGCCATGCCAGCCACAAACTCTCTTGAGATGTTAGGGGTGTAGAAAGGCAAGTCACGCTGCACAACATCGGCGATGAGCGCCGCTTCCTCTGCAGGAAAAAGCGCCTTGCCGACTTGCGCGGCCAGCGACACGTCCGCGATCAGCGCCTTCTGGGTTTTGACAAGCGCGCGCAACGCGGCGGCGACCGCATCAGGATCGCGCTTAATGACTTCATCCGATGTGATCAGCGCGGGCTGCGTGTAGTTGATTGCGCCCGCAGGTCCATCACCACGGCGCGCGTCGATGATGATGTCGCCCCATCCGTTTCGCACGGCGACTTCAGCGCCCATGCCGTTCGCCCAGAAGCCATCGATAAGACCCGCGCCGAGCGCCTTTGCGGCCGCGACGCCAAAGTTCTTGTTCTCGCCGAGAAACGCGCCAGGCACTGGCCCGATCTTCACATCCTTGTCGGGGTCGATACCAGACTCGATGAGAAGACGTTTCAGACCCAGATCAACAAGCGGCGCCGCGCCGATGCTGAGGCCCTTGATGGCGTTAATGTCGCCCTTCTTCGCTTTCAGATCTTTCTTGAGAACAAGAAACCAGTACATGTTTTGCGCAAGTGCGCCGAGCAGCTTGCCGCCCTTCCATTCGGGGAAGGCGAAAGGCACGCTGTGCGCAGAACCACCGACAAAATCGATGCCGCCGTCACGCAACACTTCCAGCGTCTTGTTGACGGGAAAGATCAACTCCAACTGAACGTCGAGGCCTTCCTGCTTGAAGAAACCGAGTTCCACCGCGGCGACTGCAGGGAAGTAAGAATTGGAAATCATGTCTGGAATAGCGATCTTCATGGCTTGTTCCTTACGCTCGTGCGATGGTGTCAGGTGATGGATTGTGCGCGGCGGAACCCTTCGATCATGGCGACGCGCAACAGGTAGGCGTGGAGCTTGTCACGATTGGCGGCGATACCGCGCAATTCATTGTAGAAATTCTCGCGCTCCACCGGGTCTTTTTGCTCAATGTTGCGTTTGTTCTCGATGGTCTGACGCTGCAGATATTCCTGCGCAACAGTGCGGCGTTGACGATCATAAAGATCAAGTAAGTCGTGGCTGGCGTCTTCGAGAATGATTTTGGAGAGCTTGTCGACAACGTTGAATGCGTCGTGCAGACCAAAATTCATACCCATGCCGCCAAGCGGGTTATTGATGTGCGCCGCGTCTCCCGCAACCATGAGGCGGCTATCGTGATAGCGAGAGGCGACGCGCTGATGCACGTCATACAGATTGCGATGGTGCATTTCATAAGCGCCTTCCTTGCGGTTGAAGCCTTGAATACGCGCCTGCACAGACGACTCGTCGAACAATTCTTCCTGGCTCGCATCAGGCGGCGCCGGAAAGACCACGCGCCACATGCCTTTGCCGTCATTTCCCGGCACCTTGAACAGGGCGCACCATTCTTCAGGATCAGCGATGTAGTTTGTTATCGCATAATCGTGCTGGGCAAAGTCGTAGCGCGTGCTCAAAACCAGAAAGCGTTCGGGATATGTGAAGCCGTCAAAATTGACGTTCATGGACTTGCGGACCTGACTGCGACCACCATCGCATCCAATCATCCACGATCCGCGCACCGCGCGTTCGCCTTCATCTGATTGCACTGTAGCTGTAACGCCGTCGGCATCCTGCTCAACCTTCGTGACGCGATGGCGCATGTGCACATTGTGCTGACCCATGGCTTTCAGCTTGTCGCGCAGGATGTAGCAGATCCTGTGTTGCTCCAGCATCAGGCGAAATGGAAACTTTGTCTGATCGCCAAGCACGTTCAGGTTAAAGTCCGCAATCAGGCCTGCCCTGCGGTCTCTATAGTGATAATTATTGACGATGAAGCCCTGCTCCATCATCGCACTTGTGACACCGCTCTCTTCGAATAGATCAAGTGTCGGCGGATGGATCGTCCCCGCGCGTGGATCGTCAAAAATCTTGTCGCCGGCTTCGAACAGAACGAAGGGAATGCCCCGCCGCGCAAGCAGCAGCGCAGTCGTATAACCAATAGGGCCTGCGCCAGCGATCAGAACCGGATCGTTCGCCATATTTCCTTCAAACCTCAATGTCGTTCGAGCAACCAGCCGCGACCGAAGAATTTATCGTTGATTCCTGTCGCTCGAAATGCGTGCCAGATTGTTGCGACGTTGATCGGAATAACGGGCTTTCCAAGCTGTTTTTCGAGCGTGGGGAAAATATCGAGCCCCGACAGATTGGTGCCCGCTTGCACGATGGCGTCAACGTCCTTGCCATCGAGCTCGCGCAGGATCGTGTCAATCACCTGTTGTGGCGGCGTATGAGCAATCGATGTTGCAGTGTCGCATTTGAGGCCCACAACCTTTGTGACTTCATATCCGGATTCTTCCAGAAAGCGACGCACCTGTTCATCGCCAACCCGCTGATAGGGCGTGAGCGCAGCAACGCGCTTGGCGCCAAATGCGTCGAGCGCGGCCTTCAACGCGGCGGCGCCGCTTGTGATGCCCATGTGCGGACCTATCTGCTCGCGCAGGCGCTCTTCGAACTCGACATTGCCTGCAAGGCCGCCCCAGAACGTCTCCGCCGACATGCCCATCATGATGTACGTAGGCTCGCACGTCATCACATCGCGCATCGCGTCGGGGATGGTTTTGCGGATTTCGTCGATGAAAGCGAGGAACATGTTGTCGGATGACAAATCTGGCTGGCTCACGAAGAACCGCGCGAAATGCCACGTCACGCCCGGCGCCATGATTTGCTGACAATCGTATTCCACACCGATGTTGGTGGATGGAATAATGACGCCGATGCGTCCTCGTTTTCCAATCCACGGCTCCTGCGGCTTTGAGATTTTCATGCGCTGGCCCCGATCAGTCACGCGGGATCGAAGTAGTGGACTTCGAGAAGAATGCAACCTGTCTCGGATTTAAACGGTCCGTGAAAAGCGCCGGGCGGACGGCATGCATACGTGAATGGCTTGAAGGATTCGCCGCCCTCGCCTTTTTCGTTATTGCCGACGGTCAGGTCGCCGGTAACAAGAAACACTTCTTCCCAATAAGTGTGCACGAAGGGCGCAATCGTGAAGACGCCGGGGTCGAACTTGAGAAGGCGCGTACGGCTACCCGTACGGGCGTTTTCATCAAGCGCGCCAGAGAGAATTTTCTGCTTGATGCCTTCGGGATATCCAGCTGGAACCTCCCAGCCCACGCTCATATCCAGCGTTTTAAATTCATCGTGCAATTTGTTGATGGCCATTGTTGGCTCCTCACACCGTCAGGCGGTGACATCGTCGAGGGTGATGGATTCAGCGCGGCGCTGCATGGTGATCATCGCGCCACGGCGCAGAAAGTCGCGGGCGCGTTCGGGATCAGCAGCGGTCTTGCGCAGGCTGTCGAGGTTCTTTGCACGCTCGGCTGGTTCTTTGGCTTCCAGTCGCTTCTTGTTTGCGATGGATTGTTCCTGCACGAACTCGATGCACACCGTGCGCCGCTGCATGGAATACAAATCAAGCATGCTGTCAGGCGCGTTGTCCGTCAGCACCATCGCCAGCTTTTCGGAGACATTTGCGGCGTCCTGCAATCCACCGTTCAAGCCCATTCCACCGATGGAATTGTTGACGTGCGCGGAATCGCCAGCCAGCAGGACGCGGCCTTGACGGAATGTCGAGGCGACACGCTGATGCGTTGTGTACAGGTTGCGATGCACAATGTCATAGGGTTCGGCTTTGGGGAAAAAGCTCTGCAACTGAGCGTGGACAACATCGTCCCGCAGCAGGCTTTCTTCAGAGACTTCGGCATTGGCGGGAAAGACTGTTCGCCACAGGCCCGGCGGGCCGTCTGCGGCGACCTTGAAACAATTGCACCATTCGTCGGGGTCAGCAAAGTAGCTGCGATAGCAATATCCCAGCTCCTTCTCGAAATCGAAGGGCGTCGTGAGGACAAGAAAACGCTCTGGCCAGGTGAAGCCCTCGAAGGGAATTCCCGCCTGCTTGCGCACCGTGCTGCGGCCGCCGTCTGCGCCGATCAGATACGAGCCGTGGAATGTTTTCACGCCATCGAGCGTCATCACATGCGCGGTGACTGAATCGACGTCTTGCTCGAGCGACTGCAGCGCGTGGCTCATCATCACCCGCACGTTCGGCATCGCGTCCAAGCGCTGCAAGATGATCCGCGATGTCTTGAATTGCTCGCACTGGATAACGAACGGATACGGCGTTTCGTCAGCAAGCAGCGCGTGATCGAACTGCGCAACAAGCTGCCGGGTCGGCCTATCCCAAAACTGGAAAATCGGCGCGACAAGTCCGGCCGTCATCATGTCTTCGACAAGTCCGGCCTTGCCAAGCACTTCAAGCGTTGCAGGATGGGTCGTCGCTGCGCGGGGATCGTCGGTGAATTGTGCGCCCGCTTCAAAGAGCGTCACTTCCACGCCGGCTCGGCCAAGCAACATGGCGCAAAAAAGGCCGACTGGCCCACCGCCCGAAATCAGAACAGAACGATCTTTCTGCACAGGGTAACTCCGGATACGCGGTCAGGCATTTTGTCTGAGATGATTTCGAAAGGAGTCGATGTGAGAACGCATCGCCGCCTCGGCCGCGTCTGGGTCATGGCGGGCGATAGCGTCGCAAATCGCAACGTGCTCCTCGTGAACGAGCCTGTTGCGACCGGGTGAATTCAACGAGACAAACCACACGCGCAAGGAGCGGTCATGCAACTTGGACAGAATGTCGGCGAGCACGCCATTGCGCGACGCGCGGGCAATCAGGCCATGAAAATCACGGTCGAGCCGCATGAGGTTTTCCGTCGCGCCCTCGGCGAGCGCTGCTTCGGCCTGCACGAGCGTTTCTCGCAGGCGCGCAATCTCGTCTGATTGCCCACGCTGCGCAGCCAGCCGCACGCCGAGCGCCTCGTTTGCGCTTCTGGCTTCGACGATCTGCATGATCTCGTCAAAGCTCATCGGCTTGACGATAGCGCCCTTGCGCGGAATGACGTCGACGAG
>CANMLK010000111.1 GCA_947498445.1 Beijerinckiaceae bacterium
ACGAAATCTCATCGAGCGCTTCTTCCTGAAGCTCAAACACTTCAGGCGCATCGCAACGCGCTACGAACAAACACCGAGAGCATTCATGTCCATGCTATCAATCGTCAGCGCGCATATTTGGACACGATGAATGTCAACGCGCTCTAAGCGAAACGGGGATCCAGCGGTACTTTCAACGTCTCGACAATTCGCGCCTCGCTTATAGCCGGGTGCTGTGGATTGACGAGGATGTTTCGGGAGAACGGCACGAGAGCGGATGGAACGTCAAGAAGAAGCGACGTCCGGCTTGCAAGCCATGCGTCGCCAAGCGCCCGCGTGAATGTGACATCAGATCGCCAATTGCCAGGAAGATCGGCCTCTTCCAGACGCTGCGTGGGAGCGGTTTCCTTAACGACAATGCGCAAAAGCCGAAACGTGTCGGGCATTTCCTCGCGATCAAGATGCACCAGCATCTCCGTGAGCGCGCCCGCCGGATGCTCCGAGCAATAGAAGATCAGCCTGCCCCGCGTGTGCCAGCGTCCGGAGACGTGCAGACCGCCCGTCCCATCCAATGCCGCATAGTTTGAAATGCGCCAGAGGGTGCGCTCTGGCGCGTCAGGCATAGACGCCGTGGTCGATTTGTCCGAGGGCTTCCTCCACGGCGCGAGCGCCGGTCTCGGTTTCCAGCAGTGTGAGCGGCGTTTGAAGATTGAGAACACGGTTAGGCTTGCGCAGCCAGCGGGCCGCCTTGGCCGGATCGGCGAACACGCGTTCAGCCTCGGTAGCGATGCGCGCCAATCGTAACGCGCGCTCGGTCTCGTCAACCGTCAAAGGTTCGCCCGCCTTTTTGCGCCGCGCGAGCGTACGTTCGGGGATTACTATCGCCGTCAGTTCCTCAAACGTGAAGGCCACGGACCATTGTTCAACGAATTGCTCTGCGGACAGGCGACCGACCTCGCCGGAGTTAGCAAGGGTCGCTGCTTCCGCCAGAAGGCCTCGCAAACCGGTTCCTGTGCGAGCTGCCTTCGCTCCCGCCGCATCCGGCCGGCCAGATCGGTGCGTCGAGGGAAATTTGTCCAAGAAAATGCCCGCGAGTTTGGCGCTTTCCACGGATGCAAAGTGACCTCGCCTGCTTTCGGCAAGCGCGGGTGCGGGCGCTTTCTTCTTCCTGATCGCCGCCATTGAGAGCCCTTTTCTGCCACTTTGCGATAATATAGAACAAAGTGGCGGCGACTTCAATCGTGGGGTCTCGCGCCTTCACGCGCTCCCTTCGTCCTGCTATGGGAGATGATGCAATACGGCCCTTCGCGCATTCAGCGAATTACCGGCCCGGCCCGCCCCTGAGCGCGCCGGGAATTTTGCGCCTGCTGCTGCCCCTGCTCGTTGGCGCTTCGCCTGCAAATCGCTTAATCACCTGACACGCTCCGCCTGCCCTTGCTGGCGCACGAAACGATTGGCCCCGCCCGATGACCGATACGCCCGCTAAAGGCCCCGATTATTCCAAAACGCTTTACCTGCCGCAGACGGAGTTTCCGATGCGCGCGGGACTGCCGCAGAAGGAGCCGGAGCTGCTCGCCCGCTGGAAGGCGATGGACCTCTACGGCAAGCTGCGCGAGACCAGCGCCGGGCGGCCAAAATTCGTGCTGCACGATGGCCCTCCCTACGCTAACGGCAACATCCACATCGGCCACGCGCTGAACAAGATCCTGAAAGACATCGTCACGCGCAGCCAGCAGATGCTGGGGCGCGATTCAAACTACGTCCCCGGCTGGGACTGCCACGGCCTGCCGATCGAATGGAAGATCGAGGAAGACAATTACCGCTCCAAGGGCAAGCAGAAGCCGGACCTGTCAGATTCCGCAGCGATGATCGCCTTCCGGCAGGAGTGCCGCGCCTATGCCGCGCACTGGCTCAACGTGCAGCGCGACGAATTCATTCGTCTTGGCGTCACGGGCGACTGGACGAACCCTTATTTTACCATGGCGTTTCCCGCTGAAGCGCAGATCGCGCGCGAGATCATGAAGTTCGCCGCCAACGGCCTGCTGTATCGCGGCTCAAAGCCGGTGATGTGGAGCGTGGTTGAAAAGACCGCTCTGGCGGAGGCTGAAGTCGAATACGAGGATCACGTCAGCGATACCGTGTGGGTCGCGTTTCCCGTAAAGACGATTTCGCCAAGCAACGAAAACGCAACGCGCGCTGCGATGGAAAAGAGTGGCGAGAGCGTGCTCGACATCGAAGGCGTGGACGAGCTTCTCTCTGAGATCAACGGCGCGTCGGTCGTCATCTGGACGACGACGCCATGGACGCTGCCGGCCAACCGCGCCATCTCGTTTTCGACCAGGATCGAGTACGGGCTCTATCGCATAACGGAAGCGCCCGCCGACAATTGGGCCAAGACCGGCGCGCTTTACATTCTGGCTGACCGGCTTGCGTCAGACGTCTTCAAACAGGCGCGCGTTGAGAATTTCGAGCGCGTGCGCGGTGTTGATCCGCGCGACATATTGGCGTGTTCGCATCCGCTTGCGCATCGCATCCCGGGCTACGAGTTTGATGTGCCGATGCTCGACGGCGACCATGTCACCGACGACACCGGAACAGGCTTCGTCCATACCGCGCCAAGCCATGGCCGCGACGATTTTGACATCTGGATGTCGAACCAGCGCGCGCTGATTGCGCGCGAGATTGAAACGCGCATCCCCTACACCGTCGACGCCGATGGCTTCTATACGAAGGAAGCCTTCGGCTTTGAAGGCAAGCGCGTCATCGACGACAAGGGCAAGAAGGGCGACGCCAACGAAGCGGTGATTGCTGAGCTGCTGACAGCGGGAAACATTCTCGCGCGCGGGCGCCTCAAGCATCAATATCCGCACTCGTGGCGCTCGAAAAAGCCGGTCATTTTCCGCAATACGCCGCAATGGTTCATCGCGATGGACAAGGCGCTGGATGGCGCGGGGGCGAACAGTCCGACGCTGCGCGATCTCGCGCTGCAAGGCATCGACGAAACGCGATGGGTTCCCGCAGCAGGCGAGAACCGCATCACCGGCATGATCGGCAACCGGCCCGACTGGGTGGTGTCGCGCCAGCGCGCGTGGGGCGTGCCTATCGCAGTGTTTGTGAAGAAGGGCACGCACGACATTCTCGTTGATGAAAACGTCAACGCGCGCATCGCCGCCGCCTTTGAGGCGGAAGGCGCCGACGCGTGGTTTGCACAAGGCGCGGCGCAGCGGTTCCTCTCGCCGGAGTACGACGCGAACGATTTTGAGAAAATCGACGACGTGCTCGACGTGTGGTTCGATTCAGGCTCGACGCACGCGTTCACACTGGAAGACGACAAGAACTTCCCCGGTCTTGCCGGCATCAACCGCATCCGCGACGGCGGCGCTGACGAAGTGATGTATCTGGAAGGCTCGGACCAGCATCGCGGCTGGTTCCATTCATCCTTGCTGGAAAGCTGCGGCACGCGCGGGCGCGCGCCTTATGACGTTGTGCTGACGCACGGCTTCGTTCTGGACGAGAAGGGCCAGAAGATGTCGAAGTCGCTCGGCAACGTGGTTTCGCCGCAGACGGTTATCAAGGATTCAGGCGCAGATATTTTGCGTCTGTGGGTCGCCGCGTCCGATTATTCGGATGATCTGCGCATCGGGAAGGAAATTCTGAAAACCTTTGTCGAGACGTATCGTAAGTTGCGCAACACGATTCGCTGGATGCTTGGCTCGCTAGAGCACTTCAACGAGAGCGAGCGCGTCGCCTTCGCAGACATGCCCGAACTTGAACGGCTGATGCTGCATCGCCTGAGCGAACTCGACGGGCAGGTGCGCGACGCCTACGCCGCGTTCGATTACAAGCGCGTGATTGCTGCAATGTCGTCGTTCATGACCAGCGATCTGTCGGCGTTCTATTTCGATGTGCGCAAGGACTCGCTGTATTGCGATCCGCCATCGAGCCAGACCCGGCGCGCGGCGCTAACCGTGATTGACGAAATCTTCCGCCGCGCCGTGACATGGTTTGCGCCCATCCTGCCATTTACCTGCGAAGAGGCGTGGCTCGCGCGCTATCCGTCAGACAGCGATTCCGTGCATCTGGCGACGTTTGCGGAAACGCCTGCGCAATGGCGCGACGATGAGCTGGCGGCGCGCTGGCGGGCGATCCGCAATGTGCGGCGCGTGGTGACGGGCGCGCTTGAAATCGCGCGCACCGAAAAGAAGATTGGCTCGTCGCTGGAGGCGGCGCCGATTGTTTATATCTCGGACGCGCAACTACGAGTTCTGCTGGAAGATATAGATTTTGCGGAGGTCTGCATTACCTCGAACATAGATACAGACCCTGTGGGCGATGTCCCGGAGGAAGCTTTTACGCTGCCGGAGGTTCCGGGCGTTGCAGTCGTCGTCGTACGGGCGCAAGGCGTGAAATGCGCGCGCTCATGGCGATATTTCGACCCCTCCACCGCCGCCCCGGAATACCCGGATGTGACCGCGCGCGACGCACAAGCGCTGCGCGAACTGAAAGAGCTGGGCAAATGGGCGTAAGCGCCCTCAGCCCGCGCGCGCTGGGCCTTTGCGTCGCCGGCCTGCTTTTGCTTGCGGATCAGGTCCACAAGCACTGGATGCTGTTTGTCTACGACATCGCCCAGAGGCAGCCGGTGAACGTCGCTCCCTTCCTCGACCTTGTGATGGCGTGGAACCCGGGCATTTCCTATTCGCTTTTTGCGGCGGAGACGCAGGCGGGGCGGCTGATCCTGCTGGCGATCACTCTGGCCATCACGCTGGGGCTGGTCATCTGGCTATGGCGCGTGCCGGATCGGTTGACCGGTCTGGGGCTGGGTTTCATCGTCGGGGGCGCGCTGGGCAACGCATGGGACCGCTATGCTTACGGCGCGGTCGCCGATTTCTTCCATCTTTACGTCGATACAGAGCGCTGGGGCCGCTTGTCCTGGTACATCTTCAATATTGCGGATGTCGCCATCGTTGCCGGCGTCGGGCTTCTCCTGTATCAAAGCTTCTTTGACGGCTCCCCACCGGGGGACCGGAAGCCTTCGGCCGCAACGCCGGATGGTTCGCCACCGAATCGCCCAGATGCGGCGGCAGGGTGAGTTGAGCGCTCGTTTAGGGGAAGTTGGCCATGAGCTTTCGTCACATGACCTTTCGCACCATGATCTTTCGTCAGTCAGGTTCAAGCCGGGCCTTGCTCGCCGCAGTGGGCGGGGCTCTCATGCTCGGGCTCACGGTCAGCACGCCCGCCAAGGCGCTCGATGACGGCGAAGAGAATGTTTTCACCTCTGTATTCCAGCTTCTGACGGCAGGCATCGGTATTGGCGGCAATACCGCCAAACCCACAATTGAGTATCGCGAACGCGCCCCGCTGGTCCTGCCGCCGAACACGCAGCAATTGCCCCCGCCGGGAACGGGTGTGGCTGCCCGCAACGCCAATTGGCCGCAGGATTCCGACCAGCAGCGCAATCGCCGCAACCAGGCCCGTGAGCGCGCCCCGCGCGAAGCTTACGAGGACATTGGTGGACGCCGCGCGCCCACTAGCGTGCCGGGAGCGCCTGTCGCCACCGCGGGCGATCCGCGCGAATGCCGGGATGGCCCGCTCGAGAGGCTCTGCAATACCGAACAATTCTGGTCGACAATGTCTAATCGCAAGCAAATTGAACTGAAGGTCGCGGTCGGTCAGGAACCGACGCGGCGGGCCCTCACTGATCCGCCGGCAGGATTCCGCACGCAGACCACCGCGCAACAATATACATTTGAGGTGGAGCGCAAGATCGACATCAGTGACGCGCGCGGCCAGCAGCTAGAGGAAGAACGGCGCAGCCGCGCCATTGCGCGCGGCGAGGATCCGAACCGCTGAACACCGGCCGCATGGCGCGCGGGCGAAAGCCTCCTATATTGAGATCGAGGAGAGGGCGCTCGCGCCCTCTTTTTGCGTCGCCTCGCCATCCTGCGCCGGCGTCGAGACCATAGCACCGGAGAAAGCGCGCCACATGAACGCTCCCGCCAGCCCCACGACGACCAAACCGTCCAGCCTGACGCCGCAACCGGGCGGCGAAACCATCGGCGGCGGCGCGGTGAAGAACTTCCGTCTCGGCAACGGCATGGACGTGGTCGTCATTCCCGACCATCGCGCGCCCGTGGTTACTCACATGGTCTGGTATCGGAACGGATCGGCGGATGACCCGCAGGGCAAGTCCGGGATTGCGCACTTCCTCGAACACCTGATGTTCAAGGGCACGAAGAACCATCAGCTGGGCGAATTTTCCGAAATGGTCGCCGAACTGGGTGGGCAGGAGAACGCATTCACCTCGAACGATTACACGGCCTATTACCAGCGCGTGCCCAAAGAGCATCTGCGCGTGATGATGTCCTATGAGGCCGACCGCATGACCAATCTCGTCCTCACCGACGAGATTGTGGCCCCCGAGCGCGACGTCGTGCTCGAAGAACGCCGCATGCGCACAGACACCGACCCCGCTTCGCAGCTCAGTGAAGCCATCCACGCCGCGCTGTTCACCCACCATCCCTACGGCAAGCCGATCATCGGCTGGCAGCACGAGATAGAGACGCTCGATCGCACGGACGCGCTGGCCTATTACGAGCGTTTCTACACGCCAGAAAACGCCATCCTCATCGTTGCGGGCGACGTGACGGAAGCGGAAGTGCGCGCGCTCGCCGATGAGATCTACGGCAAGATTCCCGCTCGCGGCGAAGCGCCAAAGCGGTTCCGCCCGCGCGAGCCCGAGCCGCGCGCCCACCGCCTTGTCTCGCTCGCGGACGAAAAGGTGGAGCAACCCACACAGCAGCGCATCTACCTCGTGCCGTCGTATTCCTCCGCGCAGCCAGGCGATGCGGAGGCGCTCGAGGTTTTGTGCCATCTGCTGGGCAGCGGGCCGACAAGCCGGCTTTATCGCGAGCTGATCGTCAATCAGAAGGTCGCGGTTTCCACTGGCGCCTATTACCTCGGCACGGCGCTGGACGACACGCGCTTCTACGTGTGGTCCATTCCTGCGCCAGACGTTTCCCTCGAGACGCTGGATGAGGCGGTCGGCAAGGTGATTGCGCAGATGGCGGGCGAGCCTGCGGACGCGCAAGATCTGGCGCGCGCCAAGACCCGCCTGATCGCAGACGCCGTTTATGCGCAGGACAGCCAGACCTCGCTGGCGCGTTGGTATGGCGCTGCGCTGACGACCGGCGAGACGGTAGAGGCCGTTCAACAATGGCCCGCTCGTATCGACGCCGTAACGGGCGAGGACGTGCAGGCGGTGGCCAAAAAATGGCTCGACAGGCGCCGGGCCGTGACGGGCTTTCTGCTCGCGCAAGACGACGCGCAAGCCGCCTGACGAGCAGCGGGCGGCCTGCGCTGCCCCTGATTGCGCCTTTTCAGTTCGCTCTTGCGAGACCGGGATTTCCAAATGACAGCCGTAGTTGAAAAAGTTGCGCTCTCGCGCGCCGCGACCGTCCAGAAGCTGAAGACCCCGGGCGGGATCGAGGTCTGGCTGGTGGAAGATTACGCCGTTCCTCTCGTCGCCTTCGACTTCGCCTTCAAGGCCGGGTCGGCGCAAGACCCGGTCGACAAGGCGGGCGTGGCGAGCATGCTTGCAGGCCTGCTTGATGAGGGCGCGGGCGACTACAATGCGGACGCCTTCCATCGCGCGATGGATGACCTTGCCGTCGAAATCGCGTTTTCAGCCGATCATGACAATTTTCATGGCCAGCTGAAAACCCTGTCGCGCAACATCGACGCTGGTTTCGAGCTGTTGCGTCTGGCGGTATGCGCGCCGCGCATTGATGACGACGCGATTGAGCGCGTGCGGGCGCAGATCGTCGCCGGACTCAAACACGAAGTGAAAGATCCGGGCCGTGTCGCCGCACGGGCCTTCCGCGAAGACGCGTTCCCCAACCATCCGTACGGTCGCCCCTCGCAGGGCGCGCTGGAAACTGTGCCCACGATTACGCGGGCTGATCTTGTCGCCATGCACCGCGCGACGCTGGCGCGCAGCAATATCAAGATCGGCGCTGTCGGCGCGATTGATGCGGCCCGGCTGTCGGCGCTGGTGGACAAAACATTCAGCGCGCTGCCCGCGCAGGCAACACTCTCGCCCGTGCCGGACATTGTGCCGCTCGCCGGCAAGAGGCGCGTGCTCGATGTGGACGTGCCGCAATCGACGATCCGCTTTGGCCTGCCGGGCATTGCGCGCGATGACGCCGATTTCATGATCGCCGTTGTGGTCAATCACATCCTGGGCGGCGGCGTGTTTTCAGCGCGGCTGTTCAAGGAAGTGCGCGAGAAGCGCGGTCTTGCGTATTCGATCCACTCGCAGCTTGGCGCCTACGATCACGCGGCGCTGTTCTCTGGCGGCACGTCGACCAAAAACGAACGCGCCGCTGAGTCTCTCTCGGTCATTGAAGAAGAGATCGCCAAACTCGTCGCCGATGGGCCGACGACTGATGAACTCGACAAGGCCAAGAAATATCTCATTGGCTCCTATGTGCTGCGCTTCGACACTTCAACGAAGATCGCCGGCAATCTGGTCACCATGCAGACCGATGGATTGCCTGTCGAATATCTCGACAAGCGCAACGACATGATCGCCGCCGTAACGATGGAAGACGTGCGGCGCGTGACGAAGCGTTTGTTCGACGGCAAGACGATGCTGGTGGCCGTGGCTGGCAGGCCTGAGGGCATGTGAGCGGCAAGGCGAGACATTGCTGAAACGACGTCATGCCGGCGAAGGCCGGCATGACGGTGAGTAGACGAACGGCGCCGCCCTATTCGTCACCCATCATCGGGCGCCAGTCGAGGTATTCCTTGATGCGCTTCTGCAAACTGTCGCGCACGCCGCGATAGGCCTCCATCATCTGCTCGCGCGAGCCCTGCACCGCCGTTGCGTCGATGGTGGGCCAGTAGATGACTTCCACCGCCGACGTGCGCGTGTATTCCAGCGCGGTGTGATGGGCTTCTGGCGAGAGCGTGATGATGACATCGAAGCCGTCATCTTCCAGCTCAGCGAACGTGTGCGGCTTGTGCTTTGAAATGTCGATGCCGATTTCATCCATGACTGCGATGGCGAAATGATCGGGCTCGATGGGCCGCACGCCAGCGGACGCGATGAAAATTTCGCTGCCGAAAAGATACTTTGCAAGGCCCTCCGCCATGGGCGAACGCACGGTATTCGTCGTGCAGGCGAAGAGCAGCGATTGCGGCCGGCGCTCCAGCGCCGTCATGACGTCCCTCCCCCGCCCTGGTTCATGGCTTTCAGCCTTTCCAGTGCAGAGCGGTGATGAGGGTGAAGAGGCGACGCGCGGTGTCGAAATCGCAATCGATCTTGCCATCAAGGCGCTCGGCCAGCAGCGTCGCGCCTTCGTTGTGCAGACTGCGCCGGCCCATGTCGATGGCCTCGATCTGCGCGGGCGTAGCGGTGCGGATGGCTGCGTAATAGCTCTCGCAGACCAGAAAATAATCTTTCAGCAACCTGCGGAATGGCGTCAGCGACATGATGTGTCGGACGATCGCCTCGCCTTCCTGCGCCCGCACGTCAAAGCACAGTTTCTTGTCGTGCAGCGAGATATGCAGCGCATAGGGACCGCCATCGTGGCCCGGCAGTGCGAATGAATTGATCTCTACAAGATCGTAGATCGCGACGAGCCGTTCGTGCTCCTGGTCCAGATTGCCGCGGCCAATCGATGTCTCATCGAGAACGACCGAGACGAGGCGCCCTCTGGAGCTGGCGTCGTCGCTCATTGCATCAGCGCAGGTTCATGCGAATGGCGACAGAGCGGGCATGGGCGCTGAGGCCCTCGGCTTCGCCCAGCGCAATCGCCGCAGGCCCTATCTCGCGCAGCGAGTCCGGCGAGCACTTGAGGATCGACGTGCGCTTCATGAAATCGAGCACGCCCAGCCCGGAAGAAAAACGCGCCGAGCGCGCCGTGGGCAGAACGTGATTTGAGCCGCCGACGTAATCGCCGATGGCTTCGGGCGTGTGTCCGCCAATGAAGATAGCGCCCGCGTTGCGCACGCGCGCTGACAGCGCTTCGGCATCTTCGCACATCACTTCCAGATGTTCGGGCGCGATGCGGTCGACAAGCGGGATACAGCCGCTGAGCTGCTCCACCAATATGATGCAGCCAAAGTCGCGCCAGCTGGCGCCTGCAATGTCTTTACGCGGAAGGGTCGAAAGCTGCCGCTCCACCGCTTGCGCGACAGCGTCCGCAAGTGCCGCGTCATCGGTGATGAGAATGGCCTGGGCGGCAGTGTCGTGTTCGGCCTGCGCGAGAAGATCGGCGGCGATCCAGTCCGGGTTGGCGGTGGCGTCGGCGATGACGAGAACTTCGGATGGGCCGGCGATCATGTCGATGCCAACGGTTCCAAACACGCGGCGCTTGGCGGCGGCGACATACGCGTTGCCGGGGCCGACGATCTTGACGACGGGCGCGATGGTCTGCGTGCCATAAGCCAGCGCCGCGACAGCCTGCGCGCCGCCGACGCGGTAGATTTCATCAACGCCCGCAATCCGCGCGGCTGCGAGCACGAGGGGGTTGATGCGCCCTTCTGGCGCGGGCGCCACCATGGCGATGCGCGGAACGCCCGCGACCTTTGCGGGCACGCAATTCATCAGCACGGAGGACGGGTAGCTCGCCGTGCCGCCGGGCACATACAGCCCGACCGATTCAATCGCGCTCCAGCGCCAGCCAAGATCGACGCCCAGCGCATCGGTGAAGCGCTGGTCCTGCGGGCGCTGCCTCTCGTGGAATGCGACAATGCGCTTGTGCGCCAGCTTCAACGCGTCGAGCGCCTTCGCGTCGCATTGGCCCAGCGCCGCGTCGATCTTCGCATCGGAGATGCGAATGCTCAGCGCAGCCAGATCCACGCGGTCGAACTTCTTCGACAGATCGATGAGCGCCGCATCGCCGCGCGCAACCACATCGGCGATGACGTCGCGCACGACGTCGTCCACGTCCTGCGAGACTTCACGCTTCATCGCCAGCAAAGCCTGAAAGGCCTTGGGAAACTCGGCGTCACGGGCATCAAGTCGCAGGGGCATTCAAACACTCTCCGAATATCGAAACCGCGTCAGCCGGACGCGGTTTCATCGATGGCGTGGACCGGCGCGCCACGCGCCTCCCACCGCTCTCCCATATCGCGCATCTGCGCGTCCAGACATTCGACCTCCAGCCGCAGGGCTGCGTCGCCGGAAAAGGTGATGATCACGTTGCCGGCTGGCGCTTGCGCTTCCTCAAACGCGATGCTGAGCACGTTGAGCACAGTGTCCGGCTGCGCGGGATCAAACCCCGTGCGCTGGACGCGGCGAACGCAGTCGAAATGCAGGCCCGTTCGGGCGCGCTCGACCTTGCCGCTTTTTGCGCTTTCGCACCAGTCAAAGCGCGCCGCCACGAAGGCGAAGCGATGGGTCGCGGGCAGAAAAGCCATGTCGCCGACGCGGATGACGGCGTCCTGCATATGGCAGGAGACGACTTCGAGATCCTCGCGGTCGAGCGCCACAAGGCGCAGGATTTCGCAGTCAGGACAGGGAGTGGCGGGAGAGTTTGCGCTGGTTTGCATGGGCGATCCCGAAAACGCTTATCCGCCGCATAACGGCGTGACAATGTTGAACACTGCGCGCCGCCGCCCCCCGATGGCGCACCGTCTGCATTTAGGATCGCCACCGCAGAAATACGAGGCTCGCAGCCCCGCTTTTACCTCAGCCGGGATCGGAGATGCGTTCAATCTGCGCGCCGCAGGCCACGAGCTTCTCCTCCAGCCGCTCGAAACCGCGGTCGAGATGGTAAATGCGGTGAACGGTCGTGTCCCCCTCGGCCGCCAACCCTGCAATGACGAGCGAGACCGAGGCGCGCAAGTCAGTCGCCATGACGGGAGCGCCCTTCAAGCGCTTCACGCCTTCCACAATCGCCGTGTCGCCCTCAAGCCTGATGTGGGCGCCGAGGCGCGCCAGTTCCTGCACGTGCATGAAGCGGTTTTCAAAAATGGTCTCGGTGATGCGCGACACGCCGGCCGAACGGGTCATCAGACCCATGAACTGCGCCTGCAGGTCGGTTGGGAAGCCCGGGAACGGCGCAGTGCAGACGTCCACAGGCGCGATACCGCCACCGTTGCGGTACACGCGCAGGCCCTCGCTGGTCGCGGAGACAGAGGTTCCCGTGAGCGCGAGCGAGTCCAGCGCAGCCTGCAGCAGGTCAGGCCGGGCGCCTTCGAGCATCACGTCGCCGCCCGTCATCGCAACGGCCATGGCGTAGGTGCCCGCCTCAATACGGTCAGGCAGGACAGAATGGCGCGCCCCGTGCAGTGAAGTCACCCCCTGCACTTCGATGGTCGACGTTCCGGCGCCCGAAATCTTCGCGCCCATCGCTGTGAGGCAAGCGGCCAGATCAGCCACCTCGGGCTCGCAGGCGGCGTTGAGAATGACGCTGTCGCCATGGGCCAGCGCGGCCGCCATCAGGGCCGTGTGCGTGCCGCCAACGGTCACCTTGTCGAAATGGATTTCCGCGCCGCGCAGGCCCTTGGGCGCCGTTGCGACCACATAGCCCGCCTCGATGTCGATATTGGCGCCGAGCTTTTCCAGCGCCATGAGCAGCAGGTCCACGGGACGCGTGCCAATGGCGCAACCGCCCGGCAGCGACACCCGCGCCTCGCCCATGCGCGCAATGAGCGGCGCAAGCACCCAGAAGCTCGCCCGCATGCGCGAAACCAGATCATACGGCGCGAGCGTGTCGACAATATTTTTGGCGCTGAAATGGATCGTCTGGCCCGCATTGAGCGAGTCCCCCGGCCGCTTGCCGTCGATGGCGTGATCGACGCCGTGGTTCTCAAGAATGCGAATGAGCATCCGCACGTCGGCCAATCGCGGCACGTTTTCGAGCGTCAGCCCCTCGGATGTCATGAGCGAGGCGATCATGAGCGGCAACGCAGCGTTTTTCGCCCCCGAAATCGGAATGACGCCCTTCAGCGTCTGGCCGCCGGTGATGCGGATGCGATCCATGCCCAGTCCTCTCCGGCGGCGATGCGCCTAGGTGTTGCCGTTATCAACAGGCGCAGACGGTACATCCGTTTGCACGCCATCCGCCTGCCCGTCGTCCAATCGCCCGTCGTCCAATCGCCCTGCAGCATCCGATTGGCGCCCGCGCGCCTGAGCCTTGCGGCGCTTCAAGTTTTCCCGCAGCGCCGCCGCCAGACGTTCCGCGCGCTCATCCGCAGCGGCGCCAGACGACGCCGGCCGCGCCTGCTTGGGACCCTTGGGGCGGGGAGCGTCTGTATCGTT